>JAZKIX010000250.1:0-11320 GCA_040384645.1 Pseudomonadota bacterium | reverse complement strand
TAATTTATTCGGTGCTGATTCCATCAGTCCACGCTTAGTTGAACGCTTTCTAATTTGAAACGAATCGCAGTAGCGTCTCCCGCGGACGCGCCATTAAATCATTTTGCTGACCCAAGCTTTTCCAGCGCCGTTATAGCCTGGCAAAAGCAATATGGGCGTCACGTATTGCCTTGGCAAAATACGCGTGATGCGTATCGGGTCTGGTTGTCCGAAATCATGTTGCAACAGACGCAGGTAGCGGCAGTCATCCCTTATTACTTGCGCTTTCTTGAACAGTTTCCCGATGTAGAGTCCCTAGCGGCAGCTCCTTCCGAAGCTGTCATGGCACTCTGGAGCGGACTGGGTTATTACTCGCGGGCGCGCAATCTGCACCGATGCGCGCAACGCGTGGTGGCTGAGTTCAACGCGATCTTCCCCGACGATCCAGAGCTGTTGCAGCAATTGCCAGGTATTGGTCGCTCGACCGCGGCTGCGATTGCGGCTTTTTCTTATGGGACGCGGGCTGCCATTTTGGATGGTAATGTCAAACGGGTTTTCGCCCGCGTCTTTGGCGTCGACGGCTATCCTGGTACTAAATCAATCGAGGATGCCTTGTGGCAAAGAGCCGTGGCTTTGTTGCCCGAACTAGATATCGAAGCCTATACCCAAGGCTTGATGGATCTCGGCGCCACGCTCTGTACCCGAGCTAATCCGGCTTGCTCCCGCTGTCCGCTGGCAACGCGTTGTGTGGCTTTGGCAACTGGCCGGGTTGATCAATTGCCGGTACGCAAGCCACGCAAAACTGTTCCTGAAAAACACGCGATCATGTTGGTCATTGCCGATGCCAATCAGGTTTTGTTACAGCGCCGGCCAGAGATCGGTATTTGGGGCGGATTGCTTTCCTTGCCTGAATTGGATGGACAGCAATCAGGCCAAGGAATATCTCAGGCCCCTGCCAGAGCGACGCTGGCGCAAGCTGTAGAACGATTTGGGGCATTTGCTTCAGTTGAGGCCTTATTGCCTGTCACGCACGGATTTACGCACTTCAAATTGCATATCGCGCCGTATCAGATCACGCTGTCACATCGCCAGCAAATGGCGGCTGAAAGGGACTATGTCTGGGTGGCAACAGATCAATTGATCGACGCGCCATTGCCCGCACCGATCAAGAAATTGTTAGTGGCAGCATTCGGTCAAAAAAATCTGTTTTCCGAATAGATCGCATGACGCTGTCGGATTAGCTCAATTCGCGGTGTCGCAGCACCACGCATTCGGTCGATTGAAAATGCTCGGTCAGCCGTTCTGCCATATACACAGAGCGATGTTGTCCGCCCGTGCAGCCCAATGCCACGGTCAAATAACTGCGATTGTCATCTTTGAACAAGGGTAACCATTTTTCGATAAAGCTGCGTATGTCGCCCAGTAACTCGCCGACATGTGGCTGCGCGTTCAAGAATGCGACCACTGGCGCGTCTTTGCCTGATAAAGGCCGTAAATTGATGTCGTAATAAGGGTTGGGCAGGGCGCGCACGTCGAAGACAAAATCGGCATCGAGCGGCACCCCCAATTTAAAGGCAAACGACTCGAAAAACAGGGTTAATGGTGCTCTTTGTATATCGATCAATTCCTTAATCCATGCGCGCAATTTATTGGCGCTTAAATCTGAGGTATCGATGATGTGGCCGAGTTTTTCAATAGCCGACAATATCTCGCGTTCTTCCAAAATGCATTCGATCAAGGTGCGTCGGCTAGCTGGATTCTGGTTTGGGCGCACTCTGTGCGAGAGTGGATGGCTGCGCCTTGTTTCAGAAAAGCGCGCTACCAGAGAATGGGTATTGGCGGTCAAGAACAGCACTTTAACGTCATGACCCTGTGCCTTGAACTTGCCGATATCGGCGGGCAAGCTTGCCAGTGAATCGGCGCTGCGTGAATCCATCGCGACAGCCAGCGCTGCTGTACCTTCTTCAATCAAAGTCGTGACCAATGCCGGTAACAAGGGCGGTGGCAAATTATCGACACAGTAATATCCTGCATCTTCCAGCACGTTTAACGCCACTGATTTGCCAGAACCGGAAATGCCACTGATGAGGACGATGCGCATGGGTTTGTTCGCTTAATCCGCTTAATCGCCGCTCATGGCAAGTCGCTGTCGCTCGACGAATTCTTGCAAGGTATCGATCCCGCGCAATTGCAAAATCGTATTGCGTACCGCTGCTTCCAGCAAGACCGCGATATTGCGCCCAGCCGCAACCGGGATCACCACTTTGCGGATGGCCAGACCCAGCACATCTTCGGTGGGGAAGTGGAAGGGCAGCCGTTCTGCTTCTTCATCAAGGGCGCTACGGCGCACCAGATGCACGATCAATTTCAGGCGCATTTTGCGACGCACGGCGGTTTCGCCAAAGATGGCTTTGATATCGAGTAAGCCCAGACCGCGCACTTCCAACAGGTTTTGCAGCAGAGTTGGGCAGCGGCCTTCGATCATATTTGGCGCGATACGCGAAAACTCGACTGCATCGTCTGCTACCAGCCCGTGGCTGCGCGATATCAATTCCAGGCCGAGTTCGCTTTTGCCAAGGCCGGAATCGCCGGTAATCAGTACGCCAACGCCCAGCACATCCATAAAAACGCCATGCATCATTATGCGTTGCGCTAGTTTTTTAGATAAATATACGCGCAGGAAATCGATTACTTGCGCCGCCGGCAAGGGCGTGGAAAAGAGCGGGATATTTTTTTCGTCGCAGATGGCGAGAATGTCGGATGGCGTTTCAAGGCCTTGCGCAATGATTAACGCTGGCGGCTGACCGCTGACTAATTCTTCAATATGGTAAGTGCGCGCTTTCGGGCTCAGACGTTGGTAATACTCGACTTCTTGGTGGCCAAAAACCTGGATTCGACCGGGGTGGATCAAGTTTAAATGACCCACTTGATCGGCCGCCGAAGCGGTATCGCCGGAGATAAGTCGCTCCCCACCGGGAAAGCCGGCAAACCATCCGAGTAACAGCGAATCACGATTTTCATCGTAAAGGCGTTGAATGGTTAATGGTGCAAGGGGTGACGACATGGCTGGGCAATAATGCGCTTAAATGTGCATGCTGGGCTGCCAGGCCGCGATCCGTGCATAAACCGAGGCCGGGTCGGTATCTACCGTCAAAGCGGTGCGAAATGCATCGTCTGAGAATAATTCGGCAATTTCGGACAGGATTTCAAGATGTTGCTGCGTCACATGGTCTGGAATGAGCAGAAAAACCAGCAAGTTCACTGGTTCGCCATCGGGCGATTCAAATGGAATCGGTTCAGCCAATCGGACAAAAGCCGCCAGCGGCGCTTTCAGTCCCTTGATCCTGCCATGTGGTACTGCGACGCCGTGACCGAGACCGGTCGAACCCATGCGTTCGCGCGCAAACAGGTTATCTGACACTGTTGAGCGCGCAATGCCACAGTTGTTTTCGAAGAGAAGTCCTGCTTGTTCAAAAGCACGCTTTTTGCTGGACACTTCAATATCAAGTGCCACATTACTCGGAGATAATATTTTTGCGATATTAGTCATAACACATGAGGAAATGGTGCGGCGCACAAAAAGGAGCTTCCGTGCAGAATTATAGGCCTCTTTATGGCTAGCGCAATGTGTAATCGCATCGGCGCAACAATCGTTGACGAAGCACAATCGCGATGACCGGGAGAAATAGGATCATTGAACCCGCTATTGACGCATTTATTGACGTGCATTCCGCAGGTTCTTAAGGCGCTCGCCAGTAGAGAAGTTACTGCGCCATGGGTTGATATCCAAGCCGCCGCGACGCGTATAACGCGCATAGACCGCTAGTTTTTGCGGCTGGCACTGGGTCAGGATGTCGACAAAGATGCGCTCCACGCATTGCTCATGGAATTCATTGTGTTCGCGAAAGCCAATGATGTATTGCAGCAGACCGGCTTGCTCGATTTGCGCGCCGACATAATGAATCTGGACGCTGCCCCAATCGGGCTGGCCGGTGACGAGGCAATTGGATTTGAGCAAATGCGACACCAGGATTTCTTCGACCGCGCTTTCGCTGTGGTTTGCTTGCAACAAGTGCGGGTTTGGCGTGTAATTGTTGACCTCGATATCGAGCCGGTCCAGCAATAAACCATCCAGTTCGCCCATTTCCAGATTCGAAAACCCTTCTTGCAACGTCAAAGCGACGTGTACCGGTGCCCCGGCTGCAGCGGACAAGTCGGCGCGCAAAAGATCCTTCAGCGCATCGGCGCCAGTTAATCTGCTCTGATTGAAAGAGTTGAGATACAGCTTGAACGATTTCGACTCGATGATATTGGGCGAGTCTGCCGGCACCGTGAAAGTCGCAATCGCCACCTGCGGCTTGCCACGCAGATTGAGCCACGACACTTCGTAGGCGTTCCAGATATCGACCCCGAAAAACGGCAGCGTGCCGCGCAATTGCAGCTCGTCGCGCTTGGCTTGCCGGCCGATCGGGTACAACAGCGTGGCGTCGTAGCTCGATTGATAGCTGGCCGGTTTGCCCAGCGGTGATGCGTCGGGAAAATTCGATGGATTCATGATGATCGTTTGCTTGAAATAAAAGCCCGGATGCGGCTCGCTATTAAGGCTAAATCGCCGGTCAGTTAGCGATGAAATGTGATGTGAATTAGATCAATTAGGGGGGGTATAGACCAAAACACTGCCTATCCCGCACGTTTTAATTGCGTAATAAAAAATACCCGGTGGAGTATTTTTTGCTCCAATTCCGCTTCCTCCGCCTAAAATCAGCCTAAAAACAATTTGTATACCGGATTGTCGCTTTCATCCTGATATCGATAACCCAAGGTCGCTAAAAAATCCCTGAACGCTTGCATTTCTATTTTCGGCACTTGCAAGCCAACCAAAATCCGTCCCATGTCGCTGCCCTGATTACGATAGTGGAACAGGCTGATATTCCAGTTGGGCGCCATGCTGTCCAGAAAACGCATCAGCGCGCCGGGACGTTCTGGGAATTCAAAGCGGTACAGTAATTCATCTTGCGCCAGCGCACTCTTGCCGCCGACCAGATGGCGGATGTGGGTGCTGGCCAATTCATCGTGGGTCAGGTCGAGCGTTTTGAAGCCGTGTTTTTCAAAATGCGCGACCAGCTGGCGCGGCTCGTCTCGATTGGCGGTTTGCACGCCGACGAACACATGAGCTTCGCGGGCATCGCTGATGCGATAGTTAAATTCGGTCACATTGCGTGGGCCGACCAGTTCGCAAAAGCGGCGGAAGCTGCCGCGCGCTTCCGGGATCGTCACCGCAAATAAGGCTTCGCGCGCCTCGCCCACTTCGGCCCGTTCCGCGACATAGCGCAGCCGGTCGAAGTTCATATTGGCGCCGCAGGCGATTGCCACCACCGCTTCATTCTCGACCGGCGCGCCTTTGTTGCGGGCGCGTTCTAGGTAGGCTTTAGCTCCGGCCACGGCAAGCGCGCCGGACGGCTCGACGATGCTGCGCGTGTCTTGATAAATATCCTTGATCGCGGCGCAGATTTCATCGGTATCGACCAGAATGATTTCATCGACCACCAGTTGCGCGACGCGGAAGGTTTCTTCGCCCACCAATTTGACCGCCGTGCCATCGGCAAACAGGCCGACATCGGGCAAGGTCACGCGTTGGCCGGCTTTAATGCTGCGATCCATGGCATCGGAATCAGTGCTTTGCACCCCGATGATCTTGATCTCAGGCCGCACCGCTTTCACGTAAGCACCGATGCCGCTGATCAAGCCGCCGCCGCCAATCGCAATGAAAATAGCGTGGATCGGGCCTTGATGCTGGCGCAAGATTTCCATCCCGACCGTGCCCTGGCCGGCGATCACGTCAGGATCGTCGAAAGGGTGGACGTAGGTAAGTTGGTGCTGTTCTTCCAGCTCGCGCGCATGTTTGCTGGCGTCGGTGTAGGACTCGCCAAACAACACCACTTCGCCGCCCAGAGCCTTGACCGCCTCGATCTTGATGGGTGGCGTGGTGGTCGGCATCACGATCATGGACTTGCAGCCGAGCTTGCTAGCACCCAGCGCCACGCCTTGCGCATGATTGCCGGCCGAGGCGCAAATCACGCCGCGCGCCAGTTGCTCTGGTGTGAGATGCGCCATCTTGTTATAGGCGCCGCGCAGCTTGAAGCTGAACACGCTTTGGGTATCTTCACGCTTGAAATAAATGCGGTTGCCCAGCCGCGCCGACAGCTTAGGCGCCAGTTCCAGCGCAGTTTCAACCGCAACGTCGTAGACGCGGGCGTTCAGGATTCTTTTTAAATAGTCGGTGGTCATTGGGTGGTCACTGAGCGGTCATTGAGTGTCGGGCGGCATGCAGGCGAAACCATGCTGTGTTGCCGACCATAAAGGGAGCGAAAGGGATCGAACATTATAATGGACGTTTTTCAGCCCACCATCCTCGATGATCGAATCAGCAATCCACTGGCTTTTGGCACTCGTGGCCGCACCTGAAATCAGTTTAAGCGCGGTCTTCCTGATCAGCTTTGTTTCTGCAACCTTGCTCCCATTGGGCTCCGAGCCCGCCGTATTTGCCGTCATCAAGGCCAATGGCGCACTGTTCTGGCCAGTGATCTTGGTCGCGACATTGGGCAATACACTGGGCGGCATCGTCGATTATTGGCTCGGTTATGGCGCCAGCAAGGCGTTTGCCAAAGAAAGGGAAACCCGCTGGTTTGCCTGGTTGCGCCGTTTTGGCGCCAAAACCATGTTGCTAGCTTGGCTGCCCGGCATTGGCGACCCGATTTGCACCTTAGCCGGCTGGCTCAAGCTGCCATTCTGGCCTAGCGTGGCCTATATGGCCGTCGGGAAATTCTTGCGTTACTTTGTCATGACCTGGCTTTTGTTGACCTTGCCGGATGGCTTCTGGCGCACCATTGCGCATTGGTTGGCTTAAATATACTGGTCGGTGTATTTTTAAAGACGCAATAAAAACGTGCGGGATTGGTATTGTTTTGGCATATACCCCCTGTAATAGAAGGGTTGTAA
The DNA here is from genome assembly GCA_040384645.1 of Pseudomonadota bacterium. Classification (GTDB taxonomy): domain Bacteria; phylum Pseudomonadota; class Gammaproteobacteria; order Burkholderiales; family Burkholderiaceae_D; genus JAZKIX01. The sequence continues at coordinate 4,342 of JAZKIX010000250.1, read as the reverse complement.
GTCTGTTTTTCAAGCACTCATGCAGTGCATAAAGGCGCGCATCCGATCCGGCATGGTGCAACGCGATACGCTAGAATGATTATTTACGGCTTACGCGGGTCAAAATCGTAATATTGCCTTTCATTCGATTTGCGACGCATCCCGCCCTTACTCAAAACCCTCGCCGATGAACGCTCCAGCACAAATTCAAGCACTCCTTTCCGAAGCGCCACAAGGCGCTACGCCAACCCGCCTGCGCGAAATTCCGTACAACTACACCTCCTTTTCCGACCGCGAAATCGTGATCCGCTTGCTCGGTGAAGAATCTTGGAGCTTGCTAGATACCCTACGCGGCGCGCGTCAAACCGGGCGTTCGGCGCGCATGCTGTATGAAGTGCTGGGCGATATCTGGGTGGTGCAGCGCAATCCGTATCTGCAAGACGACATGCTCGACAACCCCAAGCGCCGGCAAGCGCTGATCGATGCGCTCAATCATCGCCTGGTCGAAGTCGACAAGCGCCGTCTGAGCACCGATCTGGTCGATGGCACGTTTGGCGCCAATTCGGAAGAAGCTAAAACCCGCAGCGCCACGGTAGAAATTTTGCTGCGCGCCGCGCGCCAGGCAGTGGCCGATTTCGCTGAAGAATTCCGCAAGACTTACGACTTGCGCAAACGCACCAACAAAGTGCTGGGCCGTTACACCGCCAAGGACAATATCAAGTTCGACGGCTTGTCGCGCGTCTCGCACGTGACCGACGCCACCGACTGGCGCATCGAATATCCCTTCGTGGTCTTGACACCCGATACCGAAGATGAAATGGCCGGCTTGGTCAAGGGCTGTATCGAGCTTGGCCTGACCATCATTCCGCGCGGCGGCGGCACCGGTTATACCGGCGGCGCGATTCCATTGACGCCAACCTCAGCCGTCATCAATACCGAAAAGCTGGAACAACTCGGCGCGGTTGAAATGACTATGCTGCCCGGCGTGGATCGTGAATACGCCACCATTTATTCCGGCGCCGGCGTGGTGACCAAACGTGTGTCCGACGCTGCGGACAAGGCGGGCTTTGTATTTGCGGTCGATCCGACCTCGGCTGAAGCGTCTTGCATCGGCGGTAATGTCGCCATGAACGCCGGCGGTAAAAAAGCCGTGCTGTGGGGCACCGCGCTCGACAACCTCGCCTCATGGCGCATGGTTGACCCCAACGGCGACTGGCTTGAAGTGACGCGGCTGGAACATAACCTTGGCAAAATTCACGATGCGCCGGTGGCTAAGTTCAAGCTCGAATGGACCCATCCGAAGCAGCACGGCAAAACCGAGCAACCGTTCAAGACCGAATTCCTTGAAATCCCCGGCCGCAAATTCCGCAAGGAAGGTTTGGGCAAGGACGTCACCGATAAATTCCTCGCCGGTTTGCCCGGCATCCAGAAAGAAGGATGTGATGGCTTGATCACCTCGGCGCGCTGGATTCTGCACAAGATGCCGAAGCACACGCGCACGGTTTGCCTGGAATTTTTCGGCCAGGCGCGCGATGCGATTCCGTCGATTGTCGAGATCAAGGATTACCTCGACGCTGAAACCAAAAAAGGCGGCGCCATCTTGGCCGGGCTGGAGCATCTGGACGAGCGCTACCTGCGCGCTGTCGGTTACGCGACCAAATCGAAACGCGGCGTGCTGCCGAAGATGGCCTTGTTCGGCGATATCGTCGGCGACGATGAAGACGCCGTGGCGCGAGCAGCGTCCGAAGTAGTGCGCATCGCCAACACCCGCGTCGGCGAAGGTTTTGTGGCTGTCAGCCCGGAAACACGCAAGAAATTCTGGCTCGACCGCGCCCGTACCGCCGCCATTGCGAAACATACCAACGCCTTCAAAATCAATGAAGACGTGGTCATTCCGCTCAATCGTATGGGCGAATATACCGACGGCATCGAACATATCAATATCGAACTGTCGCTCAAAAACAAACTGCAACTGGTCGATGAATTGCGCGCCTTTTTTGCCAAAGGCAATCTGCCGGTTGGCAAGAGCGAAGATGCATCGGGCGAAGATATTGCCGACGATGTGATGCTGGAAGACCGCGTCAGCCAGGCTGAACATTTGCTCGAAGCGGTGCATGCGCGCTGGTCTTACATTTTGGCGCAACTCGATACGCCACTCAAAGATGCGAGCTCGACCCTGGCTGAATTGGGATTGGAAAAGCTGGCGCCGACTTTCGAGCAGCGCCTGCAAGGTCAAGCCGACGCCACGGTATTTCACGTAGCGCAAGACCGCACGATCCGTATTTCATGGAAGCATGAATTGCGCGCGCAATTGCGCCAGATTTTCAGCGGCGGCGCATTCAAATTGATTCTGGAAGAATGCAACGCCATCCACAAACGCGTCTTGCGCGGTCGTGTGTTTGTCGCGCTGCACATGCATGCCGGCGATGGCAATGTGCATACCAATTTGCCAGTTAATTCCGACCACTACGAAATGCTGCAAGACGCACATGCGGCAGTGGATCGCATCATGATCCTGGCGCGTTCGTTAAATGGCGTGATCTCGGGCGAGCACGGCATCGGTATCACCAAGCTGGAATACCTGACCGAAGATGAAATCAGCGAATTCCGTGCTTACAAACTGCGCATCGATCCAGAAGGGCGCTTCAATAAAGGCAAGTTGCTCAACCTGCCGGGTCTGGATGCGGATTTACGCAATGCCTACACGCCATCCTTTGGCCTGATGGGCCACGAATCGCTGATCATGCAGCAAAGCGATATCGGCGCCATTGCCACCAGCATCAAGGATTGCCTGCGTTGCGGCAAGTGCAAACCGGTTTGCGCAACCCATGTGCCGCGTGCCAACTTGTTGTATTCGCCGCGTAACAAGATTCTGGCGACCTCGCTCTTGATCGAAGCATTTTTATATGAAGAACAGACTCGGCGCGGCATTTCGATCAAGCATTGGGAAGAGTTTGAAGACGTGGCCGACCATTGCACCGTCTGCCACAAATGTCTGACGCCATGCCCGGTCGATATCGACTTTGGCGATGTCTCGATGAATATGCGCAATTTGCTGCGCAAGATGGATAAAAAATCCTTCAATCCCGGCACAGCCTCAGCCATGTTTTTCTTGAATGCCAAAGATCCGGCCACCATCAAGATCGCGCGTGAAGTGATTTTCGGCTGGGGTGTGGCCGCGCAAAGGCTTGGCAATACGGTCTTGAAAAAACTGGCGAAAAAGCAAACCAAGGCGCCGCCCGCCAGCTTGGGCAAAGCGCCGGTGCGCGAGCAGGTGATCCACTTCATCAACAAAAAAATGCCGGGCAACCTGCCCAAAAAAACCGCACGCGCGCTGCTCGATATCGAAGACGACAAGATCGTGCCGATCATCCGCGACCCGAAAACCACCACGGCCGATACCGAAGCCGTGTTCTATTTCCCCGGTTGCGGATCAGAACGCTTGTTCTCGCAAGTGGGCTTGGCCACGCAAGCCATGTTGTGGAATGTCGGGGTGCAAACCGTGCTGCCGCCGGGCTATCTGTGCTGCGGTTATCCGCAACGCAGCGCCGGCCAGTTCGACAAGGCGGAAAAGATCATTACAGATAATCGTGTGCTGTTCCACCGCATGGCCAATACCCTCAACTACCTCGATATCAAGACCGTGGTGGTGTCGTGCGGCACGTGTTACGACCAGATTCAAGGTTACGAATTCGACAAGATATTCCCCGGCTCGCGCATCATCGATATCCACGAATACCTGCTGGAAAAGAACGTCAAGCTGGCAGCGGTCGAAGGTACGCGCTATATGTACCACGACCCTTGCCATACACCGATGAAATTGCAAGACCCGATGAAAACCGTCAATGCCCTGATCACCACGGTCGATGATGTCAAGATTGAAAAGAACGACCGCTGTTGCGGCGAGGCTGGCACGCTGGCTGTGTCACGCCCCGATGTTTCGACCCAGATCCGCTTCCGCAAGGAAGAGGAAATGAACAAGGGCGCCGATAAATTGCGCGCCGACGGCTTTAGTGGCGATGTCAAGATCCTCACTTCCTGCCCGGCGTGCTTGCAAGGTTTGACCCGTTTCGATGAAGATTCCGGCACCACAGCAGACTACATCGTGGTCGAAATGGCCAAGCATATCCTTGGCCCCAACTGGTTGCCCGAATACGTCGCCCGCGCCAATAACGGCGGTATCGAACGTGTGCTGGTGTAAGGGCTGATTGCGCAAAATGACGACCGAATTTGTCAGCGAAATTGCTTGTGAAATTTGCACTGCGCTACAAGATACGCAGCGCGACGAGTTGGTTTTGCGCGCTGACAAATGGGACTTGGTACTGGTCGACGATGCCAACTACCCTGGTTTTTGCCGCGTCAT
>JAZKIX010000249.1:0-18486 GCA_040384645.1 Pseudomonadota bacterium | reverse complement strand
ACTGCCTAATTTTTGCGACCCATATCCACCCGCAATAGAAGATAAACAACCACTGCCAATGATGCAGTCGGCTCCGATAATGGCATCGGCTTCGATGGTGACGTTTGGGCCGACTACCGCGCTGGCGGCCAATTGCGCGCTTGGATCAACAGAAGCGCTCGGATGTACGCCAGGCAGTGGCACAGCACGTGTTTGGGCAGCGAATAATTGCGCCGTGTGGGCAAAGTAAGCGTAAGGATTATTGCTGACGATGCGCGCACCGCTAAAGCTGGCATGGAGCGCCAAATCGTCGGCAGCGGACAAAATAATCGCTGCCGCCTTGGTTTGCCCAGCTTGTGCACGCAGCTTGGAGCTGGACAGAAATGTAATGTGCGAAGCTTGGGCTTCCGTCAAAGGTGCGATGCCGGATACCTCGATATTCGGATCGCCCTTCAATTGCCCGCCCAAGCGTTCGACCAGTTCGCCGAGTCGGGTACCCATGATGACCTTTGAATTACTTGTTGAGAGCCTTGATCACCTTATCGGTGATATCGATGCGCGGGCTGATGTAAACCGCTTCCTGCAAAATCACATCGAATTTTTCGGTCTCCGCGATTTGTTTGGTGACTTTGTAAGCACGCTCAGAAATCATGGCGCGTTCTTCATTTTGGCGTTGATTCAAGTCTTCACGAAACTCACGCTGCTTGCGCTGGAAATCCTTATCCAGATCGACTATTTCACGTTGACGTTTTATGCGATCAGACTCCGAAAGCACAGGCCCATCTTTATCCAATTTCTCTGAGATAATTTTTAGGCGCGCGCCCATATCTTGGATCTCCTTGTCGCGCTTTGAAAATTCCTGCTCTATTTTCGCTTGCGCCGCCTTGGCGGGTGCAGCTTCGCGGAAAATACGTTCAGTGCTCACAAAGCCAATTTTAGATTCATCGGCCTGCGCATTCGCGAACGAACACAGACACATCACAAGCAGTGCGGAATATTTAGTACGTGAAACCGATGCAAAAAGGGACTTCAAGGCATTCTCCGAAATTCAAATTAATCAGATCGTATAAACCGCTTCACTTGCCGATCTACATTTTCTCTACAGTCTATTGCTAACGAATCTTAGCAAACGCAATTCTATCAATATCCGACAGACTACTGACAGATCCAGGTCAAGGTCTTGGATCGATCAGAAACCGGCGCCTAACTGAAATTGGAATTTCTCTGGCTTGTCTCCTGGCTTGGCATTTAGGGCTTTACCATAACTAAATTTTAACGGTCCCATAGGAGAGATCCAGGCAACGCCTAAACCGGTTGCATAGCGAAGCTCTGATATACGCATTTGCTCTCTTTCTTGGAAAATATTGCCTGCATCCAAGAAGGCGAACCAGCGCAAGGTCCGATCATTCGTTCCTGGCAACGGGAACAATAATTCGACGTTACCGAATAAGCGACTAGAGCCTCCAAGCGGATCCCCGCTCATTGCATCATGCGCACCCAAGGACGACGATTCATAACCACGCACTGAACCGATACCGCCAGCATAGAAATTCTTGAAGACAGGGTAAGTATTTCCTGCCATGCCGCGACCGAAATCGAATTCACCATTCAGCGCCAATGTCACCGCGCGCGTAACCGGGAAGTAGTACTGATGCTGGTACACCATCCGGTAATACTGAAGCCCACCGAACGGTGCCAATTCGAGATTGACACGTTGATAGCGACCGGCAGATGGCGCAATTCCACTATCACGGCTATCTCTTTGCCAAGCCATCGTCAGAGGGAACGTGGTCGTCGTCGCACCACTGGATTGCTCCAACTTACCGCCCACCAACGGAACACCCGAGTTATCGGACACATATTTTTGATAATTGAAAGGGCTGGAAGGGGTCGCATCAACACGTGTGTGATCAAGTCCAACACCCCAAAAAATAGTATCTAGCTCAGTAAATGGGATGCCAAAACTGATCTTGCCACCGCGCTGCTCTACTGTGTAATCGCCAGCACTAGTGGTTAAAGGCTTGGTTCGCTTCATAAATATTTCAACGCTACGACTTACGCCATCGTCCGTGAAATACGGTGTGGTTTGCGATAACGAAATTAACTTATTAACCGAGCTTGTATTGACATCGACGCCAATGGTATTACCGCTACCGGCGAAATTGGCTTCTTGAATCGACGCTGTAAAAGTCAGCTTCTCGCTTTGCGAAAAACCGGCGCCAAAGACGATATTACCTGTGGGCTTTTCCACCACACTCATGTTGACATCGACCTGATCGGTTGTGCCCGACACTTCCGGCGTCTCAACATTTACTTCTTTAAAATACCCTAAACGGTCCACGCGATCCCTTGAAAGCCGGATCTTATTCCCGTCGTACCAAGAACCTTCGATTTGCCGGAATTCGCGCCGTACGACTTCGTCACGCGTTCTTGAATTCCCGGCAACGTTCATTCTGCGTACATACACACGTTTGCCCGGATCGATAAAGATTGTAAATGCAACTTCTTTTGTCTCTCGATTAATTTCAGGATTGGCATTAACGTTGGCGAACGCATAGCCAAAATTACCCAATCGTTCGGAAATTTTCTTGGTGCTCTGGGCTAGTATCAAACCTGAGTAGGTGTCGCCTTTCTTGAACTCTAGAAGGGACTTGAGCTCTTGTTCGCGACCAAACATCTCGCCTTCCAATTTCACATCGGAAACCGTATATTTTTCGCCTTCAATGATATTAATAGTGATAAAAATATCTTTCTTGTCGGGCGTAATCGATACTTGCGTTGATTCCACCTGCATCTCGATGTAACCGCGATTGAGATAGAACGACTTTAAAGTTTCAATATCCCCCGCTAATTTTTGTTTGGAATATTGATCAGCTTTGGTGTACCAGCTAAACCAGCTCGGCGTAGTCAAACTTAAAAGCGTATGCAAATCCTTGTCTGAGAACGCCTTATTTCCGACAATATTAATCCCCTTGATGCGAGAAACATCCCCCTCGTCAATCACAAAATTCACCGTGACACGATTGCGTTCAATTGGTGTTACCGTAGTTGTGATTATCACGCCGTACAAGCCACGAGAGAGGTATTGACGCTTCAACTCCTGTTCCGCGCGGTCCACAGAGGCTTTGTCAAATATGCGGGTCTCACCGACACCAATTTCCTTGAGCGCCTTGAGCAAGGCATCTTTTTCGAATTCTTTAGTACCGGTAAAATCAACAGTTGAAATAGTCGGACGCTCTTCGACCATCACCACCAAAACATCGCCATCGACTTCAATACGTACATCTTTAAAAAAACCGGTGGCATAAAGGGCTTTAATTGCTGCAATACTCTTTTGGTCGGTAAACGTTTCCCCAACTTTAACTGGCAGATAGCTAAACACCGTACCTGCTTCAGTACGCTGAATTCCTTCAACGCGGATGTCTTTTACGGTAAATGGATCTACTGCGAGAACCTGTCCTGAGCAAAGCGCAAAAGCAGCTACAGCAAAGATGTGACGACGAAAGTTCGGCATCGAAAAAGACTCGGAATCAAATTTCATGGGCTATGAATGGTTTTATTAAAGTCTTTTGAAACGAATGCCATATGGCAAAGTCATCAAAAAATCAGGAGATAAGCCGAAGGATGTCATTGAAAATTGCCACTGCCATCAAGGTCATTAGTATACCTACGCCAGCACGTTGGGCAATTTCTGCGAAACGCTCGGAAACCGGACGCCCGGTCAAAACTTCCAGCGAATAATACAGCAAAAGCCCCCCGTCTAAAACTGGAATAGGCAGTAAGTTCATTACTCCGAGTCCAATGCTGACTGAAGCAATTAAGGTGAGAAAAGCGATACCGCCAATGCGGGCAGATTGGCCGGCATATTCTGCAATTGTGATTGGTCCACTAATATTTTTTAATGAAGCTTCGCCAATAATCATCTTCCCTAAAATTTTGAGAGTAAAAACACATGACTCCCAAGTTCGGAATACCGCTTTTCGGAGTGAGGTCAGAAACGAATTTTTCACAACAATCATTTCGGGTAACGGTGCAACCTTTACATGGATTTTCCCTACTGTTTTTCCATTCACTTCCATTGCACTCGGAACAACTGACAAGCGTAGAGTAGATTGACTGCTATCGCCACGCAAAACGGTCAACTCTAATGACTTACCAGGCGCATTACTGATCGTCTCGATAAAAGCGACATCATCAATAACAGGATTACCGTCAACCGCGACGATCTGATCACCCGCTTGCAACCCAGCAGCTAGAGCAGGTCCAGGCAAAATCGCGCCCAACTTTACAATTGGCCGGGCTAACGACAGCCCTAGCTTCCCTAAAAAGTCTTGCTCCAAATCCTTTGTTGAAAGCTGCTCAGTCGGTACAAACATTGATTCAAGCGACTGATTCTCGCGCCGCACATCGATGCGAACCGGCAATTTATCAATCACTGCCCGCATGACTTTCCAGTGCAATTCAGTCCAAGTCTCAACGCTGTCGCCGTTGACCGCGGCAATAATTTCGCCACCACGCAATCCTGCTTTGAAAGCTACAGTGCTTTCGGCGACGGTGCGGATTTTCGCCACTGGTTCAGGCATTCCATAGTGATACAGTCCTGCGAAGATCGCTATAGCGAGCAAAAAATTGGCTATCGGACCCGCTGCAACAATGGCAATGCGACGCCAGACGTTTTTCCCTGTAAATTCGCGCCCAACATCCTCAGGTGAAAGTTGCTCCATTTTTTGTTCCCGAGCATCGAGCATTTTTACGTAACCGCCGAGCGGCAAAATTGAAATTACCCACTCTGTCTGATCCGGTCCAATACGGCGCGAGAAAATCACTTTCCCCATTCCTACTGAAAAACGCAGTACCTTCACGCCGCACCAGCGTGCGACCCAATAGTGACCTAACTCATGAAAAATGATCAGGGTGCCGAGCACGACCAAAAACGGCAAAACATATTGAAGGACAATCATGATTGAATGTACGAATTAGCTAATTCGCGAGCGCGGCGATCCTGTCCCATCAAATCGTCGATACAGTCGACTATGTGATGAGACGTGTTTTCCATAACGCGTTCAATCACTTGATTGATCATGCGGAAACCTATTTTTCCGCTTAAAAAAGCTTGCACCGCAATTTCATTTGCTGCATTCAATATGGCTGGCGCCGATCCGCCAGCGCGCAAGGAATGGAAAGCCAGAGAAAGGCAAGGGAATCTTTTGAAATCGGGGGCTTCAAAGGTAAGTTTCGCGATCTGGGTCAAATCAAGCTGTGCGACGCCAGAACTCAGCCGCTCGGGATATGCAAGTGCATGGGCAATGGGTGTGCGCATATCAGGATTGCCAAGTTGAGCAATCACAGATCCATCGATATAAGACACCATCGAATGAATCACGCTTTGTGGGTGGATCACGACCTCGATTCGATCTATAGCAACGCCAAATAACCAGTGCGCTTCTATCACTTCCAGTCCCTTGTTCATCATGGTGGCGGAATCGACAGAAATTTTGCGCCCCATGACCCAATTTGGATGCGCGACTGCCTCAGCGGGCGTAACGTTTTCCAAAGTATCTACAGAGCGAGATAAAAAAGGTCCGCCAGAAGCAGTCAACAAAATTTTTTCAATGCCATGTTTTGCCGACGAACATGCATAATCCCGAGGCAAACATTGAAAAATAGCATTATGTTCACTATCGATAGGCAAAAGCGTCGCGCCATTTGCATTGACTGCGTCAATAAACAACTGCCCTGACATTACAAGTGCCTCTTTATTCGCCAGCAAAATTTTCTTACCAGCGTTTGCGGCTGCAATTGTTGGCGCTAACCCAGCAGCTCCGACGATAGCGGCCATCACCATGTCGCATTGCACTGCACTTGCTACCGCACAAAGCGCCGAGGAGCCATATTCAACGACTGTATTTACCCCTAGGACTTTCAAAAGACGTGTAAGTCTTTGTGCTGACTCGGAAGAGCCTACAACCGCCACCTCAGGTTGAAAGCGTTCACACTGGGTAGCCAGCTCTTCAATTCGACTTTCCGCTGTCAGCGCATAAACCTTATATCGTTCTGGGTGCCGAGCCAAAACGTCAAGCGTTGACTGACCAATTGAACCGGTAGCACCAAGAATAGTAATTCGCTGCATGCCACTTAACCCCAAAGCCAAAAAGTCAAAAGCGCCGCCAAAGGCAAGCTTGGAATCAGCGCATCAATTCGATCTAGGACGCCACCGTGTCCAGGCAACAAAGTACTACTGTCTTTCATTTCAGCACGGCGTTTCAATTGGGACTCAAATAGATCTCCGACAACGCTTGCGGCAACCATTAATGTCATTATGCCTATGAAGCCCAACCATCCAAGTTTAGCCAGCAGCTGCGCGGCAAAAGTATCAGCCAGGCTAGGGGCAAAAGTAGATGCTGACGCGAAAACCATTACGAAAAACCAGCCGCCGACTGCACCCTCCCAAGACTTGCCGGGAGAAATAGAAGGGGCAAGCTTATGTTTCCCGAAAGTTTTACCCGCAAAATAAGCCCCAATGTCCGCAACCCAAACGACCATCATCACAGATAATAGATAGAGCGAAGAATGATCAAATAAAACTTTCATTGCTGTAAAACACGCGAGAATCGAAATCGCATAAACGCCATTCAAGAACCGATTACCAATACCATTAAAATGGGGCAAGCCAATTGCAAGAGAAGGTATTAAGCGGAAAATCCAAATCGCCACCGATAGAGCGAACAACAATGGACTATTTTGAATGTGCCCAATATATGCTAAATACCCGAAGACAATGCACCATAAAATCGCAGCAGCGATAGGATATCTTGTTCGAAAGAGACGAAAACTCTCCCAAATTGCAGCGGCAAAAAATAGAAGCGTGACGACGGCAAAAGCTGGCAGCGAATGAAAAAAAAGCACCGGCAACAATACTGTCAACAGAAGCAATGCCGTAATGACACGCGTTTTCAGCATTAGGAAGCCTTTTTACTTTCAATAAGCTGAGCGCTGGTACGGCCAAAACGGCGCTCGCGCTGCTGATATGACGCAATTGCGGTATCTAATGACTGAGCGTCGAAATCCGGCCAGTAAGTCTCTGTAAAAAACAATTCGGTATAAGCTAATTGCCATAACAGAAAATTGGAAATGCGCTCTTCGCCACCGGTTCGGATGAATAAATCTGGCTCCGGCGCATAAGCCATTGCCAAATGAGGCGCTAGTTCTGCCTCAGAAAAAGACGTTTGACCGGGATGTATCGCAAGCATTTTATTGATCGCTTGCATGATGTCCCAACGCCCACCGTAATTTGCGCAAATAGTTACGGTCAAACGTTCATTGTTTGCTGTTTTTCTTTCGGCATTGGCCATCATACCTTGCAATTTTTGATCGAACCGGCTTAGGTCGCCCACAATTTTGAGGCGGATATTGTTCGCATGCATTTTCGCCACTTCGCGCTCCAACGCTGTTACGAATAAGCGCATCAATAGAGACACTTCATCTTCAGGGCGACGCCAGTTTTCAGAACTGAATGCAAATATCGTCAAATATTCCACACCGCGCAAAACGCATGCTTCAACCACGCCGCGCACGGCCTCGACGCCTTTAACGTGGCCGGCAACGCGTGGCAAGAAACGGCGGGTTGCCCAACGGCCATTGCCGTCCATAATAATTGCCACATGGCGAGGAACAAGTGCAATGTCCGGCACTGCTTCGGTAGAGCTGAAATGGATCATGGAAAGCCAAAAACGGTCAATGAGAATTTTTTTAAATGAAATCAAACCGTCAAGATTTCTTTCTCTTTGTCCACCACTAATCTATCGACATCAGCTACAAATTTGTCCGTAAGTTTTTGAACATCGTCTTGTGCACGACGTTCGTCATCTTCCGAGCATGCTTTATCCTTTAACAGTTTTTTTAATCCTTCATTAGCATCACGACGAATATTGCGAATTGCAATTTTTGCATCCTCCGCTTCACCTTTCACGACCTTAACCATCTCTTTACGACGTTCTTCCGTGAGTGGCGGCGTCGGAACCCGGATCATGTCACCTTGGGTTGAAGGGTTTAAACCAAGATCGGCATCACGGATTGCTTTCTCAACTGTTGACACCATTTTCTTTTCAAATGGTTGAACGCCGATAGTTCTGGCATCGATTAATGTCACGTTCGCAACTTGGGTTAAAAGGGTTGGGCTACCATAATATTCAACATGAACATGATCCAAGATACCGGTATGAGCCCGTCCAGTTCGCACTTTGGCCAAATCAGCTTTCAATGTATCAATGGACTTGTTCATTCTTTGTTCTGTGCTTTTTTTTACATCAGCGATAGTCATGCTGTTCTCCCGCGAAAATAGCTGCAGCAAGGGCTGCAAAAAATAAATTAAACGTGAACCAAGGTACCTTCGTCTTCACCCAAAATCACGCGCAATAATGCACCCGGCTTGACTATAGAAAACACTTTGATAGGCAATTTTTGGTCACGACATAAGGCAAATGCAGTCGCATCCATTACCTGAAGATGCTTAGAAATCGCCTCATCAAACGTAATGGTGGAATAACGAACAGCATTCGCATCCTTCTTAGGATCTGCCGTATAAACTCCATCGACCTTGGTCGCCTTCAATACGATTTCTGCACTTATTTCAGAACCACGTAAAGCGGCCGCCGTATCGGTCGTAAAAAAAGGGTTCCCAGTACCGGCAGCAAAGACAACAACCTTTCCTTCTTCCAGATACTGCAAGGCTTTGGGACGTACATAAGGCTCGACCACTTGCTCAATACTAATTGCCGACATTACGCGCGCTGTGACGCCGACATGCCGCATTGCATCGGCCAAGGCAAGGGAATTCATCACGGTTGCAAGCATACCCATATAGTCGGCGGTAGCGCGATCCATGCCTTGGGCCCCAGGGGCGACACCGCGAAAAATATTACCGCCGCCAATCACAATTGCCAATTCGACACCCAGCTTGGCAATTTCCGCGACATCGGCCACCATGCGCTCGATTGTTGCGCGATTGATTCCATAGGAATCATCTCCCATCAAAGCTTCACCTGAGAGCTTCAGAAGTACGCGTTTATAAGCTGGTTTTTTCATAGGCTGATTCCTTGGATTTATCCGGTTTCGGTGAGCCGCTCTTGTGGTTTTGATATTATCCCATGCGAATCGTTCTTTCGCCTTGATCAGACAACAAGTCATCCGACTATTTGCGAAGGCGTGCAACGCGACATGTTCAATTCAGCAAAACCGATGGCGTTTAAAAAAACGGGCCTTTCGGCCCGCTTCAACTCATTTTATGCCTGCTTTGCTGCCGCGACCTGAGCCGCGACCTCGGCCGCAAAGTCATCTTGCTTCTTCTCTATCCCTTCTCCGACAACATACATCGTGAACGATTTGACACTTGCATTCGCCGCCTTCAGCATTTGCTCGACAGTTTGCTTATCGTTCTTTACAAATGGCTGGTTTAGCAGCGAAACTTCCTTCAAGTATTTTTGAACAGAGCCATCCACACGCTTCGCAACGATTTCTGCCGATTGCGGTGTTTTTCCTTCAGCTTGCGCTTTAGCAGCGTCTTCTGCCGCCTTTAGCGCCGCGATCGAACGTTCTTTTTCAATCAACTCAGCAGGAACCTGCTCTACCGACAATGAAACCGGCTTCATAGCAGCAACGTGCATTGCCACATCTTTACCAATTTGCTCGTCCGCAGCATCAAACTCAACCATGACGCCAATCCGTGTGCCATGCAGGTATGAAGCCAATTTTGCCGTTGTTTCGAAACGAGTAAAACGGCGGATCGACATATTTTCACCGATACGACCGATCAAGGCGGCGCGTTGTTCCTCAACAGTCTTGCCATCAAGTGGCAATGCAGAGAGTGCCGCGACATCGGCCGGATTTTTTTCTGCGACTAGCTTGGCAACTGCGTTTGCCAAAGCGATAAATTCGTCATTTTTCGTAACGAAGTCCGTTTCGCAGTTAACTTCAACCAAAGCCCCAACACCGCCGACAATATATGTTGCCACTACGCCTTCGGCGGTAATGCGCGACGATGCTTTTGATGCCTTGCTACCCAACTTGACGCGAAGGATATCTTCTGCCTTCTCCATATTGCCGTCCGCCTCGGTCAGCGCTTTTTTACATTCCATCATTGGCGCGTCAGTCTTCGCGCGTAATTCACCTACCATCGCTGCAGTGATTGCGGCCATGTGATTCTCCTAGCTGTGTGGATGTCAAAAACATCCTCATTAAAATAAATTCAAAAAAAAGGGGCGAACCAGCGCCACCCCTCTTCAAAGCCGATGCAACAGACCAAGCAATTAAACTTGCTCGCTGACCTCAACGAACTCATCATTACCTGCGCTCTTAGCGAATTCAACGATTTCGCTAACGGCATTTGCACGGCCTTCCAAAATTGCATCTGCCACACCGCGCGCATACAACATGATCGCCTTTGACGAGTCATCATTGCCGGGAATGACATATGTCACGCCTTCTGGCGAGTGATTGGTATCAACCACACCAATCACAGGAATGCCCAATTTAGCTGCTTCAGTAATAGCACCTTTGTGATAACCGACATCGACCACAAAAATTGCATCAGGAACGCCGCCCATATCCTTGATACCACCGATTGCTTTTTGCAACTTAATCATTTCGCGCTCGAACATGAGCCCTTCTTTTTTACTCAACTTCTCAACCGAACCGTCTTCAATCGAAGCTTCCATTTCCTTCAAGCGTTTGATCGATGTCTTGATTGTTTTGAAATTGGTCAACATACCGCCCAGCCAACGTTGGTCCACATAAGGAACGCCAGCACGTTGCGCTTCAGCAGCGATAATTTCGCGCGCTTGACGCTTGGTACCAACCAACATGATGGTGCCGCGATTAGCGGACAATTGGCGGATGTACTTCATCGCCTCTTGGTACATACCAAGAGTCTTTTCCAGATTAACGATATGGATTTTGTTGCGGTGACCAAAAATGAACGGCGCCATTTTTGGGTTCCAGAAACGAGTTTGGTGACCAAAATGGACGCCGGCTTCCAGCATTTCACGCATTGTTACAGACATAATATCTCCAGGGTTGGGTCTGGAATCCGCTCAGTCACTCATGAAGAGCACCCTTTTCGAACGGATTCGCAATTTACAAAGTATTTGCTTGAATTGAGTCAAGCAACCCGCAATTATACGCTAAAAACAGGTGGATGTTTGCAAAACACGCAAGCTTTTTGCTTAGGCGAATATGAATGCCAGCGATTATAATTTCTGGTCGATGGTTATTTTTCACTTTTTTACAGAATTCGGTATCTTATGGCATCAATTACTATCAATACCGCTGACGACATTGAAGGCATGAGAGTTGCCGGCAAACTGGCGGCCGAAGTGCTCGATTTCATTACGCCCCAGATCAAGGCTGGCATAACGACCGGTGAACTGGATCGACTTTGTCACGAATATATGGTTGATGTCCAGGACAGCATACCTGCACCGTTAAACTATTGTCCGTCCGGCTACACGCCCTATCCTAAAGCGATTTGCACCTCAGTAAACGACGTGGTTTGTCACGGCATTCCGGGTGACAAGATTCTCAAGAATGGTGATGTGGTCAATCTCGATATTACCGTTATCAAGAATGGCTATCACGGCGATACCAGCAGGATGTTTTATGTGGGTGAGCCTTCAATTCTGGCAAAACGCTTGAATGAAATCACTTTTGAATGCATGTGGTTGGGGATTTCAAAAATCAAGCCGGGTGCACATTTAGGCGATATCGGGCATGTAATTCAACAACATGCGGAAAAAGCTGGTTACAGCGTAGTGCGCGAATTTTGCGGGCATGGCATTGGCAAGGTATTTCATACCGAACCGCAAGTGCTGCACTACGGACGGCCCGGCACCTTGGAAGAATTGGTCGAAGGTATGATTTTTACGGTTGAACCGATGATCAACGCCGGCCGCCGTGAAATCCGTGAAATGGGCGATGGCTGGACCATCAAGACCAAGGATCGCAGCCTGTCAGCGCAGTGGGAACATACAATATTGGTGACCGCATCCGGTTATGAGGTCTTGACAATTTCACCATTGATGCCGATGCCGCCAGCGCCCATTCTGATTGCAACACCTGCGTCACCTGCCCTTGGCTAATGATGGCATTGATCGCGGCAGCGCTGAAGGAACAGTTAAAAGTCGAGCGACAAGCGGTCATAGCCGCTTTTCAGCTTGATGGCAAGCCTGAAAAATTGTTGCGCAATCTGCGTCAAAACGTCGATCAGGCCTTGACCCAAGCCTGGCAATATTTTCTGCTGCCAACTAACACGGCGCTGGTTGCCGTCGGCGGTTATGGCCGCGGCGAATTGTTCCCCTACTCGGATGTCGATGTCTTGATTTTGCTCGAATCAGCGCCCAATGCGCTGATGCAGGCCAAGCTGGAAGAGCTGGTGCAATTGCTATGGGATCTTGGGCTTGAAATCGGCCACAGTATACGCACCGTAGATGAATGCCTGAGCGAATCGGCCGCCGACATTACGGTGCAAACCAGCTTGCTGGAAGCAAGACTCGTTACTGGCGATGAAAATCTCTTCAAATCGTTGCAAGAGCGTTATACGAGTGCATTAAATCCGCAGTCTTTCTTCCAGAAAAAAACGCTGGAAATGCGCCAGCGCCATGCCAAATACGAAGATACGCCCTATGCGCTAGAACCGAACTGCAAGGAAAGTCCGGGCGGCCTGCGCGATCTGCAGGTCATTCTGTGGGTTGCCAAGGCCGCTGGACTAGGCAACTCCTGGCGTGAATTAGGCCAACGCGGCTTGATTACCGCAATTGAAGCGCGACAGCTGATGGAAAAGGAACGCGCCTTCAAAGATATCCGGGTGCGCCTGCATATCTATGCTGGGCGGCGCGAAGATCGGCTGGTATTCGATGTCCAGACTCAGATCGCGGAAACCTTCGGATTTAAAAGCACCGGCGACGGCATCCATATGCGCCGTGCCAGTGAATACTTGATGCAACGCTATTATTGGGCGGCCAAGGCGGTCACCCAGCTCAATATGGTGTTGCTGCAAAATATAGAAGCGCAACTTTTCCCCCAGGACGGCCAGCCGCAAGCAATCAATTCACACTTTAATGAAATCAATGGTCTGATCGATATCGCGTCGGACGATACCTTTGAGGCGGCGCCCTCGACTATGCTGGAAGTGTTTTTGCTCTTGGCAGAGCGCACTGAATTGAAAGGCATGACGGCGCGCACCCTACGTGCCTTATGGCATGCCCGCTTGAAAATCGATGCCGCGTTTCGGCGCGATCCGGTCAATCGGGCGCTTTTCTTGAAAATCCTACAGGCGCCGCAAGGGATCACACATGCGCTACGGCGCATGAACCAGACCAGCATCCTTGGGCGCTATTTGCCCAATTTCCGGCATATCATCGGCCAGATGCAACATGATCTTTTTCACGTGTATACGGTCGATCAGCACATCTTGATGGTGGTACGCAATATGCGACGCTTCACCATGACCGAGCATGCGCATGAATATCCATTTTGCAGCCAGTTGATCGCCAATTTCGCGCAGCCGTGGTTGCTGTACATTGCAGCCTTGTTCCATGACATTGCAAAAGGCCGTGGCGGCGATCACTCCAAACTCGGCATGTCCGACGCGCAAAAGTTTTGCATCAATCATGGGCTGACGGCTGAAGAAACTGAATTGATCGTATTTTTGGTCGAGCATCATCTGACCATGTCGCAAGTCGCACAAAAACAGGATTTATCGGATCCCGATGTGATTCGCGGTTTTGCTACCTTAGTAAAGAACGAGCGCCATTTGACGGCGCTGTATTTGCTGACGGTCGCCGATATTCGCGGCACCAGTCCCAAGGTCTGGAATGCGTGGAAAGGCAAGTTACTGGAAGATCTGTACCGTGTCACCCTGCGCGTGCTCGGTGGCGAGGCGCACTCAAGCGATCGCGAACTGAAAAACTGCCAAGAGCAAGCGCTCAAGACATTGCGTTTGTACGGTCTGCCAGTCGATGCACATGAAGCGCTCTGGGCCCAACTTGATGTAGCCTATTTTCTACGCCACGACGCAGGCGATATTGCATGGCAAACACGCGCCCTGTTCGACAAAATCGACAGTCTTGACCCAGTCGTCAAATGCCGGCTGGCGCCGATTGGCGAGGGTTTGCAAGTGGCAGTCTACATCAAGGATCGGGCCGATTTGTTTGCGCGCATTTGCAGCTATTTTGACCGCAAGAATTTCAGCATCCTCGATGCAAAAATCCACACCACCAAACACGGTTACGCGCTTGATACCTTCCTCGTGACGGAACAGATGTTCGCAAAAAACTATCGCGATATCATCAATCTGATCGAGCATGAACTGACTGAATTGCTGAAGTCGCAAGCGCCGCTACCAGCACCAACCAAGGGCCGGTTGTCGCGGCTATCGCGCACCTTCCCTATCATTCCCACGGTCGATTTGCGCTCGGATGAACGCGGCCAATACTATCTATTGTCGGTCTCGGCCAATGACCGCACGGGGCTGCTGTATTCGATTGCCAATGTGCTGACTAAATATAAAATCAATCTCCATACTGCCAAAATCATGACCTTGGGCGAACGGGTGGAAGATGTGTTTTTAGTCGATGGTCCGGTATTGAATAACGCACGCAGTCAAATCCAGCTTGAAACCGATTTACTGGAAGCCTTGAAAATTTAGCTTGTGCAAAATAGCATGCTAACTGCTTTCATCTCACCCTTTTGAACTTAGAAATCCCCCATGACTGAACCGCTACGCCTCTCAAAACGCATGTCCGAGCTGGGCCTTTGCTCGCGCCGTGAAGCCGACGAATGGATTGCACGCGGCTGGGTGCGGGTCGACGGCGTCGTGGTGTCGGAGCTGGGCAGCAAAGTCTTGCCCGATCAGCGCATCACGGTCGAGCGTCAGGCCAGCGCCGAGCAATCGAAGCGCGTCACTGTATTAATCAACAAACCGATGGGCTATGTCAGCGGCCAGGCCGAAGATGGCTACACGCCAGCGATTGCCCTGATCAATGCCGAAACGCGTTGGAAAGAAGATCCATCCACTGAACAATTCCATCCCACCCAATTGCGCAGTCTGGTGCCGGCTGGCCGGCTTGATATCGACTCGGTCGGATTATTGGTACTGACACAGGATGGTCGCATTGCCAAACACTTGATCGGGCAAGATACGGTCGTCGAAAAGGAATATCTGGTGCGGGTGAAATATTCCAAAACGGGCACCCTGCCTGCGGCCCAACTCAAGCGTCTTAATCATGGTTTGACCATGGATGGCAAAGCGTTATTGCCGGCTGTGGTGCGTTGGCAGAACGAAGATCAACTCAGTTTTATCCTGCGTGAAGGTAAAAAACGCCAGATCCGCCGCATGTGCGATATGGTCGGCTTGACGGTATTGGGATTGAAACGGGTCAGGATCGGCCGCGTAAAATTGGGCGATCTGCCGACGGGACAATGGCGTTACCTGCGTCCTGAAGAGCAGTTTTGAGGATGCTTAGGCCGCCTATTTGCGAGGTGCGCGATGCCTAAGCGTAGCTCAAAGACAATTTAAGCGATAAAATATACTGCCCGGTGTATTTTTAAAGCGCCAATGAAAACGTGCGGGAGAGCATAGGTATTGACTTATACCCCCCTTATTTTTATAAAATAATCGAAATCACAATGCTTTCCAGCAGGAAGGCATTGCGACTCAAAATCAATTATTTTGTCCGCTAGCTGATTCACGCACAATCAACCAGCGGCCGCCGATTTTTTCCCATTCCAGCACCTTATTGACAACATCGCGATACGAAGAAGAGCTATACGTTTGTTGAAAACGTGCAGTCGCATGGCTTGCATCAGCAAAGTCGAGTTGCACGTCAGCCAAATCCACGGTGACCTTTTTGGCCGCGGCAATTTTCACCTTGCGTTGCGCGATCCACGCCTCCCGCGATGTTGCACTGTCTGGCTGATAGCTGGGCGCATAGGCGCCGAAATAACCGTCAACATTGCGGCTGACCCAGGCCTCACGCCAAGCCTTCATGGCATTTGCCAACGCCGCTTTTTCCGTCTCGGTTACTACATTTGATCCGCTTGTGACGACGCTCACCGGCTGTTCTATGGCATGTGAGGTTACCGATTTTTTGCTTGCTTTCGGCTCTGCCGGGACGGTGGCTGAATTTGATTCAATCAATAATTCTTGTGCCCGGATATTCAACGCCGCCTTGTCGCTGACATATAACTGCGGTGCTTCTGCGGGGCAATTTTCAGCCAAGTCCTGCGTATGATCCACCTTGGAAAGATCAGGCAATTGCATGTTTTCCGGACGCGACAATTGCAATTCGCTAAACAAGGTCCCCATCGCGGCGTGGGTGCGCGCATAGGCTGCCATCAAGTCGAATTCGGCATTGACGAAAGCGCGTTTGGATTCAAACAACTCATTTTCCGTATCCAGCACGTCGAGCAAAGTGCGTTGCCCGATATCAAATTGCTTGCGGTAAGCGACCCGTGCCTTTTCGATCGACAGTTGATGTTGGTCGAGATAGGTCAATTGTTCCGTCAATTTACGGGTGTCGTTAAATGCAATCGACAAGCTCTGGCGTAAATCGCGGCAGGTCTTGTCGCGCGCATCACGCGCGACGTTCAGCAACGCGGCATATTGATGCAATCGACTCCGGTCGCTGCCGCCATTAAACAGATTCCAACTTAATACAACTTCTGCCGAGGTGTCATGCCGACTGCCGGTGACGCCCTCCAAATTCCGGTCGTGTTCGCTACGCAGGCGAAAATCGACACGCGGCTTGTTGTTGGCATTGCGCATCTGCGCGGCGGCATCGGCCGAACGTACATTTTCAATCGCTGCCAAGAGGGCAGGATGGCGCTTGCTTGCCGCTTGCATGGCGACCGTCATATCGGTCGGCACGGCCTTGCTTAATACAATGGAATCTTCCAATTCTTTACGTGGGATGCTGCCGACCAGACGTTGAAAACGGGCACTCACATCGTGCAAATTGGAGGTTTCGGTCAACATATTCGATTCGGCTAAGGCCAGGCGGCCAGCGGCTTGCTCCATATCAACACGGCGGCCGACCCCGGCTTGCGCCTTGCGCTGGATTTGTTCGAAAACGGAGCGGTGTTGCACATAATTGTCTTCGGCCAGTGTTACCAATTTACGGTAGCGCAAAACATCGAAATAGGCCCGTGCAACATCGAGAGCGACGTTTTCTGACGTGTCGTGTAATTCATACAAGCGCACCAAGCTGGCGTGATCGAGCCGGCTGACATCATTTTTGGTCGCGAAACCGTCGTACAGCATTTGGGTCAACGTCAGCGAGACATTGCCGCGATTGAAAGACCTGCTTTGCTGAGAATCACGTAAAAACTCGCGCCCGGCGCCGGCAGCCAGATCAACACGTGGCAGGTAACTGCCCGCGGCGGCAGAACGTTCACTCTTGGCCGCTTCAAAAGCATGCCAACGTGCCAACACTTCGGGATTGGACAAGATGGCCTGTTGCGCCGATTCTTTAAGCGTTTGCACTTGCGCGGAGGCACTTAGCGGGAGGAAGAACGCCCCAAATGATGCACTTAAAAAAGCAGTCAATAACCAATGAATTTTTCGCATGAGAAAATAATATAAATTAGTAAATTTGCGCGGATTACAACGACGTTTCTTCAAAGCGATAGCGCTATAATTAACCGGCATAATACCTGACACAGGAAAATGTTTTTATGCCATAGCCGGCGCAATTGTGAACAATAGATAATTTCGCGATTTCACATTTTACAAATGCAAGTTTTACGGGTCGCGCATGCAAGAGACATTCTTGAACCGGACTTCTTTGATTGACTGGCTTTTACTTGCCCGTCCGCTTGCAGCGCTCACGCCAACCTGGCCGCTTTCAATCCGACGCTTTACTGTTGAATCGGTAATGCACGCATGATATTAGCCAGCGCTCCATTGGCATCGGAGCGCGTTGGCTACCGCCTTTTTCGCCTGTGGCTCGTCGTTGCGGCATTGGCCGCGATTTTATTACTGCCGCCGTATTTTGCGCTTGCCTTAGATTTGACTCATTTGCAATCCAGCTTCCGCCGCATGAGCGGCAAGCCGCAAGTGTTCCAAGATTGGCAAAAATTATTGCAAAACAGCCGCGAGCTAGCCGTTGCAGAAAAGCTACGGCAAGTGAATGACTTCTTTAATCGCCGCATCGAATTTGTCGACGATCAAGACGTCTGGGGTCAAAGTGATTACTGGGCGACACCGATGGAATCGCTGTCCAAGAACCGTGGCGATTGCGAAGATTATGTGATCGCCAAATATTTTTCACTACTCGATCTCGACATTCCGAATACTGCGCTGCGCCTGATTTACGTCAAGGCGCGCATCGGCGGCGCGGCCAGCACGCTTCAACAAGCGCATATGGTGTTGGCCTATTACGCCACACCGGATGCCGAACCGGTATTGCTCGACAACCTGATCAACGGAGTATTTTCTATAAGTGAAACTATATCAAT
>JAZKIX010000248.1:0-4786 GCA_040384645.1 Pseudomonadota bacterium | reverse complement strand
GCATCGGTGTATTGATCAATACATTGGACGGCTATTTCCAGCGCGCTGTGATCGATGGTTTGCGAAAAAAAGCCGAACAGGAAGGACTCAAGTTATTTTTCTTCCCAGGTCACAGCATCAATTCTCCGTTTTTATTCGAGCGCCAATTCAATATCGTGTATGACCTCGGCAACAATCCCCATGTCGATGCCATCATCAGCGCCACCGCTTATTTTCAAGCAAATCTGACACGCGACGAAACGATCCAGTTTATACAGCGCTACCGTCATTTGCCTACCATCAACCTGAATTTTGAAATGCCCGGTTGTCCTTCGGTAACGATCGACAACCGCACCGGTTTCCGCGAATTATTGCAGCATCTGATTGGCTATCACGGCTACCGGCGCCTGGCCTTCATGCAAGGCAGCGTGGGCAACCTCGATGCCAACGAGCGCTTCGAGGTCTATAAACGCTGTCTGGCCGATGCCGGCCTGACCTATGATCCGCGTGGGGTGGTGAAAGGCAACTTCAATCAATTCGGCGGTCGCACCGCGATGGAAGAACTACTGAATCGCCAATTGCCGTTTGATGTCTTGGTCGCCGCCAACGATGGCATGGCGCAAGCGGCGATGGCAGTCGCGGTGGAACGCGGTTTTCGCGTACCGCAGGATTTTGCGGTGACCGGCTTCGACGACATGCTGTCGCTGACCAAACAAGGGCCGGCATTGACCACAATCAGCCAGTCGATTCGCCAGCAATCAGAAGTCGCCATCGATATTTTGCTGGCTAAAATGCGGGGCGACGCAGTCGCAGATATCACCATGGTGCCAACCCGTATGGTGTTGCGGCAATCGTGTGGCTGCGTGGCAAAATTCCAGCTCAGCCAAGTTTCACAATCGATGGTTGAGTCGGCCCAGCCAACCACCATTGCGCCGGACACGTCGGAAAAAATCCTCGCTGCATTAAATCTGCTACCGCAACACATCCCGCAATACCGGGACTATTTGCAACAACTACAACAAGCGTTGACAGAGGATGAGGCCGTTTTCGAAGAGCGTCTGAGCCAGATGGCGCATATCTGCCTGATCCAATCGGGCGATATCTCTCATCTGCAATGTCTGCTGCTGTCGATGTATCGCCATCTGGGACAGACGGCCGGGATAGCGAATGAGGAGAGGCAACAATTCGGCGAATATTTATTAAGCGGCCAGATTATCTTATCCAACGCCCAAAGTGTTTTTAATGTGCGCGAAACGCCGATGGAAGATACCAGCAACTTATTATTTAGCGAATTCGGTTTCCTGAAACGGCGCATGCAGGGATTTAATCACGACAAAATGATGAACCTGATCGGCGAATCGATGCGGGAATTTGCCATTCCGTCGGCCTATATCGCGCTCTACTCCACGCCGCTGATATTTGATTCGCTGAACGATTACGTCCTGCCGGAAAGCGCGCAATTAATCTTTGCCATGACCGATTACGAGCCTCAGTACGAACTACTGCATACGCCTTTCCCCACCCGCAATCTGGTACCAGCGCAATTATTTGGCAATCAGGCGCATCAGGCCATGGCTTTGTTCCCGATCTGCCAACATACCAAGCACTACGGTTACGTCATTTTTGACTTAACCAAGATGCCGGCGTGTCGGGTGGAAACGATACGCGATGAAATTTCGACCAATCTGATCAATAGCATTTTGGTGGCCGAGCTCGGGCAAGCACGCGATTTACTGACGGTCGATCTGGATGTGGCAGCCAGTTTGAATGTACGTTTATCCGATGAAATTACCGATCGAAAATTAATACAGGCCGAGCTGCTCAGCCGCAATAGCGAGCTTACCGAACTCAATAAAAAGCTCTCGCAAGCGCAAGAGCAATTGATGCAATCGGAAAAACTGGCTTCGATCGGTCAATTGGCGGCGGGCGTGGCACACGAAATCAATAATCCGATTGGCTATATTTTTTCTAACCTCAATTCGCTCGATGGCTATGTGACGCAAGTATTCGACATGCTGGCCGCCTATCACGAGGCGCAAAAATTTATTACCGCACCCGAGGTTGTAGCGCGCCTCGATACCATGCGCAACGATAATGAAATTGACTTCCTGATCGACGATACCCGGACTTTGATGAGCGAGACCAAGGAAGGCATCAGCCGGGTACGCAAAATCGTGCAAGATTTGAAAGATTTCTCTCACGTAGAAGACAAGCTGGAATGGCATTGGAGCAATCTGCATAACGGTATCGACTCCACCCTCAACATCATTGCCAGCGAAGTGAAATACAAGGCCGATGTCATCAAGCGCTATGGCGATATTGCTGATGTTGAATGCCTGTCCTCGCAAATCAATCAAGTCATCATGAATCTGGTAGTCAATGCCGCACACGCCACCGGCACGGCGCGCGGCAAGATCACCATTGCGACCGGCCAGGACGGCGAGCAAGTCTGGATCGAAGTGAGCGACACCGGTTGCGGCATTCCGGCCGATAACCTGAACCGCATTTTCGACCCTTTCTACACAACCAAACCGATCGGAAAAGGCACTGGCCTGGGCTTGTCCTTATCGTATGGCATTGTGCAGCGGCATCATGGCAGCATCGTGGTATCGAGCGTGGTCGGTCAGGGCACCACGTTTCGCGTCACGCTGCCGATCAAGCATGTCGAAGCAAAAGATGAAGCGGCGCCGCCTTAAAGCTAGCTTCCACGCTGCCACACCACGCCGGTTACGTTCGCCGCTTCGATTTTGTGAAGCGCCCGCTTATCGCCGATAATGCGTTTCCTCCAATTGCCATTAAATGTTTCGCCATGCCCCGAATTTCACTTTATTTGCAATTGCTGCGTCTGGACAAACCTATCGGCATTTTGCTTTTACTGTGGCCAACGCTGGCTGCCCTATGGCTGGCATCGGACGGCGTTCCAGACTGGCGCCTCTTCGGTATTTTTACCCTCGGTACCATCTTGATGCGATCGGCCGGTTGCGCCATCAATGACTATGCCGACCGCGACATCGACAAGCACGTCAAACGCACCGCCGAACGGGTTCTCACCAGCGGCAAAATCGCACCGTGGGAAGCAGTCGCATTGGCGGCATCGCTCGCGCTCATATCCTTTGCCCTGATCTGGCCGCTCAATAGCTTAACCAAGCAATTGTCAGTCGCAGCCGTCATCATTGCCGCTAGTTATCCCTACTTCAAACGATTTTTTGCCTTACCACAGGCTTACCTCGGGATCGCGTTCGGCTTCGGCATTCCGATGGTTTTTGCCGCAGTCCAGGGCGCCGTGCCTGACAGCGCATGGTGGCTGTTATTAGCCAATGTTTTCTGGGCACTGGCCTACGATACCGAATATGCGATGGTGGACCGGGACGATGACTTGAAAATCGGCATCAAGACGTCAGCCATTACCTTCGGCAAATTCGATGTGGCGGCGGTGATGCTCTGTTATGCCGCCAGCTTGGGGATTGTGCTGGCCGTTGGCTGGCAGTATGGCTTGCGTAGCTGGTTTCTGGCTGGAATACTGATTGCGGCAGGCATTGCGGTATACCATTTTTTCTTGATTCGCGGACGTGAGCGGTTACAGTGCTTTCTTGCGTTCCGTCATAACAACTGGCTGGGCGCGGCGGTATTTTCTGGCATCGCTCTCGACTATGCGCTACGATAGTTTGATAGTATTGAAACAACAACGTATCTTTTGTAGCCATTTTTAATTGCCTGCATTCACAACAACCAGACTTTTTTTACCTAGGGAGATTTTCATGGATACAGCAACAAACAACGCCGCCAACGACAGTGTTAGCGCACGCGACAAACTGATGCGCGATTTGAAGCTGGTCATCAAGGATGCAGAAGAACTCTTGACCCAGACCGGGGTGCAAACCGGCGAAGGTTTCAAACAAGCTAAAGCCAAATTCGAATCAACCCTGAGTACAGCCAAAACTGAATTAGGCAGACTCGAAGAAACCGTGATTGAAAAGACCAAGGACGCAGCATATGCGACCGATAAATTCGTTAAAGATAATCCCTGGCAGTCGGTCGGCCTGGCCGGCGTGGTCGGCTTGATTTGCGGCTTGCTGATTTCGCGCAAATAATTGCTTATCCTGGACTGACACGACAATGGCGATCATCGAATCGGCGACCCGACTGGCATCGGGTTTCATCGGCATCCTCCACACCCGGCTGGAACTGGCGGCGATTGAAGTAGAAGAAGAGACACTGCGTTTTTTTGGCTATCTACTGTTTGCCTTGCTGGCCTTATTCTGTCTCGGCGTCGCTATTTTGCTGGGCGTGTTATTAATCGTCGTGTTGTTCTGGGATACCCATCGGGTGCCGGTGCTCATTGGCTTAATGGCGTTTTTCAGCGTAGCTAGTCTGCTGATCGGCCTGGGTATCCGGCGCAATTACATGCGAAAACCAAGATTGCTGGCGTTTACCCTGACTGAATTGAAAAAAGATATCGACGGCGTCGCTGCGGCCAATCATTGATATGCACAACACCAGCCAACATCAACTGCTACAGCGACGTCAGCAACTGATCGCCCTCAGTACCGTGCAACGTCAGGTCTTGGCAAATCGTAAGCAAAACCTGACGAATTCTTTGATCATCGTCGAGACCGGACTCCAGTTAGCACAACGTATCAGGCAACATCCCGTGCTGTTTGGGGCGCTTGCACTCTGCCTGGCAAGGGTACAACCACAAGGTGTAGCCAGGCTGATCCAAACCGGCAGCGTGATCTGGCAAACCTGGCGCGGGATAATGCCGGTACTGCATCAAGATCGTTGATACGATGAAATGTGCAGGTTTAAT
>JAZKIX010000247.1:6270-7882 GCA_040384645.1 Pseudomonadota bacterium | reverse complement strand
AAAGCCTCGCGCACTTCATCAAGCTTGAAGGGTTTGATTACAGCGGTAATTTGTTTCATACATTCTCCTTGTTATTGCTATAAATTCGAACTACGTTTCTGGCACTCATTTCTGATTACTCTTTAAATTTCGAAGTGATCGGGTAGCGCCAGTCCCGTCCAAAACCACGATGCGTTACCCGGATACCCACTGGCGACTGGCGCCGTTTATATTCGTTAATTTTGATCAAGCGCGTGACCCGCTCCACATCCGCTTTGGCATAGCCTGCCGCCAAAATATCGGCGATGCTGTGATTTTCTTCCATATACATCTGCATGATCGCATCCAATACCTCATACGGCGGCAAGGAATCCTGATCAAGCTGGTCCGGCCGCAGCTCGGCCGATGGCGGACGCGTCAGGATACGGCTGGGAATCACATCTGACAAGCTGTTCCGGTAAGCGCACAAGCGATACACCAGCGTCTTGGCAATATCCTTGATCACGGCAAAGCCGCCGGCCATATCGCCGTATAGGGTGCAATAACCGACCGCCATTTCACTCTTGTTGCCTGTTGTCAAAACAATCGAGCCAAATTTATTCGACAGTGCCATCAGGATCGTGCCGCGAATCCGCGCCTGGATATTCTCTTCTGTGGCGTCTTCCGCCAATCCCTTGAACTCGCCGGCCAAGGTAGTACGGAACGCAGCAAAACACGCATTGATTGAAATTTCATCATAGCGCACCCCGATCCGCCGCACCATCTCTTGCGAATCGAGCCACGATATTTCAGCGGTATATGGCGACGGCATCATCACCGCCCGCACCCGGTCCGCCCCCAAGGCATCGACCGCAATCGCCAACGTCAGCGCCGAATCGACACCACCCGACAGCCCAATCAAGACACTTGGGAAACCATTTTTGCCGATGTAATCGCGCACCCCCAGCACCAGCGCCTGATACACCTGCGCCTCGACCGATAATTCGGGCGTCATGCTGTTTGGCAAAGGATCGGCGCCATCGAACTCGATCACTAGCAAATCTTCATCAAACTGCCGAAGCTGCGCGCAAATCGCACCCTGACGATCCATCGCAAAAGAACCGCCGTCAAAAATCAATTCGTCTTGACCGCCAACCAAATTGGCATACACCAGACTCAACCCCTGCCCGATCACATTGTCACGCATGACTTCATAACGTAAATGCTGTTTGTTCATGTGATAAGGCGAACCATTCGGCACCAGTAACACTTGCGCGCCGGCGGCCTTGGCCAATGCTGGCGCTTGTGGATACCAAGTATCTTCACAAATATTGACGCCGAATTTAACCCCTTTTACCGCAAAAACCAGCGCTGTGTCACCAGCTAAAAAATAGCGCTTTTCATCAAATACCGTGTCATTGGGTAAATCATGCTTGAAGTAAGTGCCGAGCAGCGCGCCGTTGACGATGACTGAACAGGCATTGAAACGCGCCCCATCCAGCAACACCGGATGGCCGACCACCACATGTACATCTTTCAGCGCTGCCAGGTCGTCGGCCAGCGCCCGCAAGGCTTGTTCGCTTCCGGCATGAAACGACTGCCGCAACAGCAAGTCTTCCGGCGGATAGCCGACCAGCGACAATTCCGGCGTCAG
>JAZKIX010000247.1:2720-6260 GCA_040384645.1 Pseudomonadota bacterium | reverse complement strand
TGCATATCACGCAGGGCCGCCAGTTCTAACACCAGCGCGTCCAACGCCTGCGCGGTTTTTGCGTAGAATGCCTTACGTAGCAATAGGTCTTCGGGTGGATAGCCCACCAGCGACAGTTCCGGCGTCAACACAATATCGGCGCCTTGCGCGGCGGCGCGGCGTGAAAAATCCAAGATTTTTGCGCTGTTGCCAGCCAGATCGCCGACGGTACTATTGATTTGGGCGATGGCGACTTTTACTGTCGATTTTGTAATCGCATTCGCGTCCAGATTCGCTGTCATATTTTGCTCAACTTATTCCCAGAAAAACCGGCATGAATTATCGCACGCGAATCGTCAATTCTCTCTCTGAAATCGGCCAAAAGACCTGGGATCAACTACTGGCGAGCGCCTTGCGTGAGACGCAAGCCGAGATCAACCCGTTTTTGTCTTACCAATTCTTACATGCCTTGCATGAATCAGGCTGCGCCAGTGCCGACAGTGGCTGGCAGCCGCAATACCTGACGCTGTGGCAAGGCGAAAATCTGGCGGCAGCGATGCCGCTATATGCCAAATTTCATTCCTATGGCGAGTATGTTTTCGACTGGGCGTGGGCCGATGCATATCAGCGCCACGGTCTCGACTATTATCCCAAGCTGCTATCGGCAATCCCCTTTACGCCGGTCACCGGCAGTCGCTTGCTGGCGCGCGATCATGCGGCTCAAGCCGCCTTGATCGACGCTCTATGCGCCTTCCAGGAAGCCAATCATTTTTCTTCGAGCCACATACTGTATCCGCCGCACGTGCAGGCTGAAAAATTGAAAGCCGCCGGATACATGCTGCGCAGCGGCGTACAGTTTCATTGGATCAATGCCGGCTACACCGATTTCGACCATTTTCTCGTCACGCTGGAACACAAAAAACGTAAAAACATTCGCGCCGAACGCCGCAAAGTTAGTGAAGCAGGCGTCACCTTCCGCCATGTCCGCGGGATCGATGCCACCGCTGCGGAATGGGCATTTTTTTACCGCTGCTATGCCCACACGTATGCCGAACATCATTCTTCGCCCTATCTAACGCTGGACTTTTTTCAACGGATTGGCCGCAGCATGCCGCACAATATTTTGTTGATCGTGGCCGAACGCGAAGGCAAGCCTATCGCTTCCTCACTCTTGATCCATACCGAGGACACGCTTTACGGCCGCTATTGGGGTGCGCTGGAATATATTCCATGCCTCCATTTCGAAACCGCGTATTACCAGCCGCTGGAGTTCTGTATCGCACAAAAAATCCGCTGCTTTGAAGGCGGTGCGCAAGGCGAACACAAAATGGCGCGTGGCTTTTTACCGCAAAAAACATGGTCAGCGCATTGGCTGGCGCATCCGTCCTTTGCCGACGCAATTGAACGCTTTTTAGAACGGGAGAATGATGGGATGGAATCGTATCTGGATGAATTGAACGAGCGTAATCCATTTAAAACCGGCGGTTAAAAGCGCAATATGCCAGGGCTGTTAATTGTTTGGTATGCGCGGAGCCGCCCTATTCTTAGTTTTTGTACGTGCAGGCGTTTTATTAGAGCAATTGGTAACCCTGCTATCTGTGTCAGGGCTATTCATCTTTCCGGTGGCAAGGTGTTCAGGGACGCCAAGCAATCCCGGCATGGCATCGCATCCATCGGCACTGTTTCCCGTCATCGCAAGCTGGCAATCGATACGAAATTTAATGCGTGAGAATGAATTTGACCCGCTTGCAAACAAGGAGAGGAAGATAGTCTTGGATTTTTGCCCGCTCTCGCATTTGCAAGAGTATGTCCTCGTACAAGGGTTTTATTTCAGCGACCGGTCGGGCGATTTCGTCGGCCAGGCGCTCGATGATATGCATATGTTTGACTTGCTGGTTGACGTTGTCATACAACGCCAGCGGCACGTGGGAGGGCAAAGGCAAATAAGGGCTGGGCGGAATGATAAAACGCATGATAAGCACCTCTCTATGACCAATATCAAAACCATGATACTGAAGTTTTGACAGAAGTCCTTATCTGGCAAAAAATCGGCATTACTACACATTATGTACGCGCCGGTTTTATTGGCTCTGAGTATCCGAACCTGTAGGCCAGTCTTGCTCAGGCCATTTCAATGCCTCGCCACAGGCAATTTCATCGGCTCGAAGCGTGTCCAGAGTTCGCGCAAGCGGCGATCCTGTTGCTGCGCATTCGAGGTTAGATAGCCGCGTGCGAAGCCAATGTCAGTGGCCAAATCTTGTCGCTCGTTACCGAGCGCATGCAATAGCTCATCGGCTACCCGAACGTCATTGAGCCAGCCAAGCTCGTCCTGCAAAGCGGATAGCGTATCAACATAGGCCGCCACACTTTTTGGTACATACAAGGATTGAAAAAATTCCGTTGCATAGCGCGTTTTCTTCGCTGCAATGCGCACTTTGTGACGGGTCGCGGGATCGGCATATTTCAGTTGCCGACCGCGCCAGAGCAATCGACGTTGATCGTGCTTCAGGCAGTTGCGTGCGAAACGAGGCAATGCCTGATCCATTTTGCCGCGTTTTGATTTACTAATAGTGTTGCGCCATGCCGTCCCCTGCAGCCAGCCGGCGAGGCCCAGCATCAGATGCGCATAACGTGACGATTGCACCGCGATCGCGGCCTGTTCACGTTTGATCGCGGCGATGTCGGCAGCGGCCTGCTGGAGTTGTGTGACGCCAGCCCCGTCGGGCACTGCGTCATCAACCACCGCCAAGGTCGATTGGGATAAAACATCCCAATCGCGTGCCGGTCCCAACTGCGATGACAGCCAATCCAAGTCATCTTGCAACTCATGTGGCAGCGGCGCCAAATCTTTGAACAAGCCCAGTGCCGAACGCAGACGGCGTACACCAACGCGCATTTGATGTAGGCTCTCTGGGGCTTTAGCCATAATGACTGCCGTTTCATTACCTTGAATTTGCGCCATGCAATCGCTAGCAATCGCGACAAACCCTTTTTCTACTGACATGTTTTTATTTAGCTTGATTTTCCCAGCCTTGACCGGTGCAGGCGATTCTTGCGGCATGCACAGTGCGTAGCCGCGCTCAGCCTTGCTCAAATTTTCGATGCTCATGGGAATTGCATCGAGCATTTGCAAGGCATAGCCAAAAATATTCTCTGGTGCACCGACTTTGAGCTCCATTTCGATTTCACTAATCGGTTCGGTCAAATCCTCATGTTCTATCGTCCCCTGATCCAGGGCAAACTCGATTTCATCGCCGGCTGGGGTTGCCAGATCCCAAATGGTGCGATCGACTTGCGTACAGAAAATCGGACGTAACGACGTCGCATCGCGTAGCAGTTTGTTCCAATGTGTATGTACACCGACCATCTCGCGCAAGGCGGCAATATCGAGCGCTGGGCCGCCGACGGCACTTTCCCATTCGTTGCGCCGGTGCAGCCCGGCTTTGATGTCGTCGTCGCTCTTCAAGGTTTGCAGCCATCCGTCATCGCCTGTTTGGCGCAAGCGCAAAGACGCGCCGTGGCGTTTGAATTCAAACTCCGCCGTATCGTAATAAGTGCTGT
>JAZKIX010000247.1:0-2710 GCA_040384645.1 Pseudomonadota bacterium | reverse complement strand
TTATTTGTTGAATACGGGGTTGGCCGATGGCATTTTTTTTAAGTAATGGAAGTTCCGACAATTGATCAATGTCCGCAGGATCAATTTGCAATTTCAGTTCAATTTCCCGAGGCTGCCGCCCTGGATTTTTTTGTGCGTCCGCTTTCATGATGGCAACTCCTGCTGGTCCGATTTAAGACCGCGATCTGGGGCCGCTTGCCTGCAACTGCCGACATCGCGATAAAGTCCAAGTCACACGATCAAGCTGCCCGACGCCGTGGTTTAGGTAAAACCTCAAATTTGGCAAAAAGTTCCATGAAATTTCGCCATGCAAAACAGCGTATTTTGTTCGGCTAGCAATGAAAATCAGTGGTTTGGCCGGCACGTCAAACCGATCGGGATTGGCATGCTTTAGCTGAGCGCGCTTCGAAGGAATGTTTATGAATATGGTTCGAACATTCCTTTGATGACCGCTTTTGAAAATGGCCGTTGACGGCCTGGTGAAGTTTGGCGAGCTTTTCGAACTCCTGAAGGTATTTGATCAGCAAGATCAAAAAAGGACGCTCTGGTAACTTTGCGTCCTTCTTCCTTCCTTTTACTGCGCAGCTAACGCCGCCAACCGTAGGACACTTGCTTCTAAGCCGGCGTCATGATGAAACCTGGCAGGCGAATCACGATGCCATTTGACTCCCCCCGTCCAACTCATCCCGACGCTTTATCCGAAGCGATTTTTAAGTTCTGATTGGCATCATAGGGCCGGGGTTCCCAGGTAGCATAAGACCCGGATTTGTTCCGGTTACTTTTCCGGTTGCGTCTGTAATCCTTCCTCCGGGGACTAGGTTTTCTGTAGCCGGACGCTGATAAGGCTTGCCATCCGTCCCGGGTGCGTTAATGCCATAGCGATCCAGGGTGGGTTGTATATCGGCCCAGAATCTTTTCCGCTCCGCTTCATCAAGATCGACTTTAACGATCAGGTAAATCGCGGCAGCGACCCCCACAACCGTCGCAAACACGCCTGCTGCACCGGTCAGCAAGCCCATGAACCCCTGCGCCGCCTTGCTGCCAATATTGAACGTGACCATGCCAGCCTCAATCAAATCGAATGCTCCCAAAGCAATATTGGCACTCGCTGCGACAAGATTAAGGTTGCGTGAAACAGGGTCGGGGTCCTTCAGGATACTGGCAATGTTCAATCCTCCCAGTACGATATTAAATGCGCCGCCGCTACCTTTAAATGCCATTTCTGCGGTATGCACATTGGCTTTGTTGTTGGAAAATGCTTCAAATTTATTGACGTTATCCGATTTCACCGGTGCCGCACCACGGGTAGCGGGGTCGGCTTTTTCCCAAGTGGCGAAGTTCTTTTTATACGTATCTGCCTCGGCCTGTGCGCTACTGCTCAACGCCGGATTATTGGCAAAGGCAAGGGACATGTTTTTGGTCGCGCCTTCGCCTAAACCCGTAAATGCAACCAGCCCAGTAAACACGGCTTTGGCTTTGTCGAGGTCAGTTGCCGGCGCGCCGTTAGTGAGTAAATTTGCCGCTAGTCCAGCTGCCGTTAATAAGCCGCTGACTGTGTGCATGAGCCCAGACTTATACGCGGCAGACAAGTTT
The DNA here is from genome assembly GCA_040384645.1 of Pseudomonadota bacterium. Classification (GTDB taxonomy): domain Bacteria; phylum Pseudomonadota; class Gammaproteobacteria; order Burkholderiales; family Burkholderiaceae_D; genus JAZKIX01. The sequence goes on along the minus strand of JAZKIX010000247.1, from coordinate 1,117 downwards.
TTACTGGCCCAGGACGGGTCGGTATTGACGGTAATGGCAAACTGCTTGTAAGCGCCGCCGGCTTTTTCGCCATGCCTCAAGGTATTCCAGGTATCTTTGGTCGCCTTGATCACGTCGGCCACGGTCATAAACTGACCGTCGGCCGTTTCCAACATATGCGGGTTTTGCTTCAACTTTTCGGCTAAATCGGCCGACAGTTTGGCCTCATCGAGTTCACCGTTTGCTTTTACATATTTCGCCATCCCTGCTTTAGCATGGTCGACCGGCATTGCATCTTGCGTAAAGGTGTTGAGCTTGGCGGTGTGATCGGCGATAACTTCCGGACTGGCGCCAAGGATTTTGTCAAATGCGCTCAGGTGTTGATAGGAGGCAGTGACTGCTTGCTCATAAGTTAACGGCGGTGGCCCGTTCTGTAGGGTATCAATGGGGTTGACGCCGGCGGTTTCAAATTCCGTTTTATACGCCGTGTCAATGGTCGCCCTGACCGCCGCTAACTCGGGCGAACTGGCAAACAGGGCATTCATATCCGCCGGTTTCAGACCAGGCTTGCCGAGTGCCTCTGCCAGGAATTTATCTTCCAGAATAAATTCCGACAGTCCCGTGGTCAGATCAGTGGGCGCTGTACCGCCAGGGTTGAGTGCTTGCGGTGGCGTGCCGCCCACACGCAATAAGCCATCGCCCTTGGTAAAGGTATCGTCATAATATTTCGTCACCGCGGCCTGGACTGCTGGATCGCTGTTGACGATCGACTTGAAAGCAGTTTTCATCTCGGCACTGACCACCGCCACCACCTCTGGGATGCCACTGAGCAAGGCAATTTTTTTATCGATGTTGTCGCTAATGGCCTTCGCATCTGGATTGAGCGGCTGACCATTGACATTTTGCATACTGGCGCCTATCCATTGGCCGTTTTCATTAGCGCTCTGGATGCTGGCTTTGGTATTTTTTAAGTCTAGCAGCGCTGCCGCCAAGTCTTTTTCATTCAACGGCGGTTGGATTGCGGGGTTGAGGACGCGTTTGGTCTGGTCGCCCGGATCGGTAACGTACAGGTCAGGCTTGAGGGTGACCGTGCCGTTAGTTGGATCGGTTACGAACAAGTCCTTGGGAATGTTGGCGG
>JAZKIX010000246.1:0-15541 GCA_040384645.1 Pseudomonadota bacterium | reverse complement strand
GATCACGTGCGGGAAATGAGCGACCTGTCGGCTATTGAGCGCAGCGCCTTGATGGAAATAGTCTGGCAAGTCGAAACCATCGTGCGCGAAGTCATGTTGCCCCACAAAATGAATATCGCCAGTCTTGGCAATGTGGTGCCGCATCTACACTGGCACGTCATTCCGCGTTATACCGATGACGCCCATTTCCCGAGCCCGGTGTGGGCGGAAGCGCGGCGCGAACCAGAGGCTTCCTCACTTGCCAAACGTAGCGCTTTACTGCCAATCCTGCGTGGACGATTGATTCAAGCGTGTTTCACTACTACAAAAAATGGCGCAAATGGCTGAATTGCTCCGCCCCAGCCGTTTCGTTTCTGGTGCTGTCACATGGCTATCCATGTGGATTTATTTTATTTTGAGAGAGTTATCTGAGCTGCCGCCGATCTTCTCGCCTGTGAAAAATGGCTGGTACGCCGTACTGTTGTTCTTTAGTACGATGGGCATTTATGCGGCCGTGTTTTTTAGTCTCGCTTGGAGTGAACGCAGGATAAATCTGCTAGTCGAGCGGCAATCTAGTCCATCACGCCGTTTTTTACGCAAAGGCTTCGTTTCATTGGTGATTTTGGGCTGTTTTGCCGTGGTATATATCGACGGCAGTGTACCGAAGTGGAAGGCAATCGGCTCGATCAATAATGTCTGACTTTTCAACTCAGCAGCATTGGTAGTGTGTGCGGGGCCGTCGAGGCGCCGCACACCGTTTCACCCAGTAGCGTTCGCATCACCTGATTTTTAAAGGTTACTCATGACCGGCACCAAACAAAGTCCCGCAACGCCCATTCCCAGTGCGCTCAATGTGCGCAGCCAGTCGCGCGTGCTGGAAGTCACTTTCGACGACGGCGCAGCTTTTTCGCTGCCGTTTGAATTGCTGCGCGTCTATTCGCCTTCGGCTGAAGTCCGTGGGCATGGTGCAGGACAGGAAGTTTTGCAAATCGGCAAACGTAACGTGCAAGTCACCGCGATGGAGCAAGTCGGCAATTACGCCGTACAGCCGCATTTTTCCGATGGTCACAACACGGGTTTATTTACCTGGGATTACCTGTATTGGCTCGGCGCCAATCAAGACAATTTGTGGCAAGACTATTTGACACGGCTGGCGGCGGCTGGTTTTGCCGACGACAGTGGACGTGATGCGCAGGTGTTGGCGAACAAGAATGTCTCGGCTTGCGGTCATAAGCATTAAATATCCATTAAGTTCTAGCGCCGGCAGCCTGGCTGTCGGGCCGCATAGTCGCTCGCAATCGCACGCCAATCCAAAAACAACTTGCCGCAGCCAGCCACCCAAATTCGATGAGCGAAGTTAAAAAATATTCCGTTGTATCCATTGCCCTGATTGGCATCAGCGTGCTGGTTGCCCTCATGTCGTCGCTCGGTGACGATTTCGCCGCCTTGCATCTGTGGCTGATTGCCGAGCCCAACAGCAATGGACTGGAAAACATCACCAACGGCCAGCTTTGGCGCTTGCTGACGCCGATCTTCATTCACTTCGGCCCGATCCATTTATTGTTCAATATGATTTGGATTTGGGATCTGGGTAAAGTGATCGAGAGCCGCAAAGGCGTTGGGTTCTATATCGCCTTTGTCCTGATCGCTGGCGTGGTGTCGAACCTAGCTCAATATCTGTTCACGCACGCGCCCGAGTTTGGCGGCATGTCGGGCGTCCTTTATGGCATGTTCGGTTATCTATGGATGCAGGGACGATTCAATCCACGCTTCGGTTTTGCGCTGGAGCAAAACGTTGTCATCATGATGCTGGTTTGGTACGCGTTGTGCTGGACCGGTTTTCTGGGGCCGATTGCCAATTGGGCGCACACGGCGGGTTTATTGGTCGGTGTTATTTGGGGTTATCCAACGAAGAAAGTGTCTTGATGGCGGCTTGGCAAGCGCTGCGTAGGCTGCTGATGGTTTCAAAAGAACGTCTGCCTATACGAAAAATGTGTGAGTAGGCGACCCCGCACACCCTACCAAAACAATTAACAGCTCTGACTGAATTTGTATTTTAAGGGGGTATAGACCAAAACAATGCCTTACCCGCAGGTTTTCATTGGCTTGAATTAAATACTGTGCCCAGTATTTTTGACGATATATTGGGCATATGTTCTCATCGCGAGGGTAATCAATGCTGTATTTATCCAGTCTCGCCAAATATTTTGAGTGCAAATCTTTTTTGGTAGCGATATCATTTCGCTCTTGAAGGTAATCCCACCACATCCTCATTGCCACGCCGGAGTTAACACCCATGCTGCAGCCTACAGAAAACGGCGAGCGTTACGCGCTCAATAGTCCTTCACTCATGCCTAAAGCGGCTGGCTTTTTATGGAACCGGCGCATGATGATCCAGGTCACTTGTCGCGGTTATGCCGTCGCCCAATTCATGCAGCCGGAACCGGCCAAATACGCTTACGCGCCCAATCTGGAAGCGAAAACTTTCATGCAGCCGGAGCAGCCGTATTACGCGCACCATCCGGGGCGTTTTTTTTATGTCAAGGATGAAGAAACCGGCGCGATCTTTTCCGCCCCGCACGAGCCGGTGCGCGCCACACCCGACCAATTTACCTTTTCAGTGGGCAAGGCCGATCTGGCCTGGCGCGTCGAGCGCGACGGCATCGTGCTCGAATTGAATCTGAGCCTGCCGACAGACGACGTGGTGGAACTGTGGAGCCTGCGCGTCACCAATATCTCTGGCCGCGCCCGCAAACTGAGCGTCTACCCGTACTTTCCGGTCGGTTACATGTCGTGGATGAATCAAGGCGGCCAATACCGCGCCGACCTCGGCGGCATCGTCTGCGCTTGCGTGACGCCGTATCAAAAAGTGGTCGACCATTTCAAGAATAAAAACAATAAAGACAAAACCTTTTTCCTGGCCGAGCAGACACCAACGTCGTGGGAAGTCAAACAAGAAACCTTTGAAGGCGAGGGCGGCTTGCACTCACCGTCAGCCATGCAGCAAGAATTGCTGGCCAAAGGCGATGCGCTGTATGAAACACCTGCGGCAATCCTGCAATACCGGCTCGAACTGGCGGCGGGTCAAGCAAAGGATTACCGCTTCATCTTCGGCCCTGCTTTTGACGATCAGGAAATCGTCACCATGCGCCAGCGTTACCTGAGCGCCGATGGCTTCGCTACTGCCAAAGCCGCTTACGCCGATTACGTGGCGCAAGGCAAAGGCTGCTTGCAGATCAATACGCCCGACCCCGAGCTGGATAATTTCGTCAACCACTGGCTGCCGCGCCAAGTGTTCTATCACGGCGACGTCAACCGCCTCAGCACCGACCCGCAAACCCGCAATTATCTGCAAGACAATATGGGCATGAGTTACATCAAGCCCGCCGTCACCCGCGCCGCTTTCCTGCTTGCGCTGAGCCAGCAAGAAGCGTCCGGCGCCATGCCCGACGGCATCCTATTGATGGAAGGCGCCGAACTGAAATACATCAACCAGGTGCCGCATACCGACCATTGCGTCTGGTTGCCTGTGTGCTTAAAAGCCTATTTGGATGAAACCGGCGACCTGTCTCTGCTAGATGAAATGGTGCACAGCGAAGACGGCAAAACCCTCAGCGTCTTCGACCGCTTCAGCGCCGCCATGCGCTGGCTTTTAATCGCACGCGACGAGCGTGGCTTGAGTTATATCGCGCAGGGCGACTGGTGCGATCCGATGAATATGGTCGGCTACAAGGGCAAGGGCGTATCCGGCTGGCTTTCGGTCGCAACCGCTTACGCGCTCAATCTGTGGGCTGATATTTGCGCGCAGCGCCAACGGCCAGAACTGGTCGACGAGTTCCGTAGCGGCGCGCACGCCGTCAACACCGCCGTCAATACCCATCTGTGGGACGGCGACTGGTTCGGGCGTGGCATTACCGATGACGGCGTCAAATTCGGCGTGGCCAAAGACGTGGAAGGGCGCATCTACCTCAACCCGCAAAGCTGGGCCATCCTCGGCGGCACCGCTACGCCAGAGCAACGCGCGGCCATGATCGCAGCGGTCGAGCAACAATTGGAAACACCCTACGGCGTCATGATGTTCGCGCCGGCTTACACCGCCATGCGCGACGATGTGGGCCGCGTGACCCAAAAATTCCCCGGCTCGGCCGAGAACGGCGCGGTCTACAACCATGCCGCCGTGTTTTACATCTATAGCCTGTACACCATCGACGACGGCGAGCGCGCCTACCGCCTGCTGCGCCAGATGATCCCCGGCCCCGACACGGCCGATTACCTGCAACGCGGCCAGTTGCCGGTCTTCATCCCCAACTATTATCGCGGCGCTTACCACCAGCATCCGCGCACCGCCGGCCGTTCCAGCCAATTGTTCAATACCGGTACCGTGTCGTGGGTCTATCGCTGTCTGGTCGAAGGCTTGTTCGGCTTGACCGGCGATGGCGATGGTTTGCTAATCAATCCGCAATTACCAAAGCATTGGCCGGCAGCCAGCGCGATTCGCCAGTTCCGTGGCGCCACTTTTGACGTCAGCATCCGGCGCGAGGCGGGTATTGTCGCCCGCCAGATAAAGGTGGATGGTGTGTTATTGGATTCACCACGTATTGCGCGGTTACAACAGGGTAAAACATATAGGGTCGAGGTCCTGTTGCCACAGTAATGCGGGCATATTGCGCTCTTGCTAGTCGTATTTTTGTGGGGGTATAGGCGATAACATAGGCTAACCCGCACAGATACATTGGCCTAAATATAATACTGGTAGCAGTATATTTCTTCGGTAAAGCGGTCTGGCGGCATTGGGCAGGCCATTTTCGACGTGTGGCAAACCCGCTGCCGCTGCCCTATCGCTCTGCATATTATTGCTTGGGTAGCAATCAAATCGCGTTGTGCCATGCCAAATAAATAAACGAAACCGCTGGTTAATATTTTTGCTCTGCAGAGGTCGTTTTATTGATGGCAAGAAGGCAAATACGTCTCGGAAAGTAGTTGCAATCTGGTTACAATCGGCGATTCCTAATTTTCTAAAAGACTGGTATCACGATGTTTTCTTCCCATTTTGACCATGCAATGAAGCGGTTTTTGCGACTGCGCACTATCTCCCTTTACGCTATTTTCCTTTGTTTACTCACCGCTGGATTGCCTGCGGCGTATTCGGCAGATCAGGATTTTCTCGATACCGCAGGTCAATCTGCTGCCAACGACGCCCCGCCGGCCTTATTAAGTCCCTATCGTACCAATCCCCGGTCGGATGCTACTGCCAATGCCGCTGCGGGATTCGCGCGCGACCCCGAGGTAGTGCGGGCGCAGCAGGTGGCGGTAGATTGGCGTGGGCTGAGTGCAATGTTTGATGTGCCCAACGGCAGCCTGCAAACGCATGCCATTACCCTCAATCTGTTCAACGACGTGTCTTTCATCGCCGATATGGTGCAGGTGTCGCGCCAAGCAGAGGGCGGCACCTGGACGGGCGCACTGCGTGGCGTTGAGCTAGGCCAGATTATCCTTGTGGTATCGGGCGATGTGGTGTCAGCCAATATTTCCATGCCGGAAGCGCGTTACCACATCCGTTACACCGGCAATGGCATCCATGAAGTACAGAAAATCGACAGCAGCCTGTTTCCCGAAGACGAGCGCTCGGTGCCGGTACCGGGCAGCGATGCCGCCCGCGATACGTCCGAGCAGCCGACCGTTGGCGCCCAAGCAGACGATGGTTCCATCATCGATGTCATGGTGGCGTATACGGCTCTGGCCCGTGCGGCGGCAGGCGGTACTGCCGCAATCCAAAGCCAGATCAACCTGGCGATTGCGGAAACCAATCAATCCTATCAAAACAGCGGCGTTATTCAACGGGTCCGGCTGGTGCATGCGGTAGAAGTCAGTTATCCCGAAACCGGTGCCGACCCACTGGGCGCCGCCTTAAATTGCATTACAAATACGGCCGACGGCTGTCTCGACAACATACCAACTTTGCGTAATACCTACGGTGCCGACCTCGTCAGTTTTTGGATGGAAAACGGCGGTGATTTTTGTGGCCTGGGATGGTTCATGCAATCCGTTTCAGCCTCCTTCGCATCAAGGGGCTACAGCACGGTCAGGCGCAGTTGTGCCACTGGCAATTATAGTTTTGGCCATGAGATGGGACACAATATGGGCATGATGCACGACGTTTTTGTCGAGTCTGGCACGCTGCCCTATCCCTATGCGCATGGTTACACCGCACCGTCTGCCACCAACCCTTGGCGCACCATCATGGCCTACAACAATGCCTGCGCAGCAGTTAATAAGACTTGCACGCGGATTCAATATTGGTCCAATCCAACCCAGACTTTCAGCGGCGTGGCGATGGGCAACGTCTCGACCGCCGACGACCACCGTGCGCTCAACAATACCGCGTCGGTAGTCGCCAACTTCCGTCAATCGTCCTCATGTATCGCAAGCGTCGTCACTACACCGCTGTCATTGAGCGCCGCAGCGGCAACCATTACCGCCACCATCACAATCGGCCCCGCTTGTGCCTGGACGGTAGCGAGCAATGTCGGCTGGGCGGTGTCTGCTGCGGGCGCCACCCGGGTCGGCAATGGTAGCGTCACGTTCTCAGTCGCAGCCAACACCACGATGGCATCGCGCGCCGGCACCTTAGTCATAGCCGGGCAACCATTCGAGCTGACCCAGGCTTTCGAGGATGGATTCCCGCAAGGATCAAGCTTGCCAGCCGGCTGGACGCAAAGTCCTGGCTCGACTGCACCTTGGGCCGTCAATAGCAGCGCGGCCTTTGGCGGTGGGGCGAGCATTCGTTCCGGCACCATTACCCATTTGCAAAATTCCGCAATCCAGGTGCGCGGCAATTACAAGGCAGGCACAGTGTCGTTTGCGGTGAAGGTCGGTTCGGAGAGTGGCTATGACTACCTGTCCTTTTATATCGATAACGTCAAACAAGCGTCCTGGGCAGGTAACGTTAATTGGACTTATGTCAGTTACCCAGTTGCCGCCGGGGCGCATACCTTCAAATGGGCTTACGAGAAAGATAATGTCATTTCGACGGCCCCAGATGCCGCCTGGATCGATGACGTCACCCTGCCACCACTTAAAGCGAAAAGCACCGTCGCTGGCAATCTTTTGCTGCTGCTCGACTAAGCCTTTAAACCAGAGACGGTTCGCGCATTTTTTGTGCCTACGCGCCGATAGCACGAACCGTCTGTGATGCACGCCACCTTCGTTAGAAAATTGCACGAGGACATTTATCAATAAAAGAGCTGGGATCTTAGACCGTATCGCTCACCTGCACCATAAACACACGGTCGTTTTGAGAAATCAATACTCGATCCAGCTTCAGGCAATTTGTGGCTTAAATTTTTTCTACTGAGATTCCCATGACACCATTATTTAAACGTACGACACTCGCCCATGCGTTGTCCATTTCTGCGTCGCTGCTGGTAGTAGCACCTTCCCACGCCGTCAGCCTGAGCCAGGACGGTCTGGGCCAGGTGCTGATCTATCCTTACTACACCGTGCGCGGCGGCTTTGACACCTATCTGTCGGTGCTCAACCAGACCGACAAGGCCAAGGCGGTGAAGGTGCGATTCCGGGAGAGCATGAATGGGCGCAATGTACTGGACTTCAACCTTTATCTGGGTGCCAAGGATGTCTGGACCGCTGCCATCACCGCCACGCCCACTGGCGCCAAGCTGATCACGGCCGATAAATCCTGCACCTCGCCTGCCATCCCGGCCGGAGGCAAGGACTTTGCCAATTTTGCCTTCAGTGGCGCAGATGCCGTCCCTGGCTTTGTCCAGTCGGGTGCCGATAGGCAGACTGAGTCGCTGGACCGCACCCGCGAAGGCTACTTCGAGATTATCGAAATGGGCACCATCACCAGTACTGCAGTTGCTATGGCAGTCACACATCTGGCCGATGTACCCGCCAATTGCGCTATGGTGCAAGCGCCTTCAATCAATATGGCATCTGATGCCCGTGCTAACGCGGTTGCGCCCCCTTCGGGCGGTCTGGCCGGCACGGCCACCCTGATCAATGTACCCGCCGGCACCGACTACAGCTACGACCCGGTCGTGCTGAGCGCTTTCTCCAACCTCAATATCTGGCAACCGCCGGGCACCGGTTTGCCCGACCTAAGTTCCGCCAGCCCCAAAACCAGTGTCCTAATCAAGGACGAGGCCGTGATCAGGAGCGAATGGGCGACGGGTGAGGATGCCGTCTCGGCCCTGATCATGCACTTCACCTTGCTTAATGAATTTGTGCTGGAACCAACCACCTTGTCCGGTACCGACTGGGTGGTGACGATGCCGACCAAGCATTTCTATGTGCCGGTTTGGGGGGATGCAACCCTGTCAATCGCTCCATTCGTGACAGAGTTTGGGGCGGGAGCGTGGTGTGAACCTGCCGGACGTTTTCAGCGATGGAGCCGGGAAGGGAAGGGTCTGTCATTTGATTCGATGTTTCCCACGCCGCCGCCGGTTGATACGTTATCACTTTGTTGGGAATCGTCCGTCGTCACCTTTAATCATTCGAACGTACTCGCATCACCACATAGTGAGAATTTTAGTGTCAATGTTGATAATGGATGGACGCATCTGAATTTCGATTGGTATGCGCGCCAAATGTATTCGCTCAACGGCGACACATACGTAGGTTTGCCCACCATCGGCTTCATGGTGCAGGATTTCGTCAACGGCAATGTCAATGGCTTGCTGTCCAACTACGGCGGCAGCTTCAGGCATAAATACGCCAGCCGCATCAATGGTAAAGCATCCTTATCTTTAAGTTACTAACAGTGAGCCATCGGATGAAATCCAACGTTAAAAAAACCTTGCTCGCCCACCTGTTGCTGGGCGCCGGTGCGCTGTCGGTCACAGCGCCATCGCAGGCCGTCAGCCTGAGCCAGGACGGAGTGGGCCAGGTACTGATCTATCCGTATTACACCGTGCGCGGCGGGTTTGACACCTATCTGTCGGTAGTCAATCACACTTCTCAAGCCAAGGCGCTGAAAGTGCGGTTCCGGGAAAGCAAAAACGGGCGGGAGGTATTGAATTTCAACCTGTACCTGGGCGGCAGGGATGTCTGGACCGCCGCTGTCGTGGCCACCCCGCAAGGTGCAAAAATGATCACGGCCGATAAGTCCTGCACCGCGCCTGGCATCCCTGCCGGTGGTGTCGACTTTGTCAACTTTGCCTTTAATGGCGTAAAGGTGCCCGGCCTGGGCCATGCCGGAGGCGATGGCGAAGACCAGTCGCTCGACCGCACCCGCGAAGGCTATTTCGAAATCATCGAAATGGGGACCATCACCAGTTCGGACGTGGCCCTTGCGGTGAGCCATCAGTCGGGCATTCCCGCCAATTGTGACCTGGTGCAAACGTCTGCCATGGACATGTCGATTGGGGGCGGCGCCACAGCGGCAGCGCCGCCGTCGGGCGGTCTGAGCGGCACGGTCACCCTGATCAATGTGTCTGCCGGCACCGACTACAGCCATGACCCGGTAGTGCTGAGTGGCTTTTCGAACGTCAATCTCTGGCAGGCACCGGGCAGCACCTTGCCCGACCTCAGTTCTGCCACCCCCAAGACCAGTTTGTTGATCAAGGATGACGTGGCAGTTGCCAGTACCTGGGCCAGGGGCGTGGATGCGGTCTCGGCGCTGTTGATGCACGACAGCTTGTTCAATGAATTTGTGATGGAGCCAACTACCTTGTCGGGTACCGACTGGGTGGTGACGATGCCGACCAAGCATTTCTATGTACCTGTTGTAGGGAATCCAGTTCAGCCGGTTGCGCCGTTTGGATCGGAATTTGATGCGGACTTGGGCGGCGCATGCGAGGTTACAGTCAAGGCACGGTTCGAACCGGTTGCTGAATTCCCAGGCTTTCCCACGTACGACAGGGCGCAAGAAAAGATCAGCTCGCCAGATATGATATTTATTGGTGTACCTGATGTACCGACCCTTTGTTGGGAGTCGTCTGTTTTTACCTTTATCCCACCTATGTTGGACGACGAACGCTCAAACGTATTGCATTCCCCTTTGGCGGCGCCAATTCTTGTATTACGCGCTTCGTTTACCAACGGCTGGATGGAGATACCTCTTGCCGGAAGTGCCGCAAATGTGCTGACTTCCCGCAACGGCGATATTTATAAAGGCTTGCCTGCCATCGGCTTCATGGTGCAAGACTTTGTCAATGGCAACGTGAACGGTTTGCTATCCAATTATGGCGGTAGCTTCAACCACAAATACACCCGCAGTATCAACGGCAAATAAGCCATCCAACCCCACAATCTCAATGAAAAAACTCATGAAATCCAACTTTAAAAAAACCTTGCTCGCCAATCTATTGCTGGGTGTTGGCGCATTGTCGATCACTGCACCAGCGCAGGCCGTGAGTCTGAGCCAGGACGGTTTGGGCCAGGTGCTGATCTATCCTTATTACACCGTGCGTGGTGGCTTTGACACCTATCTGTCGGTGGTCAACCACACCGATAAGCCCAAGGCTTTGAATCTTCGATTCCGGGAGGGTAAAAACGGGCGTGAGGTACTCGATTTCAATATATATCTGGCCGCGAAAGATATCTGGACCGCTGCTGTTACGGCCACAGCCGATGGCGCAAAGATCATCACGGCCGATAAATCCTGTACCTATCCTGCCATCCCGGCCGGTGGCCAAGCGTTTGCTAACTTTGCATTTACGGATGCTGTGGTTCCCGGCATCAGGAATTGGGGTGGCGATGGCGAAACCCAGTCGCTGGACCGCACTCGCGAAGGCTATTTCGAGATCATCGAAATGGGCACTATCACCAATACGGCAATCACTGCGGCAATGACACATACGTCGGGTGTGCCGGCCAATTGTGATCTGGTGCAAATGTCCAATATGTCGTTAGATGCCGGAGCGACCGCTGCAGCGCCGCCCTCCGGTGGTTTGTCTGGCACCGCAACCTTGATCAACGTGGCCGCTGGCACGGACTATAGCTACGACCCGGTCGTGCTTAGTGGCTTCTCTAACGTCAATATCTGGTCTCATCCTGGCAGCCTCACGCCCAATCTGAGTTTGGCCACGCCGAAAACTAGTTTGGTGCTGCATAACGACGAAGCCGTCAGCAGTACCTGGGCCAAGGGCGAAGATGCGGTCTCGGCGCTGATGATGCACGATACTTTGCTCAATGAATTTGTACTCGATACCGCGACGCTGTCCGGTACCGACTGGGTGGTGACGATGCCGACCAAGCATTTTTATGTGCCGGTTGAAGGTGATATGTCATTTCCTTCGGCGCCCTTTATTAAGGAGTTTCATGCAGGTGGGGCGTGTGAATTTGCGACGAATGCTTATCAGCCTTATTGGGGAAGGGAAGGCAATGGATACAGCCTGGGCGGTGTTTGGGGGGTACCGCCGGCGGTACCAGCGTTCGAACTCTGCTGGGAGTCTTCCGTCGTCACCTTTAATAATTCAGCGGTGCTGGCGTCGTCAAACAGCGCGAATTTTGATGTTCAGCCTGCCAATGGATGGGCCACATTTTTGTTTTCGGGATACGGGAGCGTGACAATTCCAACTTTGAGCTCCCTAAACGGCGACACCTATGTCGGCCTGCCTACCATTGGATTCATGGTGCAAGACTTCGTCAATGGCAACGTGAATGGTTTGCTGTCCAATTACGGCGGTAGTTTCCGCCATAAATACACCAGCAATATCAACGGCCATTAAACCGCAACGCAGGATCAACCGGTAGCGCGACCGTACTCCGGTACGGCGCGCGCTCTTTGTAAAGGTGGTTGCGTGATGAATATGGGGGGTATATTGGAAAATACCCCTTCACCCGCAGGTATTTGTTGGTTGTTTTAAAATACATGGGGCAGTATTTTTATTGAAGTTGTAGGCTTTTACTGCCATTGGCGCCATGCATAGGGAGCTGCTGGGGCCATTCTTTCGGTTTCCGTAGGCTCGTTTTTATGGGTCTTTGCGCGCGAGTTGGTCGTCTGCCGCCAGCCGTGCAACTCATCCGTCTTTACTCCAGCCATCCGTACCTTTTGTAAAGCGCACCACTGGCCGCGCAATGAATTCGCCGCTGGCGCCATCAAAATCGTAACGGGTCAGAGCAATCGTGGGCGTTGGATCTGGATTGACGTGAATCGCGTTGAAGGAGTTGGGTACGCCGCGCCGGGTGCGGTGCGACAGGGCGGTGCCGGCGCCGGCCAGAATGAAGTGGTGAGTGAGCGTTGGGAAAATCTCCTGGGTCGTGGTCGCCAGCGGCACATGGACATGGCCGCTCAAGACGATATCGACTCTGGCAATTGCAAAACAGGCCGCAGTGGTGGTGGCATGGTCTAGCACTTCGGTGTGGTCCTCGGCCCACAGGGTATGCAAGGGTTGATGTACGCAGGCGATGACGATGGCGTCGGATGCAAGCTGCATCCGGGCCTGGGCGATTTTATTTGTCAGATGCTTGCCATCAAGGAAGCCATCGGTATGGCGCCAGCGGCTGGTAGTGTCGAAACCGACAATGCCAACGTCTTGCTTGCACAATAAGCTTTCTGGCGCGCCAAAAACCCGCCGATAGCCTGCGTAGGGCGCTAGCAGGCGCACCGGCAGATTGATCAGCGGGATATCGTGATTGCCCGGGATGATGAGCCGGCTTGGTACTGCCAATGTGTTTAGAAATTGCTTAGCCGCGTCAAACTGGCCGCGATGGGCGCGCTGGGTAATGTCGCCAGTCAATACCACAACATCGGGTCGCAACTGTGCGATAGCGCGCTGGGCCGCTATGACGACGGCGGCTTGTTCGGTGCCGAAATGGGTGTCCGACAGATGCACGATCAGGCTCATGATGGGGTCTCTTGTTTGGGCGTGATGACGTTGAGCCCATTGCGTACCACCCGAAAATCAAGCGGTGTGGCGCAGCGAATCACTTCGCCGTCGATAACGACGTCGATGCTGCGCCGTTTGGTTTCGACGGTTACTTGATCGGCGCAAAACATTTCTAAGCGGTCATCGTCACCCATGTGTTTGACCGCGCCACGCAGCAACAGCCGCGCCATCGCCAGCCGGCTCAATGGCTTGAGCACCACGACCGCTAGCCGGTCTGCCTGCGTGCACTGCGCGACGTCCAAGGCCAGGTTGTCGAGCTGCAAGGTGTTGTTGCCGAAAAAAACCATCGCGGTGCGCCGCACTTCGGCGATGCCGTTGGCGCTGAGCTTGATGGCGAACGGGCGCTGACCGCGCATTAAAGTTACAATCGCCGACAACAATGCCACGATGCGGAAGCGGCCAAAGCGTGACTTGTCTTGTTCCCGGTTGCGGATAATGCGCGTATACATCCCAAAACTGGCATTGTTGAGGAACAAATGCTGGTTGACGTACCCGGCCGCTACCGGCCGAATGACGCCGTCGATCAGGACTTGTGCGGCAGCGGCTGGATCGGCTGGAATTGCCAAGGCACGGGCGAAATAATTAAAGGTGCCCAATGGAATCACCCCCAGCGGCACTTGGTGCTTTGCGCATAAAGCAGCGACCAGGTTGACCGTGCCGTCGCCGCCGGCAACTGCTACCAGGGCGCCGCGCTGTGTGGCCTCCAACACAGCTTGTTCAGCAATAAGCGAAAAATCATCCGGCGCTTTCAGTTCGACGATTGTCACTGCGCGCTCCTTCAGCACCGACATGATCTGCTGCAAAGTGCGTTCTTTCTCATTATTGCCGGCGCTGGAATTGAGAATGATGGTGATGGCGCCGCAGGACATGCCTTCCTCTGCGGGGGAAATCTGATTTTCGATAGAGGCAGCAGTTTCAGTCATTGTGTGATTTCAAAAGATGGCGATGCCGAAGTTGTATTGTTGGAGGATGTTCGCATAAAAGCTTGTTCCTGATTGCCACGATATGGGCGCCGGGCAGGCCTCGGTCTGAATCGGCTGACAAAGCCGGCACTTTCACGGCATTTTCACCAGCGGCCAGAACCCATTGTGAGCAGTGAGACCGAGCTGATAGGAATGTTTTTTCCGCAAACAAACTGGTCGCAACGCTGCGTAACTACAATGGGAATTAGGTCGTCTTTGCCGGCTGACCTCCCTTGTTTTGGTAAAAATAAGGAGTATAAGCAAAAATGCCATGCAAGCCGCTCGTAATCATTGGGTGAAATTTAATACAGGGGTCAGTATATTTTTGAGTTTTTTTCGTATTAAGGCGTCCAATGATGCCAACGCTGTGAAATCGGTTTGGCCTGCACTATCAAATCTCCCGCTGTTGCCGTTATCATTGGCCATCGCGTGCGATCATGTCGGCCTTGTCGATGTACTTGCAACCCCATTCCAACCAGTCGAGATTGCCCAATGACCAATACCACCCATTTTGGCTACGCCACCGTGGCCGAAGATGAAAAAGTCCATAAAGTTGCCGAGGTGTTTCATTCGGTGGCGTCTAAATACGATGTGATGAATGATCTGATGTCGGCTGGGCTGCATCGGGTGTGGAAAATGTTCACCATTGCGCAAGCGGGCGTGCGGCCAGGGTTCAAGGTGCTCGATATTGCCGGCGGCACGGGCGATCTGGCCAAGGTTTTTGCCAAGCAGGCCGGACCGACCGGCGAAGTCTGGTTGACCGATATCAATGAATCGATGTTGCGGGTCGGGCGCGACCGCTTATTGAATAAAGGCTTGCTGACGCCCATATCGCTGTGCGATGCGGAGAAGTTACCATTTCCCAGTCATTATTTTGATCGGGTCACGGTGGCGTTTGGCTTGCGCAATATGACGCACAAGGATGCGGCGCTGGCAGAGATGCAAAGGGTCTTGAAGCCGGGCGGCAAATTGCTGGTGCTGGAATTTTCAAAAGTGCCGCAAATCTTGCAAAAGCCGTATGACGTCTATTCGTTTTCAGTATTGCCGTGGTTGGGCCAAAAGATTGCCGGCGATGCCGAGAGCTACCGGTATCTGGCCGAATCGATCCGCATGCACCCGGATCAGGAGACCTTAAAAAAAATGATGCAAGACGCCGGACTCGACCGCGTGGACTATTTCAATTTAACGGCAGGGGTGGCCGCGCTTCACACCGGCATCAAACTTTAGTCGACCACGAGGATTACCAAACGCATGAAAAACAAGCTGATTGCTGCAATGTTGCTTGCCAGCGCCATATCGATGGTGCTGCCTGACGCCCAAGCGCGGCGCGTCGGTGATGGCGGCTCGGCCGGCCGGCAATCGTCCAATGCCAGTCGCCAGGTGACATCACCGAACCAGGTTGCCAGGCCGGCAACACTGGCTGCTGCGCCAGCGGCAGCGGGTGCGATTGCGCCTAAGTCCGGTATCCCGTGGAAGGGTATTGTGGGCGGCGCTTTGGCAGGCTTGGGGATTGCTGCCTTGCTGGCGCATTTTGGCATTGGCGGTGCGATCGGTAGCGTGGTGGGTTCGCTCTTGGTAGCGGCTTTGCTGGCGATGGCGGTGATGTTTATATATCGTTTGTTGCGTAGCAGAAATGGTGGCAAACGATCAGCGTTGGCAGGTGCGTATGGCAGCGGCAACGGGCCGTCGCTAGGGTCGCGGCGGGAGCGGAGCGAGTTCCAGCACAGTGTGCCGGCTGACTTGGATGCG
>JAZKIX010000245.1:21641-22378 GCA_040384645.1 Pseudomonadota bacterium | reverse complement strand
GAAATCGTCCAGTTCTGCAACCGTATTCCATCCATTTGATTGTCTGCGGTCCAGTCACATTCCACGCTGCGATATGTCGTTTATCGCAATACGCTGTAACGCGATCCGGTCCACTTCCACCGCGAATACCGGGACCAAATTCGCTATTAAATGGTAAGCGCGCAGCGACTGGTACGTTAGCGTGAATGCCTGCAAGCCCGATTGAAAGCTGGACGCAGCTACCATCAGGATTGATGTACTTGACTCGCGTATCTTTCGACAAATCCATTGTATGAATTTGTTCACCGATTGTTAGCAACACAACAACCGCTAGCAACTTGCCGACAATGTAGTGCATCATGATTCCTTTCATTGTTACTATACGACAACGCCTACAGTGTTATCAGACCACTGTAGGCGTTGTAAACAAACATTGTGCAAGCGGATTACACAATGATTATCCCGAAATACCTTTTTCCTGCAAGTCGTCTGCAATCGAGTTCGCGAACGCAGCAGTATCTGCGACATCGGCCAGCAACAGATTGAAACCGGTTGCCAGTTCCTTGATTGCTGCTGCGAGTTGCGCATTGATAACAGTCTGCGCCGCAAGGTTTGCAGGTTCTGTTAATGTGATTGCAGCAATCGTACCATCGGCAGCGGCACCACCGCTGTTGTCAGTGATTGCGGTTGCAGTGCGCGCCGCATGTGTTCTATCAGCAGTGGAAAATGTTTGCACTAACGCAGCGCACTGATCGGTA
>JAZKIX010000245.1:17307-21631 GCA_040384645.1 Pseudomonadota bacterium | reverse complement strand
CAAGTCGGCGGTGGCGTTTCCGATTTGCGCACTGCCTGCAATGTTGACTCGCACTGCTGCGCTGAACGTGTAGACGATTGCGCCGGTTGTCGTGTCGATCACAATCAAATCGCCAACACCGTTGACGATATACGAAAGCGCATCAGCAAGGTTTGCAGGAATGGTGATACTGTTTTCGCCGGTTGCGCCGCCGAATACTTGTTCCGGTCCAAGGTTCGCGATAACAGCATCATTAAGCGCATCCAACAATGCTGCTTCTTCAACTGCATCCATGTTCGCAAGACTTGCGCGTGTAACTGTCATTATCTAACACCTTTGCTTTGATTGTTTCTGAACTGTATCGCGATTACATATCGCAATAAAGTTTTGACGTGTGACCATTCGTTGCTTTGACGACTGGTACATCAGGATACCACAAGTTTGCGCCGCCGACGTTTTCGATTCTGTTCGGCGCTACATCGTCATCACGCAGCGACGTTGAATCATTCGGCTTTGCAGTTGGTGCATCAAGGCCATCATCGGCCGTACTGCAACCCTGGAAGTGCGGATGGTCGATGAATCCGTTACACGCGGTACGGAAACGCAGGCGGCCATTCCCTTAGGTTCTGAATTGTTCACAGTAGGGCGGGGCGCACCAGTGGTGTTGATCAAGGAACCGATCATTACCGGCGACTATATTTCGAGCGCCACCGCCAGTTTTGATCAAAACCAGCAGCCGGCCGTGGGCATTGATCTCAATGGCGATGGTGGACGCAAGATGCGTGAAGCGACCCGCGACAAGATCGGCAAGGGCATGGCGATCGTCCTGTTTGAAAAAGGCACGGGTGATGTGTTGACCGTCGCCACCATTCGCGATGAGCTAGGCTCACGTTTCCAGATTACCGGTAGCGGCTCCGCCGATGAGTCGAACGATCTGGCCTTGTTATTGCGCGCCGGCTCCTTGGCGGCCCCGATGGAATTCATCGAAGAGCGCACCATCGGTCCGCAGTTGGGAGCGGAACAGATTGCTAAAGGATTCAATTCAACCTTGTACGGTTTTGCCGCGATTGCGCTGTTCATGATGTTGTATTACCGCTTGTTCGGCTTATTCAGCGTGCTGGCCCTGGGTGTGAACGTATTATTGCTGGTAGCGGCGTTGTCCTTGTTGCAAGCGGTACTGACCTTGCCGGGGATTGCGGCGATTGCCTTGGCACTCGGAATGGCAATCGATGCCAATGTCTTGATCAATGAGCGGATTCGAGAGGAGTTACGTGCGGGCAATTCGCCACAGGCGGCGATTTCAGCCGGCTTTGATCGTGCCTGGGCTACCATTCTGGACTCGAACGTGACGACCCTGATTGTCGGTCTGGCCTTGCTTATTTTTGGTTCCGGTGCAGTACGTGGCTTTGCGGTCGTACATTGCCTGGGTATTTTGACCTCGATCTTCTCTGCCGTATTTGTCTCTCGCGGCGTGGTCAATCTCTGGTATGGCCGCAAGAAAAAATTGACTTCGCTGGCAATCGGCCAGATCTGGACGCCGACGCTCGAAACGAAATAAAACTGTTACACCGAGTTTGGCGTTATGACAACGCTCGACTCGGCGTATTCCTAATACCGACAACAAACACATTCAACAGGATTCAACATGGAATTCTTCCGCATCAAAAAAGACATTCCCTTCATGAAACATGCGTTGATTTTCAACCTGGTTTCTGCTCTGACATTTGTCGCCGCCGTATTTTTCCTTTGGCAAAACGGTTTGCATCTGTCGATCGAATTTACCGGCGGTACTGAAATGCAGGTCCGGTATCCCAAGGCTGCCAATATTGAAGCGGTGCGTAAAACCGTTCAGGAGATGGGTTTTGCCGATAGCCAGATTCAAAGTTTCGGCACCGCGCAAGATGTGATGATTCGTTTGCCTGAGCAAAAAGGCACTGCATCGGCTCAACTGAGCGAACGTGTGTTCGCCGCATTGAAGGCACAAGATCCGACGGTGGAAAAGCAACGCGTCGAGTTCGTCGGGCCACAGGTCGGTGAGGAATTGGCACACGATGGTTTGATGGCACTGATCATGGTAGTGATCGGCGTGACGGTGTATCTGGCCTTTCGGTTCGAGTGGAAATTTGCGGTCGCCGCCATCATCGCCAACTTGCATGATGTCGTCATTATTCTCGGCTTCTTTGCTTTCTTTCAATGGGAATTTTCATTGACGGTATTGGCGGGTGTGCTGGCGGTCTTGGGCTATTCGGTCAATGAGTCGGTGGTTATTTTTGACCGGATTCGTGAAAACTTCCGCAAGCTGCGTAAATCGACTGTCACTGAAGTGATCGACAATGCGATTACCAGCACCATTTCGCGCACCATCATTACCCACGGCTGCACCCAGATGATGGTGTTGTCGATGTTATTACTGGGTGGCCCGACCCTGCATTTTTTTGCTGTCGCACTGACCATCGGTATTTGTTTCGGCATTTACTCTTCCGTGTTCGTGGCAGCTGCAGTTGCCATGTGGCTCGGTGTAAAACGTGAGGATTTGATCAAGCCGATTGTGGTGAAAGACGAAACTGATGGCGCGGTAGTTTAATAAACGTCCGGGAAATAAAAAAACCAGCCTGCGTGGCTGGTTTTTTTTCGGCTTAACTTTATTCAAATTTCGATCAGCAACGAGTGACTGGAAAATCGTATTGGCATAAAGCCGGCTGTCAAACCGGCAAGTTATTGACTGGAATTCGCAATGCTGTTTTTGAGCTTGCGGAGTTCAGTCTCCAATGCCGCAAAATCGTCTTCTTTCCAGTCAGTAAATAATTGCTTGCCGTGCTCAATGACCTGAGGGAAAACGGTGGAAAATACTTGCTCTCCTTCTTTGGTCAATTTCACAAAAAAATAGCGTTTGTCATCGAGTTGTCTGCTACGTTCCAGCAAGCCCTTTTTCTCTAGTCGATCCAGCACGCCGGTCATGGTGCCTTTGGTGATCAGTGTTTTTTCGCCTAGCTCGGAGCAATTCATGCCGGGCGTATTGCCCAAAGTTGCGATGATGTCAAACTGCGGCGGCGTTAAATCAAAATGGCGTATCCGTTCATTGGTATGGCGTTCGAAGGATTGCAGGCACTCTGCCAATAAGCGGATACTGCGGAGATAACGTTCACTCATACATTCTTGCACCTGCGTAATGAAACATATTAATTGACGGGATTTAACAGTGCATTTTAATGCCTTCAAGAAATGCTTGTCATGTAATTGCAAGAATTTTCGAATAGTCTTTTTCG
Source organism: Pseudomonadota bacterium (assembly GCA_040384645.1). Lineage (GTDB taxonomy): Bacteria > Pseudomonadota > Gammaproteobacteria > Burkholderiales > Burkholderiaceae_D > JAZKIX01. The sequence continues at coordinate 18,386 of JAZKIX010000245.1, read as the reverse complement.
CAGATTGTTGCGCCAAGCTTTGTCTAAATTTCTTATAATCAGCGACTCTAAAATAGGATGGGAATTGTATGACCACGACGCAAAAATCCGACTCTGCCGCGACGCCAGCCGCTGTGTCCCGCGCCACATTCGATCAGGTTATGGTGCCGACCTACGCACCGAGCGCGATGGTGCCGGTACGCGGCCTGGGATTGGATGTATGGGACCAGAACGGCAAGCATTATCTGGACTTTACCGCCGGCATCGCTGTCAGCAGCCTTGGTCACGCCAATCCCCAATTAGCAGCGGCGCTGGGCGCGCAAGCGGCCACGCTTTGGCATGTCGGCAATACCTATACCAACGAGCCGGTATTGCGTCTGGCGCAGACGATTACTGCGGCTACTTTTGCTGACCGTGCCTTCTTTTGCAACTCGGGTGCTGAGGCGAATGAAGCCGCGTTTAAGTTGGCGCGTAAATATGCTCACACTAAGTTCGGCGCTGGTAAATCACGGATCATTTCTTGCCTAAATTCGTTTCACGGTCGCACGCTCTTTACCGTATCGGTTGGTGGACAGGCGAAATATACCGAAGGTTTTGAGCCTTTACCGCAGCAGATCGACCACATTCCATTTAATGACATCGCTGCGGCGCAAGCAGCGATTGGTGACGATGTATGCGCGGTGGTGGTCGAGCCGATTCAGGGTGAAGGCGGCGTGGTGCCGGCCAGCGCGGCCTATTTGCAAGCCTTGCGCGCACTGTGCGACCAGAGCGGCGCTTTATTGATTTTTGATGAAGTTCAATGCGGCGTGGGACGTACTGGCGCGTTGTACGCGTATATGACTTATGGCGTCACCCCAGATATCTTGACTACGGCCAAAGCGTTAGGCAACGGCTATCCAGTCGGTGCGATGCTCACCACTGAATCGATTGCCGCGGCGTTTTCCGTCGGCAGCCACGGCACGACGTACGGCGGGAACCCGCTGGCAGCGACGGTTGCAGTGAAAGTATTAGAGATCGTCAACACGCCCGATTTTTTAGCACGGGTTAAGGTGGCAGCAGCACGGTTGGTACAAACCCTGGAGTCGATTAAATCCGATTAT
>JAZKIX010000245.1:11250-17297 GCA_040384645.1 Pseudomonadota bacterium | reverse complement strand
TTCTGAAGTGCGGGGCAGCGGCCTCTTGCTCGGTATGGCTTTGTCCGATGCTTATAAAGGACGCGCCAAGGAAATTACCATTGCTGCTGAGGCGCAGGGTTTAATGTTGCTGGTGGCGGGGCCGGATGTGATTCGCTTGGTACCAGCCTTGATCGTGTCAGATGCGCAAATTGAGGAAGCCGGACGTTTACTGCGGTTGGCGCTTGATCAATGCCTTGCAAAATAGACGTTTTATCGTGGGTATATTGCATAATAACGCCTCTCCCGCACGTCTTTGCTGGGCTTTTAAAAATACTATAGGGAGTATTTTCGAGCCTTAAACAATCAAAAACCCGGCAAATTTGCCGGGTTTTTGATTGGAGCACAGCCAGCTTAATCAGCTTTGGCTGCTTCAACTTCAATTAAAAGTCGTACTTCAGGTGAAAAAGTTGGCAAGCCATAGTTGATGCCGAAATCGGAACGCTTGAATTCGGCAGCGACATCGGCGCCACAGACTTCACGCTTTAGCATTGGATGCTGGAAGCATTTGAATTTATTGATCGTCAGCTTGACCGGCTTGGTCACGCCATGCAGTGTCAAGTCACCGTCGACAGCGACCGGTTTGCCGCCATCGAACGTAAAGGATTTGCTTTTATACGTAATGGTGGGGTATTTTTCGACATCGAACATGTCGGCGCCTTTGGCATGCTTGGTCAAATTGGCGTTGCCGAACATCAGGGAATCGGCTTCGATGACGATGTCGAGCGCGCCGGTTTTTGCCGCCGCATCGAGTTTGACGGTGCCGCTGGTCTTGGTAAACATGCCACGCAAGATGGAGATGCCGCCAAAGTGGTCGGCTTCAAAACTTGGGAAGGTGTGGGTCGGGTCGATATTGTAGGTTTGCGCGAAAGCGGAGGTAGCGCTGGCGGCGATCAGGGTGACGATGAGTTGCTTGAATTTCATGGTGTTTCCTTTTTGTGAAAGGTGGAAAGGCCGTCTTGCGTCAACGGCCAAATTGGCAAATCAGTGCTGCTTGATGCAATCAGGGTGCTGCGACAACATGGAATTTAATGGTGACTTCGTCGGCAACCATGCTGGTATCTTCCCAGTCACCTTCACCAATTCGATACGCTAGCCGTTTGATCGGCAGCGCGCCGTCGAATACTTGGTTGACGCCGTCTTTTTTTACCGTCAGGGGAAAACTCACATCGGTTGTCTTGCCTTTGATGGTGAGCTTGCCGTTCACTTGCAGCTTATCGGCAGCCAGCACTTTCATTGCGCTGGAAACGAAGCTCGCTTTAGGGAATTGGGCAGCGTTAAACCATTCTTTTTTCAATACTTCCTGGTTGTATTGGGTATCGCCCAGATCGAAGCTGGTGATGTCGATATCGACATTGGCACTCGCACGGTCAGGCTTGCTTGGATCGTAGTCGATTTTGGCGCTAAATTTCTTGAACTTGGCTTCGACTGGTACATTCATTTGCTTGAAAGTGACGCCAACGCTGCTTTTGGCGGCATCTGTTTTGAGCACGGCGGCCATGACGGGAACGGCTAGGAAAGCAGCGATGAGGGCACAGCCGTTAATTTTCCGAGTCAGCAAAAAGCGGTTTTGCATGGATAGATCCTTGGCGAAGGTAATGATTGGGTCGTGAAACAGATTTTTGAGGTAAATAGTTAATTGGGGTCGGCATAGTTCAGGAAGCGGGAACTCAGATGGTGCGAGTGAGCGTTATTGCAATGTTTGCCTAGCACGTTTTCCCGGTAGCATGCGGCTGAAGATGCCGTCCCGGTCGATCAACAAATGCTTTAAAGCGGCAGCGACATGGAGACAAAATCCACTCAGCAAAATCAGGTTCAGGGCGTAATGTACTTGTTTGAGAATAAGCTTTAGTTCTGGGTCAGGCGCAATCAACACTGGCAGTGGCACCAGACCAAGATAGACCACTGGTACGCCAGCAGCCAAGCTGTAGAAATAGCCTGACAACGGTACCGCAAACATCAGTAAATACATCAAACCATGCAAAGCGCCTGCCATCTTTTGCTGCCATGACGGCACGCTGGCAGGATAGGCTGGCGGACGATGGCCGAGACGCCATAACAGACGTAAGGCTGCTAGCGCCAAGACCGTCACGCCCAACCATTTATGCCACGAAAAATACCTGAGCTTGCTGGGCGTGAAGCCGGGAATGTCCACCATTGTCACCCCGAGCGTAAACGCGCAAATAATCAGCAAAGCGATGAGCCAATGTAAAAGGATCGCGGGCAGAGTGTACTTTTGCATAAAACCATTTTTAGTTAGAACTAGAACTAATATAGCAAAAAAGCCCGCGATTTGGTTTCCTCTGCCAGTCTAAGGATCAGGACTGATCAGATATTTTTAGCCAAGCGCGCCGCAATACCGATGTAATTGGCCGGCGTCATAGCCAGTAGCAAATCTTTTGCTTCTTGCGGAATGGCCAAGCCGAGTACGAAATCGCGCAAGGCTTCTTTCGAAATGCCCTTGCCGCGGGTTAATTCCTTTAATTGCTCATACGGATTTTCGATGCCATAGCGTCGCATCACAGTTTGCACTGGCTCCGCCAGCACTTCCCAAGTGGCATCGAGGTCTTGTGCCAGGCGGGCGTGATTAACTTCCAGTTTGTTCAAGCCACGCAGGCAACTATCGTATGCCAATAGGGTATAACCCAGCGCTACGCCGATATTGCGTAATACGGTCGAGTCGGTCAGGTCGCGCTGCCAACGCGATACGGGCAGCTTTTCAGCCATATGTTTGAGTACCGCATTGGCTAATCCGAGATTGCCTTCCGAATTTTCAAAATCAATCGGATTGACTTTGTGCGGCATGGTCGATGAACCGATTTCGCCAGCTTTAGTGCGTTGTTTGAAATAACCGACCGAAATATAGCCCCAGATATCGCGATTCAAATCGAGCAAGATCGTGTTGGCGCGGGCGATGGCGTCGAACAACTCGGCCATGTAATCATGCGGCTCAATCTGGATCGTGTATGGGTTATAGGTCAGGCCGAGGCGTAGTTCAATCACGTTTTTGGAAAAAGATTCCCAGTCAAAATCAGGATAGGCTGACAAATGCGCGTTGTAATTGCCGACTGCACCGTTCATTTTCCCTAAGACTGCAACGCCGGCGATGCGACTGATGGCATGCTGCAAGCGGGCTACCACATTGGCCAATTCTTTACCCAGAGTCGTCGGACTGGCCGCCTGGCCATGGGTACGTGACAACATGGGCACGTCCGCGTTAGCGTGTGCTAACTCCGTCAATTTATCAATCAGCGCTTGCAGTGCAGGGAGCATGACTTGATCGCGCGCGGTCTTCAACATCATGCCGTGCGAGGTATTATTGATGTCTTCTGAGGTGCAGGCAAAGTGAATAAATTCAGAAGCAGCGACCAGTTCTGGTAAATCTTTAACTTGTTCCTTGAGCCAATACTCGACCGCTTTTACGTCGTGATTGGTGACAGCTTCGATGTCCTTGATTTGTTGCGCGTTTTGTTCCGAAAACTCCGCGATCATTTTTTCCAGCAGCCCATTGGCATTGTTAGAAAACGGCTTAATTTCAGCGAAACCGGCATTGGACAAGGCCTGCAACCATGCTATTTCCACTTTAACTCTGTGATGCATAAAGCCGGCTTCGGACAGAATCGGGCGCAGTTTGTCGGTTTTGGCGGCATAGCGGCCGTCTAGTGGTGAAAGGGCGGAAAGCGCTGAAATAGGCATGATGTGCGGTGCGAATAGGTGAATGAAAGCTGTTTTATGACGCGAGAAAACAACGGAAGATCGTGATTTTACCATCCACTTCCATAGCTAAAGACCCAGCGCGACCGCGCTTGAGGCATGCCGTGGCGCTTGGGGCGCCGAGGGCCGATGATATAATCGTGATAAATATTTCAAGCAAAGTGTCCATGAAACTCATCGGTTCCGTTACCAGTCCGTTTGTCCGTAAAGTCCGTGTAGTCATGGCGGAAAAGAAGCTTGACTACGATTTTGTACTGGAAGATGTGTGGGCTGCCGACAGTACGATCCAGAGTGCAAATCCGCTTGGAAAAGTACCTTGCCTGGTAATGGAAGATGGTGGTGCCATGTTCGACTCCCATGTGATTGTGGAGTACCTGGACACCCTGACGCCAGTGGGCAAGCTACTGCCTGCCAATGGTCGGGAAAGAGCTGGAGTGAAATGCTGGGAAGCGCTTGCCGATGGTGTCCTTGAGGCCGGCTTATTGATTCGCCTGGAAAAACAGCGCGCTACCAATTTACAAAGCCAATCCTGGATTGATCGCCAGACGGGTAAAGTGGATGTCGGCTTGAAAGCGATGTCGAACGGCCTCGCCGATTCCCCATTTTGCGCGGGTAACCATTACACCTTGGCCGATGTCGCCGTAGGCTGTGCCTTGGGTTGGTTAAGTTTTCGCTTTCCTGAAATTTCGTGGAAGGATGACTACGCCAATTTATCCAAACTCTTTGACAAACTTGCGGAACGTCCTTCTTTTAAAGATACTCAGCCAAAATAGATATTTGACTTCGTTTGTAAAAAAAGCCATCGGCAAAAGCTGATGGCTTTTTTATTTCCGGCTCCATTATATTTGCCACGAAAAATATGAAAAACAACTTGGCAGGAATTTGTATAAATTATTTCTGGTACGTCAGCGATAGTTTACATGGCGAAGTTAAGGAGTTTACATTGGTCAATTAAGGGGAGTATGTCAAATAGTGCACTGTGGCCAGTGCGTGTCCCGATCAATAAAAAGCATACTAGGAGAAATCAAGCGCCGGTCTGTCGGCCAAGATCACGCTTTAACAAGGGGGAATATTGGTTCATTAATAAGTTTCTGCTCCAATTTGACTTCCAGGTTGGCTTGACATTCCTAAAATAAAGTCTAGTCTGAGTCCTTACCAAGAAATTTGGTGCAGGGCAACAAACTGAAATTGTTTTATGTGGTTTTAAAGGCAAACCATTTGAAAAAATGGGACGCAAAACTAGAGGGCCCTCGCAGGTTGGCAGGGCAGCCAGATGTCGTAACCCAATACCGGGTTTTCGTAAAGTGGAGTTTTCATGCATACAATAATTAACGTCGCGCCGCACATCGGGATGCAATTGCACTTAGAAAAAAATTCAGGTGCATTTAATCCCTCTGACATATCTTCCGCCTATCCTCCCGGTTGTTCTCTATACATCTAAGCAAGAAATTTTGCTTGAAATCAGCTTTCAATCTATAGCGTTTCGATACTTCAGCATGAGCTTCATGCCTGATTATCCGATTCTGCCAACTTGAAGACAACGTACTTTATCGATATTGGGAGTTTAAAAATGAACGTCAATAATAAGAAATTAGTTGGTGTAATAATTGGATTGTTGCTGTATGGCTGCGCATCTCTAGCCACAGCTACCGAAATTAGCGGGGCCGGATCAGCCGCGGCTAAAGCGATGTATACCAAATGGGCAGAAGGTTATGGCAATGGGCAAACAATCAAATTGAATTACCAGCCAATTGGGCCATCACTAGGCATCAAACAAATCAAAGGACAGGCAGCTGATTTTTTTACTAGCGATGTCGCTTTGTCGGACACGGAGTTGAGAAAAGAAAATCTGTTGACCTTTCCCAGTGCGGTGTCTGGCGTGGTGCCAATTGTCAATCTGCCTGGTATTAAAGCAGCAGATCTACAGTTGAGCGGTGAAGTCCTGGCCGATATTTTTTCGCGAAAAATCACCACCTGGAATGCGCCCGCAATTGTGGCGCTCAATCCAAGGCTGTCGATGCCTAATCTTCCGATTTCACCTTTGGTCGACCAGGAAAATGTGGGCCTCACCTATAACTTCACAGACTATTTGAGCAAGGTCAGTCCTGAATGGAAGGTCGCATTTGGCAAAAACGTGGATATCGATTGGCCTAATGGCGTGTCACCTGTAAAGGGCAGCACGGCCTTGGTAACAGCCTTGAAGCGCACCTTAGGCACAATTGGCTATGTAGACTTTAGCGTGGTTGCCAGAGACAAATTGGCCTACGTACAACTGAAAAATCACAGTGGAAAATTCGTTTCTCCCGGCCTCGATG
>JAZKIX010000245.1:7466-11240 GCA_040384645.1 Pseudomonadota bacterium | reverse complement strand
CGTTCATTTAATTCTTGGTGTAGTGAAACATGGCCTCGATGGATTTCAAGGCGCAGTTAATAATAGCGGCTGGCGTTTGACAGCGGCTTACGATGAAACCTTGACCAACAAGGGCGGACCAACCACTTGGCCAATCACCACAGCGACCTTTGTGATTGTTCCGCAAACTAGCAAAAACCCTGAAAATACCATCGCCATGTTGAAGTTTTTCAGCTGGGCATTTATCAAAGGCGACCAATTTGTGGCGGGTGTAAGCCTGCCTGAGTATGTACAGGCCAAAGTATTTAGAGACATGTTGAAAATCACCGATAGCAGTGGCGCACGTCTGCAATGGTCGGCGCTTTAATTTGACTGGGACGGACCTTATCAGCGGTTTGAATATTGAATCATGGTTTGGTCTAAACAGCCTAGCGACTAAGACGCTGTCTTCGTGGGAATCCCGGCGCATAAGGCGATTCCCACAAAACGCGTACTGGATTTCAATGACCGTTCCCTGCCTAATGGATAATCTTGTCAGTCCTTGTCACCACCGTCATCGCGATTGATTTCGCCTATTTTTTTACATTGCCGATATCAGAAAACCGATGGTAAGGGCTAATGCAGTCAAGCCAATGCCTGCTCCAACCATGCGCCGGCGGTTTACCAAAGCCCACAACAATACACCTGTCACCGATAGCAAAATAATGCTGCCTGCCAAGGTATCCGCCAGCAAGATCCATCCGATCCCCGAGCCGGTTCCCTTGTGCATATTATTGAGCGTGGCGAACACATTGTTGTCATTCCGCTTGACGGTCACAAAATTATTGCCGACCCAGTATTCGGTTTGAATATTTAGTTTGGCCGAGCTGAAAGCCGCGGTCCAGCGTGCCGGTTGCATTACGTTCTTGTCGCCCCAAGGCACAGGCCGCGATGGTTCACTGCGGACCCGTGTTGCTTGGTCGCTGATCGCTAATTCGTGTTGCAACCAATTTGCTAAGGCTTGCGCATCGTTAGGCACTGCGCTGGGCAAGGCGATTTGCAAAACGCTTTCTTGGGTCTGCGCAGCGGGTATTTTTAATACTGCACGATGGTTCAGCAAGATGCCGGTAGTGCCAAATAGCAAGCCCAAAGTGGCGCCCCACAGGCCGATCCAGCCATGTGCCTTGCGTAGCCAGATGATGGCGACGCCACGCCTTGAGCGGCTGGTTGGGGTTGGCGTGAGTTTGGCGGGATGAATTGTCTGATCTGAGCGGCTTGCCAAATCGGATGGGACTGCATGTAATTTGGCAGGCATTTTTGTCTCAATAAATTATGGATTACTCCACATGCGCAACAGGTTGTGATAACTGCCAGTAAGTTGCGCTATGGCGCGGCCATCAGCGTTGCTCTGACTCAGGCGTTGGATCGCGCTATCGAGATCGAACAAAAGAGTGCGTTGCGCTTCATCTCGGATCATGCTTTGCACCCAAAAAAAAGACGCGACCCGTGCGCCGCGTGTTACAGCTTCGACTCGATGCAGGCTGGTGGAGGGGTAGATGATCATCTGACCGGCAGGCAGCTTGACGGAGTGCACACCATACGTGTCCTCGACCAATAATTCGCCGCCATCGTACTCGTCCGGTTCGCTTAAAAAAATCGTTGCAGAGACATCGGTGCGGATTTTGGCGCCGGTACCCGGCAATAGCCGGATAGCATTGTCAATGTGGTCGCCGAAGTGTTGGCCACCTTCATAACGGTTAAACAGAGGCGGATAGACACGGGACGGTAAAACGGCACTGATAAAAAGCGGATTGCGCTCTAGCGACGCCAGTATCAAATCGCCCAAGGCATGTGACGTGGGCGAGTTCTCCGATAATTGCTGGTTGTTCTTGACCCTGCTGCCTTGATAGCCTGCGGTAACGCGGCCGTCGACCCAGTCGGCAGCGTCGAGCGCGGCACGACACTGCTGTACCTGTACCGGTGTTAAAACGTCTGGAATCGTCAGCAGCATAGGTACCTTTGTAGAGAGTATTGCAATGATCTGCAGCTTGGCCGCAGATCATTCAATTAGAACCGATAGGCCACAGTGACAACCGCCGAACGGCCTTTTACCGGTGTGGCGCGCCCGCCTGATGCCGTTTCAAAGTATTTTTTATCCGTTAAGTTTTGCAGGTTGAGTCGGACATCGTAGTTTTTTTGCTTGTACGCCAGAGTTGCATCAAGACGGGTAAAGCCATCGACCACCGCGTCTTCAAAATTGTTGACGTTGCGCTCGGACGAATATACCGCACCGCCGCCTGCTTCCCAATTACCGAGGAAGCTATAAGTGCTCCACAGCGAGAAGCTGTGACGGGGCGTGTTCTGCAACTTTTTGCCTGCCGAATATAAATACGGACTGGCAACCGTACCGGCACCTGTTCTGTCGTACGATTTGATTACTTTGCCATCAAGCAGCGTATAGCCCGCCAATACTTGCCAAGCCGGGCTAATGCGGCCGATGACGCCCAGTTCAAGACCTTGGACCCGGACATCGCCATCCAAGGACACCAGACCGGTCATTGCATCGGTCGTGCGCGCATTGGTTTTTTCGACCCGGAATAATGCGGTATTGAAAGACAGATTGCCTTCCAGTAAATCGAGTTTGGCACCAACTTCAAATGAGCGATTTTTTTCAGGTTCCACGGTCGCGGAATTGGCCGATTGCGTTACCCCTTCGGCTGACGGATTAAACGAAGTGCCGTAAGAAATGTAATACGACTGCGTCTCGCTCGGTTGGTAGAGGACACCGGCGCGATGACTCAGCATGGTGTCGTTCTGAGGGACAGCCAATGCCGTGGTATCGGCAGCAAAGCCAGTTGGCAAAGCAAATTTTTGCAGCGTGGTACTGACCTTGTAGCGATCCCAGCGCAGTCCGCCGACTAGCTTCCATTGCTTGTTCAGATCGATCTGGTCATTGACATAGGCGGCCAGGGTATCGGCTGTGGTTTCCACAGTGCGGCTGAGCATGCGTTGCCCTTGGCGGGTGCCGTTGACGGGATTGCCCAGATTGATCGCGACATTGGTCGGGTTCCAGGCATAGCGATCTTCATGATATTCATCACGGCCGATTTCTAACCCGGTTGTCAAGGTATTCAATATCGATCCAGCTTGAATTTTTGCGATCAGATCGGTTTGATTGAAAAATGATTTGTCGTCCAGCTGGCGGTTGCGATCCTGGCGCGGTGCATTGAGCAGCGACAATGGATCGTTCAGTGTTGGCGTACCGCCGCCGACGCGGGTAGGTGCACTCAATGGCGAGGGCGAAGCATCAGTCTTATATTGACTGTACTGCGTCTGGTTTCGCAACGTCACGGTCGGGCTGATCTTATGGCGCAGGCTGGCGCGAACCACATTAACAGATTGATCAAAGGTGTCATCCGTGTAACCAAAAAAGCTGTTGACGGGTGCATTGATCGGTTTGCGCACAGTGCGGTCGCCATTGGTGGTCACGAATGGGAAACCATAATCAGCGATATCGTTATTGCGTTGGAACAGCGCTGACAACGTGATCTCTGTCGGCGAACCGATGCCAAGGCGCAACGACGGCGCCAGGCCCCAATCCTTATTGTGGACGACATCGCGCGTCGATTGGGTATCTTGCCCAAAAGCCTCAACGCGGAAGGCAGCAGTTTCCGACAAGGGACGATTGACATCAAGCGTCGTGCGGTAGTAATCGTCGGTACCGACACTGACGGTCACTTCACTGGCCGCTTTCAGGCTCGGCTTTTTGCTAACTTGATTGATGACGCCGCCGGTAGAGCCGCGGCCAAACAACAT
>JAZKIX010000245.1:0-7456 GCA_040384645.1 Pseudomonadota bacterium | reverse complement strand
ACGATGGGCCTCTCAATACTTCCACCGCTTCAATTGAAAACGTATCACGGGTGTATTGACCACGATCGCGGAAACCATCGAGAAACACATCGGTGCGGGCCGAGAAACCACGCAAATTGATATTGTCGCCAATCGCGCCACCTTCACCGGCCGAGATCGTGATGCCCGGCACATTGCGTAAAGCTTCTACCATTGAGGTAGCCGCTTGTGCTTCAAGCACGGCGCGGTTGATGACTGTCACCGATTGCGGGATGTCGCGCAAACTAGTCTCTCCCTTGCCGCCGACCGTGCTGGTCGCGGGAGCGTATTCTTTAATACTGCTGCCTTGGACTTTTACCTCGGGCAAGGTCGCTTCGGTGCTTGCCGCTTCGGCCATTGCATTAGATTGAAATCCGATGGGCGCGACAAACGCGGCCAAAAGTGCGGCAGATATAGGGCTGAGACGTCGGTTTTTCATTGCAATCCTTAATCGATCTGGGAGGGTAGGTTTTTTGTGACAAAAAATTATTGGTTGGCTGATCGGATAAAAAAACCGTTTGGCTGGCCAAGATGAAGCTGCGCTTGACCCGCTCAAACCGATCTGTAGGGTGAGCTAGGGGAAGCAGGCAATCGATTATTATAAATGAGAATGATTCGCATTGCAACGACTTGTTGTGATTGCCAGGTCGCCTGTGCCGGTACGCTCCCTATTTCTTTGCGATATGGGGTCGGCATGATGCGGCCAAGACGCGAGCGCACGACTGTAGATGTCGCTAATGCGGCATTGTTCCTGTCTTCGGACTAAGCCTCATTCATGGCCGGGAAGACGATGGACGAGCAAGGTGGCGATGGCTTGCATTGATGCTGGTGCCAACGATAAGTGGCCACTAAATTCCACGGCGCGTAGCGCTTAAATATTGCTTGACCCACCTGGCGTCAGCACAGATACTTCGAGCGATTCGCTTGCGGCGCCATGCTTGCAAGTGAGGACGAGGACGCGGGCTATAAACGCGGCGCCTCAGCCAATTTTTTGGTATTGGTCGAATCAATATCGAGCCAAATTCGAGTCAATCAAGGATCGTTTTCAGTGGACCCAAAGCATCGCATATTGATTCTGGATGATGAGCCTGAAGTATTGGCCTGGATTGGCAGCGTTCTTAAAGATGGCGGCCTTGACTATAGCGCCGTCGGCAATGGTGCGGCAATGCGTGCGGCTTTAGGCGCGCAGCCGCATTCGCTGGTCATCATGGATTTGCGCTTGCATGAAGAAGACGGTCTTTTGCTGGCGCGCGAATTACGCAAAACCTCGACCGTGCCCATCATCATGATGACCGGCAAAGGCGACGAAACCGACCGCATTCTGGGTCTGGAAATGGCAGCCGACGACTATCTGACCAAGCCATTTTCAGGACGTGAATTGTTGGCGCGGGTGCGTGCCACCTTGCGCCGGTATACCGAATTGTCGCAGCCGACAGCGCGCCAGGACGTTGCACCGCAAGAGCGCTACCTGTTCGACGACTGGATCTTAAACATGAGCGCACGCAGTTTGTCGCGCAATAACGGCGCCATCTGCGAGCTGACGCGGGGTGAATTCGCGCTGCTGGCCGCTTTCGTGCGGCATGCCAACCGGGTCTGGTCGCGCGATGAATTGCTGGCGCAATTTCGCGGTAATGAAGTCGAAACCTATGACCGTAGCGTTGACGTACTGATCTTGCGACTGCGCCGGAAAATCGAACCCAATCCACGCCAGCCCATTTATATACGCACCGAACGCGGCATGGGATATCTGTTTGGCGTGGCGGTGGTGCGTGGCTGAACCGATCCTGTCTGAAGCGCCTGTCACGCCAGTTAGGGCATCCTCTGCGGCGGCTCGTCGTCCCGGTATCCAGGCGCGCATGTTTGCCGTTTTTTTACTCCTGTTCTTGCTTACCGCCATGCTGGCCTTGGTCGGTATTGCCGGGATGCGCAACAATCAGCGTGCGCTCGACGAGTTCGATGCCAGCGTCTTGCCCGAAATCGCCCGCGTGCTGGAATTGGCAGAAAAAGTCGCGCAACTGGCCGCGATTGCGCCTAGTGTGGCCGATGCCGATTCGACCTCGCCGCTCGATAATGAAAGCGCCGTCTTACGCACCCTGCTTGGTGAAATCCGGCGTCTCTCGGTCGATTCTTCCCAGCAAACCGAAGTCCGTTTGAACGCGGCTGTGCTACTTGACGGGATCGATCTTGAACTGACCCATTTACTTAGCTTGTCGAATGAGCGCCGCAAGTTGCAAGCGCTGCTGCGCACCCAGTTGAACCAGCTCGACCAGGTCGGCGATATGTTGTTCCAACAGCGCCAGACGGTCGCCTTGCATGGCGCATCTTTGCAAGCGATATGGGCAACCCAGATCGCCGCCGGTCTGGCCGATCAGGATGCCGTGTTGGGCAGCGCCGAAGCCGATGCCGAAGCCTTATGGGCCAGTGCCGTCAGTCGTAACGAAATCCAGCGTCTGCCAGTGATCGCCACCATATTGCGCAACTTGTCCGATGGCCCAAATGGCGTGTTCCAGATCCGGCGCAATCTTTTGCGTACCGAGCGCAGTATCACTAGTGTCTTGCAATTGACGCGCAGCCATGCCGACCAGCTTGGCGCACGCGCCAGCAATTACGTCGCCGAGTTGCGCCGGGTCGCCACCGAGCGCCGCAACTCCGTGCATCAGACCGTCAAATCGAGCGAGTCTGGTCTCACAATTCTTGGCGCGATTGCAGTGTTGACGGCGCTGGTCGGCGCCCTGTACGGCCAGAAGGTATTGAAGCAATTGCAGATGATGACGCGCGAGCTGACCCGCCTTGCTTCCGGCGATACCGCGCATCCGATTGCGGCCACCGCCAGACCGGATGAAATCGGCGATCTGGCGCGTGCGTTCCAGGTCTTTCGCGCCACCTTGTTTGAAAAAGAACGCTTGGCACTGGGGTTGGAAACCCAAGGCCGCTTGATGCAAACCATATTCCAAAGCATGAACGATGGTTTGTCGGTGTACGACGCCGATGGAAAACTGGTGGTCTGGAATCAAAAATTCGCCCAGCTTTTTCCGTTTTTGTCCGACTCACTCAAGAGCGGCTTGAAGTTTAAAGAAATGCACGCCGCCTTGCCCGAAGGCGCGGTCTGGCGTGCCATCACCGGCGGCACCGTGGCACGGCCGGCGACCGAGCCGGTGCGCATCGCGCCCTCGGCTGAATTGCATTTACCCAACGGACAAGTGTTGGAATTTCGCAGTCATCCCATGCCCGACGGCGGCTGGGTCACGGTCTGCCGTGACCTGACGGCAAGACTCGCGGTCGAGGCGCAATTGCGGCAGGCACAGCGGATGGAAGTGCTGGGGCAATTGACCGGCGGCGTGGCACACGATTTTAATAATTTTTTGACCGCGATACTGGGCAATCTGGAACTGCTCAAACCGCGCCTGGCCGCCAGCAAAGAACATGCCGAACTGGCACAGCGCGCCTTTCGGGCGGCCGAATCGGCGGCTGGCCTCAGTCGCCGCCTGCTGGCATTCGCCCGGCGCCAACCGCTGGCGCTGGAAGCGGTGCCGGTGTGCGACACGCTGGAACAAATGCGCGACTTGATCGAATATAGCGTCGGCGCCCTGATCGATGTGCGCCTCGCAGCCATCGATGAAAGCCTGTGCGTCCTGGCTGATCGCGGCCAGCTAGAAAACGGCATCCTCAATATCGCCCTCAATAGCGCGGCAGCGATGCCACGCGGCGGCAGTCTGTCGATCTCGGTCGAACTGGTCGCCGCCAGCGCCCATATCGCACCGGCCGGCGCTGCCGTCGTGATCCGCGTTGCCGATACCGGACACGGCATTCCCGCCGGTATCAGAGAGAAAATCGTCGAGCCGTTCTTCACTACCAAGACGCCCGGACAAGGCACCGGACTCGGGCTGTCGATTGTCGATACCTTCGTGCGCGCCAGCAACGGCAGCCTGCGCATCGAAAGCCAGGACGGCCAGGGCGCCACGGTCGAAATTTGGCTGCCGTCCTGCGACGCGGTGTCGGCGCATGCCGAATCGGCGCGCCCCTATTCGCCGCAGCGCTGGGTTTTGAGCGTCTTACTGGTGGAGGACGACGACATCGTGCGCGCCACGGCGGTTGCGATGCTGGCCGATTTACAAGTAACCGTGCGCGCCGTTGCCAGCGAAGCCGAGGCGCTGGTATCACTGGAGACGCAGGGCACGGTCGATCTGGTAATCTCCGACATCATGCTCGGTAGCGGTGGCGACGGCATAGTGCTATTTCATAAAATCGCCGCCAAGTGGCCGCAGCAAAGAGTGGTGCTGACCTCCGGCTTGCCGATGGAAACCCATGCCGAACGAGCCGATTGGCCGCCGGCGCATCCCTTTTTGCAAAAGCCGTATTCACAAAAAGCGCTGCTGGCTTTGCTTGAGTAGGTCAGTCTTTACAAGCCATGTTGAATCTAAATCACTAAGCTGAACCAATTTTGATGGACTTGATGACCACCATGCACGCCACACAGTCATGCCAACATAAGCTTGCCAGCCAGCTGCTGTCATTGTTTTCAATGCTCGCCGCCAAACTCGGCAAGGTGTCGCTGATCGTTGGCCTGATTACACTGGCACTCTGCGGCGCCAGCCATGCCGCCACCATCAATTTGTCTTGCGATAGCGTCCATTCCCACCCGGAAATCTGCCGCAGCGTGGCCGAGGATTGGGCCCGCAAAACCAATAACGAAGTGCATGTCGTCAATGCACCCAACGATTCCAACGAGCGGCTGGCTTTCTACCTTGGCTTGCTCAGGAGCGCTTCCGACAAGATCGATATCTTTGAAATTGACGTGATCTGGCCGGGCCTGATGGCCAATTATTTCATCGACCTGCGACCCTATTCGAAAAGCGTCGAGAAACAATTCTTTCCCGATATGTTGGCCAATAATACGGTCAATAACAGGTTGATCGCGCTGCCCTGGTATAGCGATACCGGCATCATGTTTTACCGTAAGGACTTGCTCAAAAAATATGGTTTTGGCTTACCTAAAACCTGGAAAGAACTGGCCGTCACCGCCAAGAAAACCCAAGATGCCGAACGCGCCGCCGGCAATCTGAAAATGTGGGGCTACGTCTGGCAAGGCCGTGCCTACGAAGGCCTGACCTGCAATGCGATGGAATGGCTCGGCAGTTACTGCGGCGGCACCTTGATCGATGAAAACGGCAAAGTCACCATCAACAACCCGCATGCGATTGAAGCACTCAAGACCGCTGCCAGCTGGATCGGCAGCATCAGCCCCAAGGCCGTACTCAACTACGGCGAAGAAGAAAGCCGTGGCGTTTTCCAGTCCGGCAACGCCGTCTTCGTGCGCCACTGGCCGGTGGTGTGGGCCGGCTCGCAACGCGCCGACAGCATGGTGCGCGGCAAGGTCGGCGTCATGGCATTGCCCACCGGTAGCGCAGCGGGACGCAGCACCGGCGCGCTCGGCGGCTGGCAATTGGCAGTCTCCAAATATTCCAAAAATCAGGCGTTGGCCGCCGACCTGGTCAACTACCTCACCAGCGCCGAAGTGCAAGGCCCGCGCGCGATCCGCTCCTCGGTCAATCCCACCATCATGTCGCTCTATTCCGACCCGGCACTGGTCAAGGCCAATCCCTTCATGGCCGAGCTATACGACAGTTTCGCCACCGCCGTGCGCCGCCCTTCGACCGTCACCGGCGGCAAATATGACCAGGTCAGCGCCTTGTTCTGGAGCGCCACGCACGAGGTACTAAGCGGCAAAAAGTCGGCAGATATTGCATTGGTGGAATTGGAGGCTGCCTTAAACCGGCTCGCGCCTGGCGGCAAATGGACTGCGCCAGCGCTTGAAAACCCTTGATATCGTTTTAAATATACTGGCGGCAGTATTTAAAAATAGCCAATGAAAACGTGCGGATTAGGCATGGTTTTGGCATATACCCCCTAATATCTGATGCCAGACGTGTAAGATTCACGCTGTTATTTGTTTCAGATGCACAGCACCATTGACGCATGAAGTAGGAGCAGGATGAACGGCTAGTCCAAGCGCTCCATTACTTGATTTTTAAATCGGGTATCAGTGGATCGACGTCAATCAGTTCAAGTTTCTTGACCATTTCTAGTGTGGCGGTCTTGTATTTCAAGAAATGAGCGGTCTTGATATGCGCTGCATAGGCGTCATGCGTCGCATAAATTTCCAGAATGGTCAGATGGTGCGGTTTGATTTTTTCAAACACGGCATACAAGGTCAGTACGCCAGTCTCTAGTCGCATGGAATCTTCGATTTCTTCGTTCAAGGCGGATTTATAATTTTCTAGCTGGGCCGGGTCGATTTCAAGTTTTGAAAGCCGGACCAGTTGCTTGCCATTGGCTTGAACCGATGCTGTTGGATTGCGGGTGACTGACATTGCCAGCTCCTATGGAAGTTTGGTCGACGATCATTTATTTTGGAAGGTAACACGGTAGATCGAGTTGGAAGTACGTTGGGCAATAGTTCATTTGAATTTGCTCGCCCAATACTCCAGTTCAGTTTGATGTATTTGAATATCTTTGTTTAATAAATTGAACGCAATTTGTTGAGCCGGATGTTCGCCATCGTTCTCTTGAATATAGTGATTTAAGCAAGCAAGAAAGTAACAACCGAGAACACGTTTTTCAAATGCGGAAGTATCTTCGCGTACGTATAGCTCAATGTATCGCTCTAGCTCGGCTGGCTTGCAGGTGGAGTACTCAAAGTCTTGATCTTTGTTGTCATATCGTGATGACGGATCTATGCCTAACTTTGTTAAAACAGATTTCATTGCTTCGATCTGCGGATATTGGAGAGCATCGTTCATGGACTATTGTTGAGTAGGTAAGCCTCGGCGACCCTGCCCAAGCTACTGCACTTTAAATTTCATTACCGCACACAGAATAGATTGTTCGCATTAAAACTGGGTAAGAATGGCCAAATAGTTAAACCAGCACAGATGAGTAACACTATTGATCGCTCTATTTCTTTATAGACCATTGCTTTGATTGTTCCGGTTGATATGAATGGCCATATTTTTTTTTCAATCCATGCCATGACTATCCAGACAATTAACAGGCATCCGGCCGAATTCATAGCTAGCAAAATATTGAGTGGCCAGTAATGATCCGGCGTAGGAGGGCAATTGCGCACACCCGACAGCTCTTTAAGTATAAAAGACAGCGTATAACCAATATAAAGCCCCGCTGCACGGTACCCGAGTCGAGTTGGGCAAAGCCGGATCATATTTTTTTGGGATTGCGATTCAAATTCCGAATTTTCCATAGCGTCCAATAAAATTTCATTTACATTCTGAAGCGACGCCCGGCTGGACAGAAGCAATGCGTCGCACGAAATGCCTTAACACTTTAGGCATTTGTAGCGAAACGCATTGTCTGTTAATTTGGCCACTTATTTCGCAGCGACCGCCGCATCCTTGGCTACCCCCGAAAACGCACTCAACCC
>JAZKIX010000244.1:23670-28338 GCA_040384645.1 Pseudomonadota bacterium | reverse complement strand
GGCGAATGGACCGGCACCATGTGCCTGACCGAAGCGCATTGCGGCACCGACCTGGGCATGTTGCGCTCCAAGGCTGAACCGCAAGCCGATGGCTCTTACAAAATTACTGGCAGCAAGATTTTTATCTCGGCTGGCGAACACGATATGGCCGCCAATATCGTCCATCTGGTGCTGGCGCGTTTGCCCGGCGCGCCGGAAGGATCGAAGGGGATTTCCCTATTTTTGGTGCCTAAATTCTTGCCCAATGCCGACGGTAGTTTGGGTGCGCGCAACCCGATCACCTGCGGCGCGATTGAAGAAAAAATGGGCATCCATGGCAACTCGACGTGCCAGATGAATTTGGATAGCGCCTTCGGCACCCTGATCGGCGAGCCTAACAAGGGGCTGAACGCCATGTTCGTCTTCATGAATGCCGCCCGTCTTGGCGTCGGCATGCAATCGCTCGGTCTGACCGAAGTGGCGTATCAAAACGCGCTGGTGTATGCCAAAGACCGCATCCAGATGCGTAGCCTGTCCGGCGTCAAGGCCGCCGATAAACCGGCCGATCCGATCATCGTGCATGCGGATGTACGGCGCATGTTGCTAACCGCCAAAGCCTATGCCGAAGGCGGGCGTGCCTTCACGTCCTACGTCGCTTTGCAAATCGACAAAGAACTCAATCACCCCGATGAAGAAGTGCGCAAGGACGCTGCCGATCAAGTCGCTCTATTGACCCCGATCATCAAGGCTTTCATCACCGATAACGGCTGGATCGCGACCTCGGAAGCGATGCAAGTATTTGGCGGTCACGGTTATATCGCCGAATGGGGCATGGAGCAATACGTGCGCGATGCCCGTATCAACATGATTTACGAAGGTACCAACACCGTGCAATCGCTCGATTTGCTGGGGCGCAAGATCCTGATGGATAACGGTGCCAAACTGCGTAAATTCGGCGCGCTGATTCAAACCTTTGTCGAAGACAACGGCATCGACGAAGCGATGAGCGAATTCATCACGCCGCTGGGCGACCTGGGCGACAAAGTGACCAAGATGACCATGGAAATTGGCATGAAAGCGTTCCAGAATCCAGATGAAGTCGGCGCCGCTGCGGTGCCATATTTGCGGGTAGTGGGACATTTGGTGTACGCATATTTCTTCGCGCAAATGGCCAAGATTGCTTTGGCAAAACAAGATTCCAGCGACACCTTTTATAAATCGAAACTGGCGACTGCGCGCTTTTACTTTGCCCGCCTGTTGCCAGAGACCGCGATGCTGATCCGTCAGGCGCGTTCAGGTTCGGCTAATTTGATGTCGTTGGACGCGGATTTATTCTAGAGACCTGTAGGGTGCGCCCCGCGCACCGTTGTTTGAGCAGCCTAGCAAGAGCGGTGCGCGGGGCGCACCCTACGAATTACGAATCATCTTAGGACGCTGCTTCAACGAATCAAGCGCAGCACCCCATTACAAGGAAATAAGCATGTCAAATTTCATCGTTAAAAAAGTGGCCGTACTCGGTGCCGGCGTGATGGGTGCGCAGATTGCGGCGCATTGCATCAATGCCAAAGTACCGGTGGTTTTATTCGATCTGCCCGCCAAGGAAGGCCCGAAAAACGGCATCGTCCTGCGCGCCATCGATAACCTAAAAAAACTCAGTCCCGCGCCGTTCGGCAACAAGGACGATGCCGCCTATATCGAAGTGGCTAATTACGAAGACAACCTCGACCTGTTGGCCGGTTGCGACCTGATCATCGAAGCCATTGCCGAGCGCATGGACTGGAAGCATGACTTGTACAAAAAAGTCGCGCCGCATATCGCCCCGAATGCGATTTTCGCTTCCAACACCTCCGGCCTGTCGATCACTGCCTTGTCGGAAGGTTTTGACGCCGAATTGAAAGCGCGTTTCTGCGGCGTGCATTTCTTTAACCCGCCGCGCTATATGCATCTGGTGGAGCTGATTCCGACTGCCGCGACCCAACCTGAAATCATCGACCAGCTCGAAGGCTTCCTCACCACCACACTCGGCAAAGGCGTAGTCCGCGCCAAGGACACGCCCAACTTCATCGCCAACCGGGTCGGCATTTTCGGCATGCTCGCCACCATCCATGAATCGGAAAAATTCGGCCTGTCGGTCGATGTGGTCGATGACCTGACCGGCGCCAAACTGGGCCGCGCCAAGTCCGGCACCTTCCGCACTGCCGACGTGGTCGGGCTGGACACGATGGGCCACGTCATCAAGACTATGCAAGACACGCTGCCCAACGATCCATTCTTCCCGCTCTACAAGACACCGGATGTTCTGGCTAAACTGGTCGCAGCTGGTGCGCTGGGCCAGAAAACCGGTGCCGGATTTTATAAAAAAGTCGGCAAGGATATTCAACGTCTCGATCCAGCAACGGGTGGCTACGTCACCGGCGGCGGCAAGGCCGATGACATCATCGGCCGCATCTTGAAGGAAAAAGATCCGGTCAAACGCATGAAAGCCTTGCGCGAATCAAGCAACGCGCAAGCACAATTTTTATGGGCGATTTTCCGCGACGTATTTCATTACATCGGCGTCCATCTGGAATCTATTGCCGGCAATGCACGCGATATCGATTTTGCGATGCGTTGGGGTTTCGGCTGGAATGTCGGCCCGTTTGAAACATGGCAAGCCTCCGGCTGGCAGCAAGTGGCCAACTGGGTCAAGGAAGATATCGAGGCTGGCAAAGCGCTGTGCAATGCGCAGCTGCCAAGCTGGGTTTTCGAAGGTCCAGCCAGTGAAAAAGGCGTGCATACGCCGCAGGGCTCCTACTCCGCCATCTCCAATGGTTTTGTGCCGCGTTCCACACTGGCCGTGTATCAGCGCCAGGCCTTCCGCGCTCCGGTAGTGGGCGATGGCGTAATTGACGGTAAGACTGCTGGCACTACCGTATTTGAAGATGAATCGGTACGGATCTGGCATCAAGGCGACGAAGTCTTGATCCTCTCGACCAAGACCAAGATGCACGTCATCGGCGCTGGCGTGATTGCCGGTCTGGGTAAGGCGATTGCGGAAGCCGAACAGAATTTCAAAGGCCTGGTGTTGTGGAATGCCGATGCAGCCGAAGGCGGCGCGTTTTCTGCTGGGGCCGATTTGCAATCGATGTTGCCACTTTTCATGTCCGGCGGCGTCAAGGCCATCGAGCCGGAAGTGGCCAAGTTGCAAAACGCGCACCAAGCCATGAAATACGCCAGCGTGCCGGTGGTCGCCGCAGTCGCGGGGCTGGCTTTGGGCGGCGGTTGCGAGCTGATGATGCATGCCGCCAAACGGGTCGCATCGATTGAATCGTATGTCGGTCTGGTCGAAGTCGGCGTCGGCCTGATCCCGGCCGGCGGCGGCTTGAAAGAAGCCGCCGTGCGCGCCGCGCAAGCGGCCAAGGGCAATGACATCCTGCAATTTTTGAAGGTGTCGTTCACCAATGCGGCGATGGCCAATGTCTCCAAGTCGGCGCTGGAAGCCAAGCAAATGGGCTACCTGTCGAACGATGACGTGATCGTCTTCAATCCGTATGAACTGCTGCACGTCGCCAAGGTCGAAGCCCGCGCCATGTTCGACGCCGGTTACCGGCCACCGATGAAGGTACAGATCCCGGTCGCAGGCCGCTACGGCATGGCCACCATCATGGCGCAACTGGTCAATATGCGCGATGGCGGCTTCATTTCGGCCCACGATTACAAGCTGGGCGCGATGATCGCCGAGATTGTCTCTGGCGGCGAAGTCGAGCAAGGCAGTATCGTGGGCGAGCAATGGCTACTTGACCTGGAACGCAATGCATTCATGGAGCTGTTGAATCATCCCAAAACGCAAGAGCGAATCATGGGCATGATGCAAACCGGCAAACCAGTACGTAACTAATTTAGGTGACAAAAATGTCAAAACAACTTCAAGAAGCGTACATCGTCGCAGCCACCCGCACCCCGATCGGCAAGGCACCACGCGGCATGTTCAAGAACACCCGTCCTGACGATTTGCTGGTGCGGGCGATCCAGTCGGCGCTGTTGCAAGTGCCCGGCCTTGATCCCGCCATGATCGAAGACGCTATCGTCGGCTGCTCTTTTCCTGAGGCTGAACAGGGCAGCAATATGGCGCGCATGGCTGTATTGCTGGCTGGCTTGCCCAGTACCGTCGGCGGCGTCACCATCAACCGTTTTTGCGCCTCCGGCATCACGGCGGTGGCGATGGCTGCCGACCGAATCCGCGTCGGCCAGGCTGACGTGATGATCGCAGCAGGTGCCGAATCGATGTCGATGGTGCCGATGATGGGTCACCATCCCTCGATCAATATGAAGATCTTCAAGGAGGAACATATCGGCATGGCGTACGGCATGGGATTGACTGCCGAGCGCGTCGCCGAGCAATGGAAAGTCACGCGCGAGCAGCAAGATGCCTTCGCGGTCGAATCACACCGGCGCGCCATTGCCGCCCAGCAAGCGGGATTTTTCAACGATGAAATGACCTCGGTCGACATCATCGAGCGTTTCAATCGACCAACTCTCGGCCAGATGAACGCATGTGAGGGCGTTGACGTGATCCCGCGAGAAGATCTCCTCGAGGAAGGCTCGCCGCGTGTCATATGTTTCGTGAATGGTTGACTGACCCAGCAACTCGAGGACGTCGAAGACCACATATTCGAGGTCTTCACTTCGCGTCAGCTCGGTGACGGCGTA
>JAZKIX010000244.1:0-23660 GCA_040384645.1 Pseudomonadota bacterium | reverse complement strand
GCGTTTCCCCAATCTTGCCAGCGGCCAGATCGATATCAAGACCCGTAGCGTCAGCCAGGATGAAGGCGCGCGCGCCGATTCCAGCATGGAATCCTTGGCTAAACTCAAACCCGTCTTCGCCGCCAAAGGCAGCGTTACCGCCGCCAATAGTTCGCAAATGTCGGATGGCGCCGGCGCCTTGATTCTGGTCAGTGAAAAAATCCTCAAACAATTTAACCTGACCCCGCTGGCGCGCTTCGCCTCGTTTGCCGTCAAAGGCGTGCCGCCCGAAATCATGGGAATTGGACCAAAGCTGGCGATCCCTGCCGCTTGCCAGGCAGCCGGCATCACGCAAGACCAGATCGACTGGTTTGAGCTGAACGAAGCTTTCGCCGCGCAATCGCTGGCTGTGATCCAAGACCTCGGCCTCGATCCGGCCAAGGTCAATCCGATGGGCGGCGCGATTGCACTTGGCCATCCGCTGGGCGCCACTGGGGCAATCCGCTCCGCCACCGTGATCCATGCCATGCGCCGCAATAATCTGAAGTACGGCATGGTGACCATGTGCGTCGGTACGGGCATGGGCGCGGCTGGGATTTTTGAGCGGATGTAAGGTGTTTTGGTAATTCAAAAAGCCGCAGGGTTTGATGACTTTGCGGCTTTTTATCGCGTGCGCACCCTATTTTTAATTATTTTGTGGGGGGTATATGCCAAAAACACCCACCTCCCGCACGTTTTCATTGCGTCTTTAAAAATACACTGCCCAGTATATTTTCAGCGCCAGTAGCCAAAAAACTGCCACAGCACACACATAAAAATCATCAGGAGAACACATGGACATCTTGACCAGCAAGGCCAACGGCATTCTCAGCATCGAATTCAACCGCCCCGACAAAAAGAACGCCATCACCACCGCCATGTACCAACTCATGGCCGAGGCCTTGCAAGAGGCCGAACAAGACGCGGCTATCCGCGCCATCCTGTTCACCGGCAAGCCGGAGGTATTTAGTGCCGGCAACGATATCCAGGACTTCATGAAAAGTTTTGCGCCCGGCGACAACTTGCTGGCCGCCGACCGCCCGATTTTCCAATTCATGCGCGCCCTCAGCCAAGCCAGTAAGCCGGTAGTTGCCGCTGTCTCCGGCCAGGCAGTCGGCATCGGCACCACGCTACTGATGCACTGCGACCTGGTTTACGCCGCCGACAATGCCAAGCTGTCGATGCCCTTCACCCAGCTTGGCCTGTGCCCAGAATTTGGCTCCAGCCTGCTGCTGTCGCACATTGCCGGCTACCAGCGCGCCGCGGAAAAACTGATGTTGGGCGAAGCGTTCTCGGCGCAGGAGGCTTGTGACATGGGCTTGGTCAATAAAGTGTTGCCGCTGGCCGATTTGATCCCGTTCGCCACCGCCCAAGCCGCCAAACTAGTGGCGCTTCCCGCCGCCTCGATCCGCGCCACCAAACGCTTAATGAAAGGCGATCAAAACGCGGCGATGGTCGCCAAGATGGAGGAAGAAATAGCGTTGTTCGGCAGCATGTTGAATGCGCCTGAAGCAAAGGAAGCGTTCATGGCGTTTTTCCAAAAAAGAAAACCCGATTTCAGTCAGTTTGCGTGACTGCGATTTCCTTTTCGAGATATTCAATTGTGATACGGAAATCGTTCGTCTTACAACGGTTCCCGTTCCATGCGTTTATGAATCAACGCCGCCACCGTTTCAAACAAGCCGACCGTCCAGCAAATCGGGCAGCCCTTGAGCATCCATAGCGCAAACGGCATCAAAAATAGCGTGGGCCAGAGCATGATGTTGGCGGTGGCGAGCGCGCCGGCCAAGGCGCCGAAGCCGAGCATGCCGCGTAGCAGGTGTAACCAGAGTGACTTATTGCCGAATACCATTTTCCAGCTCCTTGTTTATCAATGCGTATCAAGACATATCAATTGCTGTCTGACCGTGCTTCTTGCCCGATGCAGCCGGCTCTTCGAGGCTTGTACGGAAATATTTAACTGCAGCGCAGTTTCTTCAGCGGAATAACCGAACACGTCGCGCATTAGCAGTACCTCGCGTTGGTGCCTGTCGAGTCTGGATAATACGGTGGCAAGGTCCAGCCGCAAATTGGCAACTTCTTGTTGCGAATCGCTTGTGTGGGCCAAATTTTCTTCATCGAACTCTTCCGTTTCGGCCGCACGCTTCTTCATGCGCAGACAAATGCGTAATACGATCTTGAATAACCAACTCGATAGGGCGGCCACAAATCGTAGCGCTCCGGCGCGCTGGTAAATGATCCACATGGCGTCTTGGACCGCTTCGTCGATATCGGAAGACGAACAACTCCTTCGTGCGTAACGGCGCAAATCGGGTTGCAGCTTGCGCAATAACGTTTCCATTGCGCATTGGTCGCCGTTGCGCGCGCAGGCAAACAGTGCGTCGACATTCGCGGGGTCACTGCTCATGGCTTTGCCTATGATTTGTCGGCAATGCGTGGCTTGCCACCGACTTTGCACATGGGGCAGTAACCAAACACGGCAGTGAGGCCGGTGACCAGGCTGGCGATGCCGAAGATTATGCCCACTGGCGTCAGGCCATAATGTGCGGCGCAACTAGCCATTAATACGGCTGCAACTAAACGTCCGGTACGGTGCCAGCCAGATAGGTTTTTGATGTAAAGCATGTCGATGTCCTTTTAGAAAAGAATGAAGCCAAGTAGATTCTTCAACTAAGAGGCGTGACATTGCGGAAACGGTTCGGCGACCAAAAAATATATTTCCCTTCCTTTAACAAAAACGGTGACGTAACAACTTTCAAGGGAGCGTAATCATGCAAGGTTGATTGTTGGCGTCAGTATGTCTCGTAATTATTTTTAAGGAAATAGGGGGGTATATGAAAAATATGCACTCTGTCCGCACGTATTTGTTGGGCTAAAATAAATACTGGTAACAGTATTATCTGGCAAGTGTAGGTCTTGCGAGCCTGCGGTGTGCCAATGCGTCCGCATCATCTCAACTTGTCGTGTTATTGAGAAGAGCCGATTGCGTCACCATAAAATCAATCAACGCCCTAACCGACGCCGATTGATGGCGGTTTTGTTGGTACAGCAATGAGAATGCTCGAAAGCGCCCGGCGAAAGGCTGCAGCAGTTCGACCAGCGTACCTTGCTCCAAATCTTCTTCGGCGATGAAGCGGAAAATCTGGCATATGCCGCCGCCAGCCTTGGCGTAAGTCACGCATCCTAGTACGTCTTCCGAAAAGCGTACCTTGCTGTCAAAGGGCAAATCCAGATCAACGCCATCCCGCTTGAAAACCCAGGGCATTGCTTTACCAGTGCTAGGCAGGATGAATTGGATGCAGTCATGCTGCTGCAACTGTTCCAGCGTCTGCGGCGTACCGCGTTGTTGCAGGTAGGCGGGTGCGGCAAACACGCAAACGGCGGCGTCTTCCAGCTTGCGTGCGATCAGGCGCGAATCGGCTGGTTGGCCGGCGCGGATCGCCAGGTCGTAACCTTCTTCGATAAAGTCGATATTGCGATTTGACAGGTTGATGTCGAGCGTGATGCCGGGATAGCGCGCATGGAAGGTGGGCAACAATGGCAATACCCGGTAGTGGCCGTAGGTGGTCGGAATGCTAAGACGCACGATCCCGCTGGGCGATGCTTGCTGGCCGCTGATGGCAGCTTCCGCTTCACCAATCTGCAATAGGGCTTGGCGACACTGTTCGTAGTACAGCCGGCCTTGATCGGTCAGTTTGATTTGCCGCGTACTGCGGGCGAACAGGCGCACCCCAAGACGCTCTTCGATGCGGCGCACGGAACGGCTGATCGCGGCCGGCGTGACGCCAAAGATTTCGGCGGCGGCGGTAAAACTTTCCAGCTCGGCGGCTTTGCAAAAAAATTGGATGCTGCCGAGTTGCACGGCGCTTGATGACTGATTCATGAGTTACATTGTGTAATGAATAAAGTGAGACTGGCGTAGTTTATTACTCTTTTGATTGCCATTAAAGTGTTTGCCACGGGTTCCGTCAAATTCTTAATGGATTCATTAGGCAATCAAGCAGCAGTTCAAACAAAAGGAGAATCACACTATGAGTACATTGAATAAACGTATTTTGATGATCGCTACTTCGCATGCGGTGATGGGCAATACTGGTAGGCAGACCGGCGTATGGGCCGAGGAATTGGCCGCGCCATATTTTATTTTCAGTGATGCGGGCGTCGAGGTGCAGATCGCTTCGCCCTTGGGTGGCAAGCTGCCTTTCGACCCGTCGAGCTTGAAGCCTGCAGGACAAAACGAAGTTGCCACCGAGCGCTTTCTAGCCGACCCCGCGGCGCAAGCCAAAGCGGGCGCGACGATACCAGTGGCCAGCGTCGATGCAACCCAGTTTGACGCGGTATTTTTCCCCGGTGGGCATGGCGCCATGTGGGATTTGCCCGGCGATGCCGGCGTGACGCGCGCGGTGGAGGCGGCGTTTGCCGCACATAAAATCGTCGCCTCGGTCTGCCACGGTGCCGCCGGTTTGGTGACGGCCAAACGGGCGGACGGCCAGTCGATCTTGTCCGGCAAGCAAGTCAACGCTTTTACCGATGAGGAAGAAAGTGCTACCGGCTTGACCGAGATCGTGCCTTTCATGTTGGAAACGCGGATGCGCGCCTTAGGCGGCCAGTTCCAGAAAGCGCCGAACTGGCAGAGTTTTGCCGTGCGTGATGGTCAGTTGATTACTGGCCAGAATCCGAGTTCATCGGTGCTGGTGGCGCAAAAGGTGCTGGCGGCTTTTGGCGAATAGAGGTGGCTTGTTCTAGCGGCCTTGGCCGCGAATCACAGTCACTGTTTCAATGATGCAATTGCGGTGATGGACTGCTTAAAAAAAGCCGCTGCATTCGCATCAAGTTTTACTTCCAATAGGGGTGTTTTTATGGGGGTATAAGGCAAAAGTATCCTGTTCCCGCTCGTTTTTAATGCGCCTAAAAAAATACAGCATGGAGTATATTTCGTGCCCCATGGGGCTAGCGTTGACGTAAACTGGCGTCTGTCTCTTTCCAGAAACAAGCGCAAAAATTCAATGAAAATCCCTATGACTGGCGCGTTTAAACGCCGACTATCCCGTCAACCTTGCAGCGTCGTGGTCGGTCTATCTTTACTGATGTTGTTGCCTGCCCATGCCACCGACGATGCCAGCAAACGTTGGGTGCATGGCTCTTGGGTCAACGTGCGCAGTTCGGATGCCAGCGACAGCGCGGTCATCGCGCATGTCACCAGCAATACGGCGGTGACGCTGATATCGCAAAAAGACAAGAGCTGCGAAATTGCCTGGGGCAAGGGGCAACGTGGTTTTGTAGCGTGTAAATTATTGGGCGAGCGACTATTAAGCTTGGCTGAAGTGACGACGGGTTCGGTGGGCGATAAGGAGCATCCGCAATATTCGCCGCCGCGTGCATTCTGGATTGCGCCATCGATGGCGGCGCTATTTTCGGCGGGTCGATATTTCCAGCAAACCTTGTTGACACCCCAGCAATTGGAGCGGGAAAACGGTCATGATCATGGACAACAAATTATCCGCACAGACGCGCCGCCGCCGCTGACCCGCTATCCGGTGCCGGAGTTCGAGGCGATGAAGGCTGAACTGGGCAAAGGTTTGATTGCCTCGGCCGACTTGAATCCGCCCTTGCTCAATTGCCGTCAGATGCAAGACGCCAAAGTTTTGCAGTCAAGCAAGGGGCTGACGGAATTGCAATATCCAGATGCCCAACATTACCCGCACGTCTATATGTCGGTGAGCGATTGCCGCGTCGAAGAATTGCCACATTTGCGCTTGCCGCAAATTCGGCCATCCTTGTTCAAAAGCGCGAAGGAACTGGCGCCCGGTAGCGCCGCCCCGGAACGCTTGAGCGCCAATTTCGGTATCGTTGAACGCGGACGCGTCACCGGTACACCCAAATGGGAATGGGACTACGACATGCTGCGCTATACCGGTGCCTGGGATATCGGCAAATATGCATTGACGCTGGAGCGGCCCGTGATCGAGCATGTGATCGGGCGCACCGGCTTGGTCGGCGCGTATCGCTGGACGCCGACTTTGACCGAGACGCCGTTTGGCCCCGGCGGGCGCTGTTATGAGGGCTTGCGCAATAAACGCATGGGCAAGACGTTATTGCCGGGCTATCCTGGCATCAAGGATGAATTGATGTGGTTCCAGGCGCCGGCGGCCTTGCCTTTTCAAAAGGCAAAGATTGCTACCCGTACCGAACGGGTGCCTACCCCCAGCAACGCCGACGGCAGCGTTAGCAAAGTCGCCATTTACGAAATTGATTTGAACGGCGATGCGGTGCCTGATTTTGTGCAATGGGATGTGTGGGGCACGCCGATGATTACCGGGCCCAATCCCTTGCTGAAACTACGTCAAGTATTCGCCAATATCGGCGGTGAATGGTATCCGTTTGAACAGGATTCCTACGGCGAATGCACCTGATTGCGTGCCCGACATTAGGGCCAGAAATTGGCGTCAAATTCGCCAGCCTCAACGCAAAGCCGTAAACTTGACCGGAATGCTCAGCAGCATGCCGGTAAACAAGGCTTCTGCTACCACCAGCAAGGCCGCTTTGTACGGGAGTAATTCGATCGGTGTCTGGGTGGCGCGAAGGTATAGGGCAAACAGGCCCACGCCCAGTGCCAGCCAGCATTGCAGGCGCTGGGTGCGGCCGGGCAGGCTGCGATGCAGCCATACGCCGGTGAAGACGCCCAATGCAGCGACCAGCAGCATCGGCAATTCCGTTACCCAGCCAAAACGGCATGCGCTCCACCATTCCAGACACCGATATTTCCAATGTTCATGCAGCATGAATTGTTCGTCGAACGCCATCCCCATCATCCCGACGCAGAGCCACAGACACAGGCCGCGTGGCATTGTTGAGTCTTGCCACAATCGCAGCGTCAATATCGCCATCGCCCATAATTGCGCACTGGACAGCCATGCCACCGGCGAATTGTCGGTGCGGAAGGCGACTTCCGGCGCCGGCCAATACAGCAGGGCGGACACAGTCATGAATAGCAATGCGCCGCCCAAGCAGAGCATGCTGGGCAACAGCGGGTATGCGGCTGGCTTGCTGCTTGAATGCGTGGTCATGAACGCGAGAGGTGGATCAAGATGGCTGGATGACTAAATAGCTTGATTGATACTGAAAAGAATACGTTATTTTTTGGGGAGTATAAGGCATTATTGCCATTATGCCGCACGTATTTATTGGGTCTAAATAAATACACCATGCAGTATTGATGACGATATCGATGTTGTCTGGCTACGTTTTTAAGCTCACTGCGACGGCTGTTTTAGATATATTTGGCGGTTGGTTTCCGGCATCAAGGATCGCGGGCGAGGTTTAATAGCAAGTGTGGAAGCTACACGCCTTGCTCGAGCAAGGCGCGTTAATGGTTTTATGCGTATTTTGTGCGGAAGTGCTTTGTCCAGTTCTTGCATCGACCGTGTTTGATTTGTTTGGTCAATAAATATACCGGCAAGGCCAAAACTACGTTGCCGCTTGAAGTGCCTTATCAGGAACTTAAACTGGGCGGTGCCGTATCGGCGTAAAGCGCCCAATGTAGTTATCAGCCGCGAGTTTTATAACAAATCAAGAGGGGTCTTTGCTGCGAGTTTTAGCAACCCCGGTCAAAATCCCGATGCCCAGCATGATGACAGACGCAATCACTACATACAGGTGTGGTACGCCAGCGGTAATCAGTGCCCACGCCACACCGCCAATCAAGATGGCGAAACCGATCAGATAAATGATTAAAGACATGTGAATCTCCTTTGAATAGTGCGATTGCAAGACGAATGCAAGCAGGTGTAAAAGTTTCTTTCATTCCTGTATGCGCCACGCATAATTTACTTGCAATCAATCGTTCAGGATATTCTTTCTGGCCCGGATTGTTGGTGCGCTGGCGTACAGAACATAGTATTTCTCTGCGGTATAAATAAACTTCAATGATTTAAGTCAGGAAAATAGATATGAAAATCCTTCTCTCTGTCATCACCGTTGCTTGCCTCGGCACGTCGCTGTCGGTGCAAGCAAATGAATACGACGACGATAATGGTCAAGCGCAATATTCGGCAACACAAGGCGATGCTGAAGAACAGCGGTTCTATGATTCAGCCAAGGTGTTACGCGCCACGCCCCGCATCGAGCGGCTGGTGACACCTGAAGAAAAGTGCTATACGCAGACTGAAAGAGTGGAGCCGGTACGGCGTAACAACTCGTCCAATGGCGTAGGCGGGGCAGTCATTGGCGGCATTGCCGGTGCGTTGCTGGGCAATCAGGTCGGCGGCGGCAATGGCCGTACTGCAGCGACTGCAGCCGGCGCCATCGGTGGCGCCATCGTGGGGAATAATTTGTCGAATAATCGCTCAAATAATGACGAATACGACGAACCGTCCTCACGCCAAGTACGCCGCTGCGAAACCGTTAATCGGGAAGAGCAGCGCGTCACTGGATATAACGTAACATATCAGTATCAAGGTAAAAGTTTCAGCACCATCATGCCGCGCAAGCCGAATGGCAATATTCGTGTCGAAGTGTCGGTGACGCCAGTCAACTAGAGATTTTGTAGCCATTCCTACAATGGATGGGCTTGGGTTCTCGTCGTTGTCGTTGTAAAGCTTAAAACGTAAAAACGGTCTGCAATCCATATGGATTGCAGACCGTTTTTACTGATTTGAGACTTGTTCGATTTTTGCAATCGTGTTTTGATTAACCAGACGATTATCTGGAGGAGCCAGAGGTGTGGCCTGAAGCTTGTCCTTTGTGTGACTCGATTTTCTCGATGGCTTTTTCCAATATAATAATCCGCTCCAACCGGATTCGATGACTGGTTGTTTCGACTGCCGGCATCAGCGGCAAGACATCAGCGGCTTCCGCTTCACTTTTCATACGTGCAACTTTCCGCTTCAGAGCCTTTACGCGGCGTTGTTCAAACCATTTTTCTATCCAATTCATACGTCAACTCCTTCTGTTCACCGCCATTTCATTATACCGATGCTGCGTTGCAGCGAGAGTTTTGTCTCCAGTTTTTGCAATTGGATCCTTGCTAGACTGCGTATAAATGGACGATTTATCTACTATTTCTTGTCGAAATTAACATTTTAGACACCATTTTTTTCGATTCAACTGTAGAGCATAAACCAAAAAGGTGTCAAACACGTTGGTGTTTGCTGCGATGCAATGACATATTAGAGTGCGATGTAGGCGACAGGTTCTGATCGCGATCAATCTCTTTTGACATGTTTAAAAATGGAAGACACTATATTTTTTAGAGGCAAAAGTTAAACGGCTTGAAAATTCCAATGAACGAATTAATCTCGCGCAATCACGGGGCGGTGGAATCGATATCGGCCAGGCTTTCACGCCCTCTTTGGGTGATGTCGAAGCCCGAACCAGATACGGCTGGTGCGATATGGCCTTTTTTGCCGAGAAAGGTGCGAACATCGGCGGATAATGTCGCCAGCGGATCGGTTGAAATGGCGCGCAAGCCATCGATACAACTTTTGACAAACAAAGTTTGCGTCCCCTTGTCGGTCAGCGTCAGTCTGCCATCCTTGGCGTGGTTGATGTATTTCAAGCCATTGAGCCGCTTGGAATTGCGTGCCACGCAGGCGCTGGGGCGACCGTGTTTCGGTCCTTGCTTGATTTGTGCGAGGGCATCAAATTCATCGGCGGTCAATTGATCGTTCATGAAGTACTTTCTCTAAAATTAAGGCAGCGACCGCGCAAGGCGAAAGCCGATGATACTCAGGCGTTGGCTGGAATCGTTATAAATGCGGAAAGAGGCACGCAAGTCGCGTGCGGCATTGACCCAGGAACCGCCGCGTACCGCGTGTTTGGTGCAGTCGCCGCCAGCCCATAAGCTGCCGTCTTTCGGAACGCCATTGTCATTGGCGTGCCAGCAATCGTCGACCCATTCCCATACATTGCCGTTCATATCGGCGATGCCGTACGCATTGATTTGCTTGGTCGCGACGGCATGGGTTTTGCTGGCGCTGTTGGACTGGAACCAAGCCGCGTCATCGACATTGTTGGTGCCGCAATAGTCATTGTTACCGCCTGCGCGACAGGCGTATTCCCATTCAGACTCGGTCGGCAGACGATATTGCTTGCCGGTTTTTCTATTGAGTCGGCTGAGAAATTCCTTGGTGTCATTCCAGCTGACTTGCTCAACCGGACAATCGTCGCAGGATTTGAACTGGCTCGGGCTGGTGCCCATGATATTGCGCCATTGGGCTTGGGTCACTTCGGTTTTGCTCAGGGCGAACGCCTGCACCAGATTGTTTTTGGGGATGTTTATCATTTCAGCGCAGTCGGGGCAATCGCGGAACGATTTTTCCAGTTTGGCGTCGGCCTCGACTTTTGGTGTTGCTAATCTGCCGCGTGCTGTAGCGACGAAGGCGCCAGCTGGGTATTTGGCCAGATAGGATTGATAGCCAGCCGCGCTATTGACGTTTTCGACATTTTTCCAAAATGCTGTTTCTTGCGCGTCAGCACTGGCTGGCGCTGCGTTTTGCTTGGCTGATGCCGCTTGATTGCTCAGGCGTTGCGACTGTTCAATACTCAGTTTGCGGGTTTGTACCAAACCGGCAAATTGCCCTTTAGGATATTTGTTCAAATATTCCTGCAATTCACTGATGTCGCGACTGTCTTTCACGCTATTCCAGAATGCCAGTTCCAGTACTGCCGGATTGGTATCGGCTGCTGCCACCACACCGCTGGCACTAGCGCCTGCTGTCGCAGACGGCGCATAAAAATAAAATTGTCCCAACACCTGGTCATAAATCGCAGGCACCTGGTCATGCTTGACTTTGCGCGCCATTGAATTGACTTGCTCACGCACCCGTCGCGCTACCTGATCGACCGATACACCGACAGTTTCCATTTCCTTTATAAACACGCGGGTGAATACGCCATTTTTATCAGGGTCGTTGTCGCCCAGCCGATCCAGCGCTTGTTGCCCCTCGCCAGCAGAATAAATCACCATTTGGCCGGTGGCGCCGCCAACCCCGGTCAGGCCCCGGCCGCCAATAGCGCGCCCTTTTCCTTTGAATGGATTGTCGCGGCAGGCATCGATAATGGCCAGCGTTAGTGCCGGCCTTTGTTCGCGGATATCTTCCAGCACTTTTGACAAGGCCAGGCCATCGTCGGTCACCTGATCTTCGGTGTCGGAGCGTACATCGATTGGTAGCAGATAGTTCATGGCGCCGATTTGAACGCCGTGCCCTGCATAGAACAGGACAACTTCATCGCCTTCATGCAACTGTGTTTTAAAAAGGCGGATATCGTCCTTGAGTTGCTTTAGGCTACGATCCTTTACCAGTGTAATTTCGTACCCGGCTTTACGCAATGCACGTCCCATTGCCTCTGCGTCGCCACGCGCATTGCGTAGTTTCGGGACGGATTGGTAACTGTCGTTGCCGATCAACAGTGCATGACGTGCTGCCAGCGCCGGTGCAGCGTAGCCCAGCGAGAGGATGCTGACCAGCGGCAGCAAGAGTGCGCGTGTAATTGAGGTAAACATAAATCCTGTCGATCCTGAAAACGGCATGGGCCGACGCTTGACTACGCGTGGCGACGTGAATGCATCTCTATCTTGGACTGATTGCCGAGGTAAATGCGCAATCAGCTATCAGCAATAAATATCAATGTCGGCGGTAATACCAAACTGCATCAAAAACGCGATCTTTTGACAAAAAACAATGTTTTGTCGATTAAACAAGCAAAAAATGCGAAATATCAATACGCTGGACGCCAACGCCGTATTATCCCTTACTAATTTCTCTTGGGCATATTTTTCGTCGAATTCCTTTGGCTTGATCAAGTACAATTCCTTCAAAAAACATTCTTTTATCAGCGTCAAAAAGCGCTACCACTCATTTTTTGAAGTTATTTCATGACGGCAAAGTTGCGATTCATTTTAGTAGCGGCCGGCATTTTGATCGTATTGCTAAGCTTGCTGGCAATACTGCAAATCCATCGCTTCAAGCAGTTGCTGATCGAAGTCGAATCCAGCCGCATCAATGTGGTCGGATTGGCCCTGAAAAACGATGTCGAACGTTCATTGGGACTGGGTTTGCAGCTGCGCGACAACGGCCAATTGCTGCCAATGCTGGAGCGCACCCTCAAGCAATACCCCGGCCTGATCTCGATCCATGTGGTCGATCTCGATCTGGAGTCGGGCAAAACCTTATGGGAAGTCGGCCCCGGCCTTTCTTCCACGCAGACCATTGTTGCCCGCCAACGCCGTGCGCCGACAGCGGTGTGGTTTGACGATAGCGATCTGCGCGGTTATGTGCTGGGTTGGCCGGTCACAGACCCTATCGGGCGGCTGGTGGCCAATTTAAGCATCCGGTTCGATAAGGAAAAACCGCTAGCCTTAATCGTTCAAGCGTCCCACTATGTCTACGGTGTGTTAGCCGCGCTCAGCTTGCTGCTGCTGGTGGTCTTGACCCCGCTCTTGCTACGCTCCTTATCCCGGCTCGACCACGTAATTTCCAGCGCTAAAAGTATTTTAATGGGGCAGTCTGCAACCCAGCCAGGCGAGAGCGATATCGCCCATATGGCCAGCGAACTAGTACAGGCCGCCACCGAACTTGAGAAGGCGCGCGGCAATGTCTAACCTGGCAATGACAGCTAGTCCGGTTTCGGTCGAAAAGCGATTAGCCAAACGCACGTTTTTATTGCTGCTGGTATTAAGTATCTGCACCGCCTTATTGCTCACATTCGCCGCAGTGCAGCGGTTTAAGCAAATTCTATTG
Organism: Pseudomonadota bacterium; assembly: GCA_040384645.1. GTDB lineage: Bacteria > Pseudomonadota > Gammaproteobacteria > Burkholderiales > Burkholderiaceae_D > JAZKIX01. The sequence goes on along the minus strand of JAZKIX010000244.1, from coordinate 10,902 downwards.
CCGCAGATTATGTTGCAAACCAGCGCCATCGGCGAATCGGTACAGACCGCGATAGACCGGGCTGTATCGCTTGGGATCCCTTTTGAATCCTTGGTAGGGGTGGAAGACTTTCTCGACGACACCTTAAAAGATAATCCAGAGATTGCTTTCCTGGAGGTCAAGCAAGGGCAGCGCACTTATTCCCGGGGCCAGGCCGATCAGTCCAAAGAAGAAATTATTATCCAAGACATTCCCCACGTTGGCAGCGCACCTGCGGTGACCGTCGGCGTGCGGGCCGATTACTTAAATGAAAAATTGCATGTCTTATTTGGCGATGCCGCCGTGGTTTTATTTGTTGCGCTTATCGCAGGCATTGAAATTGCGCTGTTCTTTGCCTATCAATGGCTGATCCGCCCATTCGATACCTGGAGCGTAATGGTGGCCGGGGTGCGCAGCGGCGCCATTGAGCGTACTTTGACACGACGTGTGATTGGCCCGCTAGCCGAGCTGTTGCAATTGTCGAATCACAAGATCAGCCGTTTGCGTATCAATCTCGGCATGCGCTTGCCGTCCAATGTGCCGGAATGGGCACGTCCTGCCGCTAGTGATGTTCGTATCGCACTGTTTCTTTTTGTTTTATCGGAAGAACTGCTGCGCTCCTTTTTTCCCTTGTATGTACGTGAATTCGTCGACTCTTCGTGGCGCTTCGGTACCCAGCTGGCGATTAGTGCGCCCATGGTGGCGTATATGTTTTTTGCCGGTGCTGGCACCTGGTATGGCAGCGGGTTCATTGACCGGATCGGCATCCGGCCAGCCTTTAAAATTGCTGTGGTTGCGACTGTAGTTAGCTTGTGCGGCATGGCGCTGGCCTCAACTTTGTATGAAGTGATTCTATGGCGTTCGGTGATGGCGGTTGCGTACGCGCTTGCCACCATCGCAAGTCAGGTTTACATCGCACGTTGCAGTGCGCAAAGCAGCGATGCGCGTGGCCTTGCCACTTTTGTCGCGGCCATTACCGCCGCCTGTGTTTGCGGTGCGCCAGTTGGCGCCTTGCTGGCTGATATCTTCGGCCAAAAGGTGGCGATGTTGGTAGCGGCGGCAAGTGCCGTGCTGGCGTGGCTTACCTTCAGAAACGTTGCGGAACCGCTCAATCTGAATCCATCCAACGACGACACCACGAGTGCCAATACCGCATCAGGCCAAGGGCATTTCCGTTTGCTATTAGCGAACAGCCGCATCCTGATCTTGATGTTGTGTTCGGTCGTGCCTTCCAAGATGCTGCTGACGGGCATGCTATTTTTTATTACGCCGTTGTTGCTAAAACAATATGGTTTGTCGCAAGCGACCATCGGTCAATTCTTTGTGCTTTTTTACGGCATTTTGTTAACGGGAAACGCTTTTAGCAGCAGACTGACCAGTCGCGCGCAATCGAAAGCGATGTTGATTGCCGGCGGCGGTTTTGTCAGCGGTGCCGGTGCACTCTTGCTGTTTTGGTTTGATGCGCCCTGGGCCCTGGGATTAGCGATTATTTCTTTTGGCATTGGTCAAAGTCTGATCCAAACACCGGTCACGGCGCATGCTTTACAGATCGTCCGAGTCGAATTGCCGCAGATTTCCTCTTCCAAGGTGATTGCCTTGTCGCGCGTATTTGAACGTGGTGGCAGCATTCTGGGCGCCTTGTTAGGAGCCTCTTTATCGGCACTGTTCGGTTATGGCGAGGCCACTGCGGCGCTTGGCTGCGTCGCGTTGGTTCTGACCTGCGGTACATTTTTGTTGCTGGCTGCGCCAACACGTCGGGAGTCACGCTATGCGTAAAAAAATCGTGCTCGGTTGGCTGCTTTTTGCCGCATTTTATTATCCGCCGCAAGCGCAGGCTGTTACGCCCAAGCAAAAGCCGTATCGTATCGTGATGGTCGTATTTCGCGGCTGCGAAGATGCGTGCAAAGGTTTTAAGGAATATTGGGTCGCACGCAAAATCCCGGTTGAAATCGAAGTGCTGGACGCCGCCACCGATGTCAAAAAATTGCCCGGTTTCGTCACCCATGTGCGGGCCAGCAAGCCTGATCTATTGGTCACCTGGGGCACCACGGTGGCGCTGCAAATGCTCGGCAGTTACGACAAGCTTGACCCAGCGCGCCATATTACCGACATCCCGTCGCTTTTCATGATTGCCTCGACCCCCGTCGGCTCCAAGCTGGTACGCGATCTCAATTCTTCGGGTCGTAATATCACCGGCACGCTGTACCTGGTACCGCTGGAAACCCAGTTACGCGCAGCCCGGCTTTATATGCCTTTTAAACGGGTTGGTTTTATTCACAATCCTAGTGAAAATAACTCGAATGTGGTGCGCGAAGAATTATTGGCCCTGACCAAGAAATTCAATTTCAGCCTGATCGAACGGATCGTCCCGGTCGATAGCGCCGGCAAACCTAATAAAGAGCGCTTGCCACATCTGGTGTCGGAATTGGCCGATGAAAAAGTCGACTTGCTTTATCTTTCTCCCGATACATTTCTGCTGCTCAACCGCGACGCCATCACGCAAACCGCCACCGCCCGCAACTTGCCGGTGCTAGCCGCCGCCGAAGCCGCCGTGCGCGAATCGGATGCGCTCATGGGTGTGGTCAATCGCTACTACACCACCGGTCAATTGACCGCATCCAAAGCGGAAAAAATCCTGGTCGATCACGTCCTGCCGCAAAACATCCCCATCGAGGCGCCGCCCGGCTTTACCTTCCTGGTCAATATGCGCGTTGCCAAAGCCCTGCAACGCTACCCGCCAATCCGGGTAGTCAAAATTGCCGCAATCGTGCCTTAAAAGCCGAAATAATACTGGTGAGTGTATTTTTAAAGGCGCAATGAAAACCTGCGGGTGATAGGGTATTTTTCAATATACCCCCTGTTTTATGCCAATACATCAAACTCGCTTGTATCGAAACGCCATTACTTTTTGCACAGCCCCTTTGATCCATCGGGCATCTTGGCATCGCAATAATTAGTATTCTCGTCGAACACGCTGCCCATTTCCGCATTGGTCAAGTCGGCGCCGGAGAGATCGGCGTTGCCCAAATTGGCGCCATTCAATTTAGCGCCGACCAGCTTGGCCTTATGCAGGTTCGAGTTTCGCAAATTGGCAAAATCAAGAGTGGCGTCCGTCAGGTCGGCCCCGACCAATTTGGTATTGCGCATGCTGGTGGCGCTCAGTTTTGCGCCGCTCAAATTGGCGCCACTGAGGTTGGCGCCTTCCAGATCGGCGCCGGTAAAATTGCCGCGCCGCAGATCGCCACGGCGCATGTCGGTGCCGCGAAGTATCGCATCGATGGCAAACACATCGTTCATCAAGACGCCGACCATGGTGGCAGTGGTCAGGTTGGCCTCGGACAGCTCGGCCGCTTCTAATACGGCGCCATTGAAATTGGTGAAGGTGAGGTTGGCTTTTTGCAGCGAGGCGCCGCGCAGATTGGCGTCTTGCAGCGATGCCTTCGATAGGTTGGCGCGGGTCAGGTCGGCTGATTGTAGGCGTGCATTGATCAGGATCGCGCTTTCGAACGAACTCGCTGTCAAAAGACATTTGCTGAAATTGGTATCGAACAAATAGGCGCCGGTCAGGTCGGCACCACTCAGGTCAAGGCCGGCAAATGATTCGTAACGCAAGTCGCACTGGACACAGCGCTTGTTCGATTTAAGCAATTGGGTAGAACGACTTTCGCCGGCAACACTGTTGTATGGCGCGGACATTAAGCTAGCGAGAAAAACGCTGCTGAGTGAGCGGAAAAATAGTCGATAAGTTAGTCGGTCAGTTGAGAACATGCTGCTCACGCAATCGGGTTAATAAAACAAAAAATCAAGCGCCTGTTGCAGACGTTCGCGGGTCGAATTTTGCTTGTCCCATTTTTCCAGTGTGACATCGCCGGTCCGAAATTCGCGATAGATCGACGATACGTTCAGGTGATTGAAAACCGATGCCAGATTTGGATAGGGTTTGAACCAATCACCGTAACGGGCGCGCAATTCTTTCAGACTTGCCGAGTCGTTGGCGCCGGCGTCAGCCATGATCGATTCATCCGAGCGGTAGGTATATTGCGGAGCGCGGGGCGTGATCAGCATCAACACCGAGCGCTGGAAATCAGTGCTGTCCTTGCTAGAAAATAAGTACTGTACACCCGGAATATCCTGCAAAAATGGCACACCGTCGCGGCCGCGGGTGGTTTCCTTTTCACTTAGGCCGCCTAACACCAGTGTCTCGCCAAATTCCATCACGACATTGGCGTTGACCATGATCTTGGAAAGCTCGACCTTGTAAGGAAACTCGATATCCTTGCTGGCTTGCTTTAAAAAAGTGCGTTGCGCATCGACCACCAGCTTGATCTTGTTGTTGGCAATGAAGGTCGGCGTAATGCTTAATTTGACGCCCACGTCTTTTTCGATTTGTACTGGGCTGCCGGCATTATTGCCATTGGCAACCACGGCGGCATTGACGGTGGAGCCGGAAAAGAAATCGGAGCGCACGCCTTCTAGCGCAGCCAGCGTCGGGCGCGCTAGCACTTCGTTCAAATGGGAATTGGAATTGACGATATTGAGCGAATAGGTCAGTGCCGGAATATTGATGGCGCGGGTCAGCGTGGTGGTGGTTGACACCAACTCGTCGGCGCGGGTGGCGCTGAAATTTTTAGAAAATCCCGGGCCGGCACCGGCGCCAAATTGCAGGCTTAACGCATTCAATAAATTAACGCCTTTGCGGCTGCTGATCGCATCTTCGGTACGCATAATGACGACATCGACCAGCACCATGCGATCGCCGGATTCGTCCGGTATGGCCGGTATGGGGCGCGGCAGTGCGGTTTTGAACTGGGCCTTGCTCAACACTGCACTGGGCTCATCTTTACCGTCGAGCCGTGCAGCCACGGCGTTTTTTGGCTTATTGCGATGTACCGCTGCCCAGTGCGCGAGGCGTTCCTTGGCACGGCTTAGTTCACGCTGGTCGGGTGCTTTGGCCTGGTACAGCGCTAGCCAGCGTTGTGCCTCATCGTCGCGGCCGATGGCGGCATTGATGATGGCCGACAAGCGCAGTACTTCGGCATCGCTTGGTTGCAACAAACGCAGCCGGTCCAGGCATGCGGCAGCGGTAACCGGATCGCCTGAATAATATGACGCCGCGACTAGCCGGAACAATACTTCCTGATCGTCTTCGCGGAACAGCAAGACCTCGGCCAGTTCGCGCTGCGCAGCACGAAAATTGCGTTGTTCGAAATTGAGCAGACCAAGGAAATAATGTGCGATCCAGTTCGAGCGGTCGAACTGGATCGCCAATGTGTAGCCTTGCTCGGCCAGAGCCAGTTTCTGCGTATCGCCACGCAATGCCATTAAATGGTAAGTGTAGGCATTAAAAAATTGCAGATACGAATTGGTCGGATCGAGTTGCAAGGCCGAGTTCATTTGCGCTGAGCCGTCGTCCAGCTTATCTTGGCTGATCAGCGCCAAGGCGCGCATGGCTTTTGACTTGGATTCACTGTTGATGCGGCCTGCTGGAATTGCCGCCAATTGAGTGCTCAAGTCGATGTTGAATGGGCGAAAATTATCGACCGCAGCCTGTGCCGGGAACTGGGCAAGCGACAAAACCAGCGCGCTCAGGCCTCGCAGTAAGAATGGTTTAGCGCGCATTGGCAGCTCCAGTGGCTTCCGTTTTTTTTAAACTGACGTATTTCAGTGCGCCGGAATGCAAGGGGATAGTGATGCCTTCGGCGAACATTTTTTCCGGTTCAAGTTCTTGCAATACGGGATCGGATTGCTTTAATTCGGAAAGCCGATTCATTACCGTCGAGACGAAACGGAATACCGCTTCTTCGCTTGTTTCATGGCGAGCCACCAGCACCGCTTTATAACCAAAGGAAGGGATTGGCTCGGGATGATGGACGTACAAGCCCCCGGGGATCGAGATGCGGTCGATGAACAAATTGGTGGCCGCAATCTTGTCGATCAGATATTCAGGAATGGGCACGATCTGGCCGTCGCATTCTTCGATCATGCGCCGGTAAAACGGGGCAGGGTGACCTAACGCTTCCATCACGATATCGACCTTGCCCTTGCAAAATGCCTCGCCCATCGCGGTCGTAGTCAGCTCTGATACGGACGAAAAATCGGCCGCAGTCAGGCCGAGATTTTTCAGCAAGAAATCGACAATCGAGCGCTGGCCAGAACCGCGATTGCCTAAATTGATCGAGTGCCCGGCGATCTGGTTGATGTCCGCAATGCGCGCATTGCGGCGCGCAATCACCACTACCGGCATCGCATACAGCGACATCACGGTGCGTAGGGAGTCGCCGTGGACGTCACTGCTACTTTTGTCGATATATTCGCTGTAGGCAATATCTGAGCGGGTCATACCAATCGCCAAATCGCCAAAAGTGACGGCTTTGGCGTTGTATTCGGAGCCGGGGGTGGGATAGGCAACGCATCGAACTTGGGTTTTTTTGCGGTCTTTATTGACAAGTTCGCAGATTTTGGCGCCGGTCGGATAAAACGAGCCGCTACGGGAGGCGGTCCCGAGGGACATTAGTTTATCGCGGAATAGGTCAGCTTCGGCTTGCGCTGAAGAAACGCATAACAGATTTAAAAGTGCAAGCCCCAGCGGCAGTAGGTATGCGTAGAACCTTCTTGCAATAGTGTTGCAGCGAGGTTGATCTATCTTGGACAAGGGGCGGTGCGGCATAAAAATTCGGGTCGATTTCTGTGGAAATTAATAGGACAGCAATAGAACAGGATTCTGATTGCTTGATATTACGTATTGTCCACGGAAAACACAAAAATCACGAAAATTGCTGAAAAAATATTGTCATTACCCGACAAATTTCCCAGCAATTTCCGTGATTTCGTTGGTACTGCACCACTTGCTCACCCCGAAGGCGGCTTTTGCGTAAATTCCTCCCGATGCTTATGCCGCCCGCGCCTGACGTTCTGCGGATAAGGTAGCCGAGATCCAGTCGAGTTGCCGGTCTGGCGAAAATTTCCCTAACAGCGTCCCATATTCCTCAAGATCGACTGCGCGCAAGCCGAGTGATCGGAATCGATGGAAATCTGGCGTAGCGGGGAGCTTGTAGTAGCGGAAGCTGGTGGTTTCTTGTTTTTGCAGCTGCGGCGCTTTACCTTGATCCAGCTCATCAAGTAATTCGATCAGTTTTGCCAGTCCCAGCGGATACAGTTCGCCGATATGCCAGAACACGGATTTATTTGGATTTGCCTGCAATTTGGAAACCGAGTGGATCGGTCCGGTATCGATGCCGAGGTCGATTTGATGCAGGGTGCAGCCCAGAGTCTCATCTTGATTGAGCAGCGCGCGGAACGGCGCGCACAGTCCGGCATAACCGGGCAAGGTGCCAGGATGAATGTTGTAAGCGCCGAAGCGCGGTATCTGCAAAATATTTTGTTTGAAAATCAGGCTGAAACGCGCCGACACAATGATATCGGGCGCCCATTTACGAATGCTCGCTTCCATCTCGGTGCTGTTGATAGTGTTGACGGTACTGATGCCAATGCCGTATTTGGCGGACAACGCTTTGAAGGTGAGCAAGTTGCCGTACTCGCCTTGTCGATCCAGGCGCGGGAAAACGATACCGAGCGGCAGGTCGCGCTCAAAAAATTTTTCGTCCGCCAATTCGATCACGTCGTTTTCTGCCGGCCGAGTTTTATCGGATAGAAACACGGCGACCTGATGTCCGTGCAGCTTCGGTAGCAGCCAGTTAAGAATCAGGGCGCCGAAGAGATCGTTCTTGGTACAGAAGAGTATTTTCATGTTTCAAACTCTAATTCAAGAATAGCCTTCCTTCAATGTTTTAAAGAAAATTATTGATAAATGTCAAGTTAGTTAATATTTGACAACTTTTGCATAAAAGAAAAAAGCCGCCTGCTGGTGCGCAAGCGGCTGCACTATTTGCTATCGCCGATTGTTCATAGATCTGACAACGCCAATAGTACTCAATGTCTATTTCGGAATCGATCCCTCGACGCCCTTGACGTAGTAGTTCAGGCTTTTTAAATCCTTCTCTTCGATGATTTTGCCGGCGGCGACCACTTCTTTGCCTTCTTGATTAACGATGGGGCCAGTGAATGGATGCAATTTGCCTTCCTTAATTGCAGCAATTTTCTCGTCCAGTAGCGTTTTCACATCGGCCGGCAACGTTGCGTTTGGCGACACAATATTGATGGCGCCTTCTTTCACGCCATTCCATGTTTCACCGGATTTCCAGCTGCCGGCCAATACATCGCCGACGATCTTGTTGTAATAGGGCGCCCAGTTGATAGCGGCTGAACCGAGATGCGCTTTCGGGCCGAATTTAGACATGTCGGAATCCCAGCCGAAAGCCAACACGCCTTTTTCTTCCGCTGCCTGCAAGGTGGCAGGCGAGTCGGTATTCTGGATCAAGACATCGACACCGAGGCCAATTAAAGCCAGCGCGCCATCGCGTTCCTTGCCTGGATCGAACCATTTATTGATCCAGACCACGCGTGTGGTGGCAGCCGGATTGACCGATTGCGCGCCGAGCGTAAAAGCGTTGATATTGCGGATCACTTCAGGGATGGGGATTGATCCGACCACGCCCAGCTTATTGGATTTGGTCATCTTGCCGGCGATAACACCTGCCACATACGCACCCTCGTAAGTACGGGAATCGTAGATCGCCATATTGGCGGCGGTTTTATAGCCGGTGGCGTGTTCGAACTTGATGTTCGGGAAGTCCTTGGCCACTTTGAGCATCGGTTCCATATAACCGAAAGTGGTGCCGAAGATCAGTTGGTTACCTTGCGTGGCCAGATCGCGAAATACCCGCTCGGCATCGGCGCCTTCGGGCACATTTTCTACAAAAGTGGTTTTGACTTTGGCGCCGTATTGCGCCTCGACTGCCTTACGCCCTTCGTTATGGGCGAAGGTCCAACCGGCGTCACCTACTGGGCCGATGTAGACGAAGGCCACTTTCAGCGGTTCTGCCGTGGTGGTGCTAGGGGCGGCGCTGGCCGGTTTTGCTTCCTCTGCTTTTTTACAGCCGAATAGGGCGAGCAGCGAGGCTAGCGCTACGGCAGGCAAGGCACGACGTTTTAAGGAGGCAAGCATGGAGGTTTCCTTTGGTGTGTGTGAAAGATCAGGCAATCGAAATGCCTGCCTGGATTAGATAAAACACGTGAAAACAGAGACGGCACAAGATTATTTTAAAGTGATGCCCCTCGATACCGGGTCGTTTCTAGCAACAAGTGCAGCGTACCAAACAATTGTGCCCCGCACAATATTTGACCGGAATGCAGCGTTTGTGAAGAGGGGAGATTGTTCAGAAAATAATACTGACAATCATTTGAAGATAATTAAAACTTGATTTAGACATTATTTAGATATATCTTAGACGTCTAAATAGTTCAAGGAGCCAAGCATGTTCGAACATCAAAAACACGGTCGCGACCGTGAAGCAAAGGGGCAGGGCGGTGGTGGACGGCGCACTCGCTTGCTAGAACATGGCGACCTGAAAATCATCATTCTCGATTTGGTGGCGGTAAAGCCGCGTCATGGCTACGAAATCATCCGTGCTGTGGAAGAAATGGCCGGTGGCGATTACAGCCCTAGTCCGGGCGTGGTTTATCCGACATTGACCCTGCTGGTGGAACTGGGGCATGCCACCATCGTCGATGATTCCGGCGCCCGCAAGCAGTACTCGATCACGCCGGAAGGCCAGCTTTACCTCGACGGCCAAAGCGAAGCCTTGCACAGCATGCGGGAACGTATTTCGCAGGTATGCCAATCGGCCGACGCCCGCGGCACGCCGGAAATTGCTCGAGCGATCCAAAATTTTAAGACTGCCTTGCATATGCGGTTGGCGCGCACGCCTTTGAGCATTGAAGAAATTCGTGCCATTGCTGATGTGCTCGATAACGCAGCCCGTTCGGTCGAGCGCTGTTGATGCTGTAGACAAGATCAATTATTAAAAATAACAATAATTTTTACAGAAAGAATTCCCGCATGAATGAAGTTTTAAGCCCCGGGCGCGAACGCGCGCTCTTGCTGACCTTGATGGTCTTGCAATTTACCGTGATCGTCGATTTCATGATCATGATGCCGCTGTCATCGCAATTGATGGCGGTGTTCCATATTGTGCCGGCTGAATTCGGCTTGCTGGTGTCGTCTTATTCGCTGGCGGCCGGTGCTTCTGCTCTGGTGGCATCGGCGATTGCCGACCGTTTCGACCGCCGTCATGCCTTATTGGCCTCTTATGCCGGTTTGCTGATTGCCACGTTGGGTTGCGCTTTGGCTGATAGTTACGCGACCTTGTTGCTGGCACGGGTCGTGGCAGGCGCGTTTGGCGGCGTGCTCAGCGCAGTGGCGCTGGCAATTGTCGGTGATGTGATTGCGCCGCAACGGCGCGGCCATGCGATGGGCATCGTAATGCTGGCGTTTTCGTTGGCGGCAGTAGCTGGCGTGCCGCTTGGCTTGTTGGTCGCCAATCATTTCACTTGGCGTATGCCGTTTGCCGTGTTGTCAGGCATGTGTGCCCTGATCCTGGTGGTGGCTTGGCAATTGGTGCCGAGCGTGCGCGGTCATTTGGCACAAAAACAAGCTGGCTGGATTGAAAGTTATCGTGAGCTATTGTCCGAGCCAAATCATTGGTGGGGCTTTATTACCTCGGCGCTGGTGATGTTCGCTGGTTTCATGGTGATCCCCTATATTGCACCGACGATGGTTGCCAATGTTGGTTTGAGCGATCATGATTTGCCTTACATTTACTTGATCGGCGGTGCGGTGACTTTGATTTCACGTCCGGTGATTGCGCGCATGACGGACCGCTTCCGCCATGCTGACGTGTTGATGTGGACGGTGTTGCTCAGTTTTGTACCGATCTTGCTGGTCACCCATACGCACTTCCGCTGAACGAGCTGAAGGCCGATGGT
>JAZKIX010000243.1:0-6918 GCA_040384645.1 Pseudomonadota bacterium | reverse complement strand
CAAGGCGTCCGGCTGTTCTTGCAAAAGCGGCAAGATCACGCCACGTGCAGCACCGCCGGCACCGAGCAAGAGGATTTTTTTACCGCGCAGCGGCCGGCCGGCGTTACGCACAATATCGATCACCAGACCCAGGCCGTCGGTGTTGTCACCCACAATCCGCGCGCCGTCGAATAGCAAGGTATTGACTGCGCCGGCCGCTTGCGCCCGCGGGCTTAATTCACTGGCCAGAGCAAATGCTTCGAGCTTGAATGGCACGGTGACGTTGGCGCCTTTACCGCCTGCCTGCATGAATTCGCGCACCGTCGCTTCAAAGCCGTCGAGCGGTGCCAGCAGCCGCTCATAACTGAGATTTTGCCCGCTTGATGCAGCGAAGCGGGTATGGATTTCTGGCGATTTGCTGTGCGCAATCGGGTTGCCGATCACGGCGTAGCGGTCGGGGCTGGGATTGAGGCTAGGCTTCAACTCGGTGGGCCTTCCAGGCGGGTTTCCAAACCTTCTTCACGCGAAAATTTGAAGCGGGTAATCACAATCCAGAGGTCGTCCTTATCAGCCGAACGCATGGTAGCCGGGAAGCGGCCGAATGGTGCCGAGCGCCGCACGATACGCAGGGCGGCGCGATCCAGCGCAGCATTATTCGAGCTTTTTTCGATATGCGGGCCGCCTTCTTTTTCATAGATGCTGCCATCTTGAAAAATCGGGATATAGACGATCAACTCGCCATACAATTTTTTGCCATTCTCTTGCGGAAAATTGAGCGTACCCATTTCTTCAATCCGCTTTTGCAGCGTCTTGTAATACATGGCGTAGCCGACTTCCTGGGTACTGGGCGTAATGAAGGTTTTACGCGGGCGTTTGTTCTGATCTTCGATGGTTTGGGTGATTTCAGCCGCCATGCGCGCCAGGGCGCGGCTATTGTCGACGCTATCGGCTTTTTCGTTGGAACGGGTCACCACCGGCTTGTTGGCTTCGGCTACCTCGGGCACCTTGAGCGGTGTGTCGCGCTTCATTTGCGCCAGCAAATTGCTTTGCTGTTCTTCCAATTCTTCGATCTTGTGTTTGGCGGTCTTGACATTATCGCCATTCAAAATCTTGCCGCTATCGGTCAGGAAGGACTTGGAACGCCCTTCGCTGGCATTGCCACCGCCATCCAGATTGGCTTGCGCCAAGGCGTCGGCTTTGAGCGGTTTTTTACTATGCTTGGCATTGACCAGGATCACTTCCAGCCCGGGGTCGGTCGGCTGGAATCGGATCGGCTCCGGCGCCACAAAATGCACCGCCAACAGTACTGCATGCGCCAACACAGAGACGGTGACGGCGATGCTCAGGGTTGAAATTTTGAGAATTTGCTTCACGCGGGCGGCCAAATTTAATCAGGAATGGATTTTACGATAAAGCAAGGCGTGTAAAGTCGATTTTTGCTTGCCTTGCAACAATGTCGTGTGGCGGCATCATTGCGCGCCTTCTGGCAGCACGGCAGATACGTGGTCGTTGCTGGCAGCGACAAGTTCTTCCATGCTGGCGGCCTCGGCCGGCTCCAGTTCTTGCACCGGCTCTAACATCTGTTCTACAGCACCAACGTCATCCGACTCGTCTTCATCCTCGTCAGGCAAGCTCTCGTCAAGCACGGTATCAGTACTGGCCGGCAGCTCTAGCAGACGCGCTTCGATGCTGAGATCGACTTCATCCCAGCGCAGTAAATCAAGCTTGACCTGCGCCCCGCGCGCCACTTGCGGCATGCCGGGCAGCTTGATGACGAGTGGAATGTCGACCAGGCGCAGCACTTCGTCTTTCAACACCACCGCCTCGACCTGGCGCGACTCTTCCTGTGCCAGCCAACGCAAGCACCAGTAGCGCTCCATATTGTTTTGGAAATCGCCATACGCCGCATACGCTGCGTCGAAGGCCGACACGATGGCGTACAAATTGGCGTCACGCGGCTTGAACGGCGCCACTAGCGGCGCGGCGACGCCATGTTCGACACAAGCCAGGATTTGCCATTGATTGACCAGATCGGTATAGCGCCGTAGCGGCGAGGTACTCCAGGCATATTGATCTACGCCCAGTCCTTGATGCGGCGCGGCGTGGGTGACCATGCGCACCGCCATCTTGGCGGCCCAGCCGTTGCCGCTGCCACCACCTTGCGCCCGGTAAATGCCGGGCACGCCATGCTCGTGCATCAATTTGCCCCAGGTACTGTTGGCAAAAATCATCAGTTCAGCCACGATCTTGTCGAGCGGCGCACCGCGCTTGCGGCGCACCACACTGACGATATCGTCGTCGACATAAAAATTGAAATCGACGCGGTTGGTTTGCTCCGGCTTGAGGCCGAACCCTTCGCGTTTGGCCATGCGGCCTTTTTCCAGCACTTGCGCCCATTGCCAGAGTTGCGCGATATCGGCCTTATGCGGATAGTCGCCGGCATCGTTGGCCAGGTTTTCTTCGGTCACCAATTCGTCCAGATCGTTGTGGCGCAGATTGCTGGCCATCGGTACCAGTTCAGCCCGGGTTTCAGTCGCAATCACCGACCAGTCGGCTGGGTCGAGCGTGGCGTAGAGCGATACGGCGGGACGGGTCTGGCCGGCGCCCAGGGTGTAAGCCTCGACCAGTTCATCTGGCAGCATGGTGATCTTGTCGCCCGGCATATACACAGTGGACATGCGCTGGCGGGCGATGGCGTCGATCGCGTCTTCCGGCTTGATACCCAGAGCAGGTGCGGCGATATGGATGCCGACCCGCAGCTTGCCATCGGTCAAGGTGACCACGGAGAAGGCATCGTCGATCTCGGTGGTGGTGACATCGTCGATCGAAAATGCTTGCACCTCGGCTACCGGCAAACTGGTAGAGGCCGGCGGCACATGGATCGGCGCGAAGCAGGTGCCTTTAGGGAAATTCTCAAACAAAAATTTGGAAAGGTGCAGCTCTTTGGCCGAGGCAATGCCGCCGGTGGTCAGCATCAGGCGCGGTGCGGTCGTGTGCAGTTCGCTGCAGGCGGTTTCCAGCGCCTTGTATTCGATGCTGTTTTTATCGGGCTTGAACAAGAGTTGCAACGCCAGCGGCTTGAAGGCGTCGGGCAGGATATTGGCTTTCAATTCTTCGACATATTTTGCCTGTGCCAATCCTTGCAGGCGCTTCTTTTCCACACCGGCCTGGGCTGCTTTGAGCGCGGCTTCCGGCGCGGCTTTGTAGCGACCACGGCCCTTTTTGTAAAAATAGATCGGTGCCGAATGCAGGCGCAGCAATAAGCCGGCCGATTCTGCCGGCAGCGGCGCATGGCCGAAATATTCCAGACCCAGGTCACCGAAATCGAATTCTTCCTGTCCCGCCACTTCCCATAAGAAATCCAGCTCCACTTCGGCCGCAATGCGCTGGGCTTCGGCCAGTAACACAGCCGGTTCGGGCGTGCTGTATTGCACCAAGACATCCTTGGTCTTGACTTTGGTGCGCTTGCCGCTCGGCAGCTCGACCTGGTACGCCTCGCCAGCTTGGGACAAGACGACACCTACTTTGAAATCACCGGACTCTTCAAAAAATAAATTCATTGCTTCAGTTTTCTTTACTTTATCAGGGCATTTCCAGACCGGAGCAAGACCGGCTTCGAATGCGTTATTAGCGTTTTTATCGCCCAATTAGGCTAAAATATACTCCGCCGTGTATTTTATTTAAGCCAACAAAGCCGTGCGTGTTAATGGGTATTTTCTGACATACCCCCATATATTCCTTAATACAGACTCAATAAACTAGCTATCGGACGTATGCCGTGGCGACGACGGATGCGTTACCGCTTTTCCCACTCCCAATAGCGGCGCCAGGCAAATCCACAATCGCCGGCAAGAACACTTCTGCCACCAACAATAATCCAGCTTTACGACGATACAGGCAACGACGCGCATACAAAGTTGCACTCGGCGGCGCTCCACTCTCATGCGAGCAAGCCAGCGCCCGCTGCGCCAAGGGATGTCCGCTATGCAAACGGGCAAATTGCAAACGACCGCGCTGCACCAGCGGGTCGCCGAACAAGGTCGAGCCAAGAGAACGCTCGCCCAAGGCGCCAAATTGCGGCCAATCCGCAGCGCTGGCGCTGCGCGGCACCACCGTGTGGGCAAATATCATGGGGCGCTCGTCGCAGCGCAGCAGCACTTCACGCTCCCACACAATCAAGGGCCGGACCAACCCAATTTGCTTGGCCTCGTCACTCAAACACTTGTCCAGCCGCTGATGCAGCCGTTGCACCCGAAACTGCTGGCTGCGCGCCACCAGTTTTGCGGTCAATGACGTATTGTCGGTTAGCCAATGCCGCATCGCATCCGGCGCATTGACGCCATTGATATGCGTATGCCAATATGCGTGCCGCTGAACCGTGGCAAGCGCCGCGCCAGTCAAGCGGCGTCTCCCGCAACCGCCAGCGGCACCCGGCAAAATTGCAAGACTTGATCCGACAATCCGGCAAAATCAGACAAGCCGTGATCGCTGCCTTGAATCACGTGCTGGCGTGCACCAGTATAAAACGCCACCATCTGGCGCCAATCGAGTACCTCATCGCCAGTGGCCGCGATCAGGAAATAACGCGCCGGCTGGGTGATGGAGGGCACGACTAGGGCCTTCAACTCATCGATATATTCACGCTAGAATTCAAACGGCTGATCCGAATGGAATTGGGTCGTGATGCCTACGTATTGCGCCAATTCTTGCGGCGGCGTCACGGCGGGATTGAGCAAAACAGCGCGGCAGCCGAGTCGTTCCGCCAGCCAGGTGGCATAAAAGCCACCCAGCGACGATCCCACAATCGTCAATTGATCGGGTGCATGCTGTTGCAAAACCTGACGAGCAATTTGCATTGCCAGCTCGATTGCATGCTTGGGCGAGGCTGGCAATTGGGGACAATGAAAATCCGCAGCTAGGCCCAGCGCCTGCATGCGCTGCCCCATGTGCAAGGCTTTGAATGATTGCGGCGACGAGCGGAATCCGTGCAGGTAAAGAATTGTCACGCTAAGGCGTCCAATATTTTTTGATGAATTCCGCCAAAACCGCCATTGCTCATGACCAGAATCTGATCGCCGGGCTGGGCGACGGCGGCAATCGCTTGCACCAACAACGCCAGATCGTCGAAGGCGCGTGCCTTCTCGCCCAAAGGCGCCAGCGTCTCGGCCAAACTCCAGCCCAAGGCGTCTTTGCCGCTCTTGGCGCCGTAACCAAATACCAGATCGGCCGCTTCCAGACTGCCGGGCAAGGCTTGCTTGACCGCGCCGAGCTTCATGGTATTGGAGCGCGGTTCCAGCACGGCCAGAATCCGGCCGCTGCCGGCTTTTGTGCGCAAGCCGGCCAAAGTGGTCGCAATCGCGGTGGGATGATGGGCGAAGTCATCGATTACGCTTATGCCGCGTACCACGCCACGTAATTCCATGCGGCGCTTGACGTTTTGGAAAGCGGCCAGCGATTCAATCGCCTGCGCCGGCAAGACGCCGACATGGCGCGCCGCTGCGATGGCGGCCAAGGCATTAAGGCGATTGTGCTCACCGCTCAAGTCCCAATCGACCGTGCCTTTCAATTCGCCCATGAAGCAGACGTCGAAACTGCCATCGTCGTGTTCCGTCAATGTCCATGCGCTGTCTGGCGCGCCGAAGCTTTCTTTATCGCTCCAGCAACCGCGCTCGATCACGCGCTGTAATGAGGCTTCGCGACCATTGACGAGCAGGCGCCCGACGCCGGGAACGGTACGTACTAAGTGGTGAAATTGGGTTTCGATAGCGCCCAAGTCAGGGAAAATATCGGCGTGGTCGTATTCCAGATTATTCAAAATCGCGGTACGGGCATGGTAATGCACGAATTTGCTGCGTTTGTCGAAGAAGGCGGTGTCGTATTCATCGGCTTCGATTACAAAGAAATCGGATGCGGCGCCTGCGCCGGTAATCCGCGCCGAAATCCCGAAATTCATCGGCACGCCGCCGATCAAGAAGCCTGGCGCATACCCAGCATCGTCCAAAATCCACGCCAGCATCGACGCCGTAGTGGTCTTGCCGTGGGTACCCGCGACCGCTAATACCCATTTGTCGCGCAAAATATGTTCGCCGATCCATTGCGGCCCCGAAGTGTAGGGCAAGCCGCGATTGAGGATTTCTTCCATCAAAGGGTTGCCGCGCGAAACCACATTGCCGATTACGAACAAATCAGGTTTGAGGTCGATTTGCTCGGCGCCAAAACCTTGCACCAAGGCGATTCCTTGCGCTTCTAACTGATCGCTCATGGGCGGGTAGACATTGGCATCGCAACCGGTGACGGTGTGGCCAGCTTGTTTGGCAAGTACCGCAAGGCCGCCCATGAAGGTGCCGCAAATGCCGAGAATATGAATATGCATCGATCAAGCTTCCAATTTGAATGGCACGATTTTACCTGAGCCGCACTCCAATACGATGCAATGCCCGACAAGGTATGATCTCGCCCATGATGACTCCACACCCTTCCGAAGCCGAACAGTTGCGTGCCGAAATCGCCGCGGCAGCCGCTCGCATGATCGCGCAAGATGGCGCCGATTACGGTAGCGCCAAACGTAAAGCGGCCAAACAAATTCTGGGCGACGCCAAAATCCCGGCGGATGTCATGCCTGACAATAGTGAGATAGAAACTGAAGTTGCCATCTATAACGAGCTATTTTTTGGCGATAGCCAACCGGCCCGTTTATTGCATTTACGGAAACTTGCCCTGCGTTTGATGGAAGACTTGCAACAGTTCAATCCATTTTTATGCAATGCGGTGTTAAACGGCACCGCAGGCGAACATACTGATATCTATTTACAACTTTTTTCAGAAAGTCCGAAAGAAGTCGAGATATTTTTACTCAATAAGAACATCAATTTTGACGTGTCCGAAACTGCCCACTTTAAAAGTCACGTTACCAAAGCGGTCGAAACCGTCAGTTTCGTA
>JAZKIX010000242.1:7273-8826 GCA_040384645.1 Pseudomonadota bacterium | reverse complement strand
TGGCGACCGGAAGCCGCCTCAGCTATCCGCCCTGGAGCGGAACACCTTACCGCCAGCGCCTGTGGCTGCTCGTCGGCAGCCTGGCGGTCGAATATGGCGCGGACCGCTATGAATTGGAAAGCGGCGATTGCCTCGACTATAGCGTCGACCTGTCCACAGCCCTCGAAGTGTTAGGCGCGGGGCCTTGCCGCTATCTGCTCGTCATATCGCCCCAATAGAACTTGCCGAAATCGACATGCAAAATATTCCTTGTATTTATCGTTCTGACGCAGAAATCGATGCGATTGGCCTGCGCCTGCTGGATCGGACATTGCCGAAATCAGAATGAACCCATGCCGCGCATCTATCTGCGTCCGTCTGGATAATCGCCGTGCGCACCGACTTGGTTGCGGCACGGGACATGCCAGAAATTATCCGAAGTTATAACGAAGCGACCGGGGTGGAGAACACCGACCATGGCGGCTATCACGACACGATCACCCAGGCATCGCTGCGTGCGGTGCGCGCATTCCTGTTCGACTTGCCAGCCGACATGGCATTGCACGAGGCTTGCAATCGCCTGCTGGCCTCGCCTTACCGCGCCAAGGAATGGCTGTTGCAGCACTGGTCGAAGGAAATGCTGTTTTCAACACCGGCAAGGCGCAGCTGGATTGCGCCGGATATCTTGCCGCTGACCTTTTGACCATTCCATTCAGGCATGTTAAACAGGGGAAATTAATGACCGAACAAATTAAAATTAGCGTGCGTCGTATTGCTGCGGAAGAAGCCGCGGCCAACGTCGAAGCGTTGGCCGACGTGCTGATTGATTGCGTCGAAGGCGGTGCATCGGTGAGTTTCACGCTGCCGCTGGTGCGCGAGAACGCTCTGGCGCCATGTCGCCAATGATGTGGCGCGTGGTGAGCGCGTACTGCTCGTCGCCGAGGATCTTAGCGGTAAAATCGTCGGCACGGTGCAGATGATCACCTCGATGCCCGACAACCAGACTCACCGGGACGACATTGCGAAGATGCTTGTGCACCGCACTGCCCGTCGCTGCGGAATCGCGGGGCGGCTTATGGCCGCGATCGACGATGCTGCGCGGGCGGAAGGCAAAACCTTGCTCGTGCTCGACACCGTCACTGGCAGCGACGCCGAGCGCCTTTACATGCGTGCCGGCTGGGAGCGCGTCGGCGACGTGCCGAAGTATGTGTTGATGCCCAACGGGGACTTTTGCGGCACGACCTTTTTTTTTACAGACAACTTTGAGAAACTACATTTGTCGCCGCTTGCCGGCGGTTCTCACGGACAACCGCCACGCAAGCTGGAAAAAGAAAGCGACTTCAAGATGGAAATGCAGAATATTCCCTTCGGGATCACCAATTGGTCGGAGATCGAGCGAACCGAACACAAGGGAGAGAGAGAGAGAGAGAGAGAGAGAGAGGGTTACCTATTGGCGCACCCAGAACTTCGGCGCAGTGCGCGTCCGCATGGTTGAGTACACGCCGGGGTACCTGGCCGATCACTGGTGCGTCAAGGGACATATCCTCATGTGCCTGGAAGGCGAACTGGTCACC
>JAZKIX010000242.1:0-7263 GCA_040384645.1 Pseudomonadota bacterium | reverse complement strand
TCACCGAGCTTGACGATGGCCGCAGATTCACGCTCGAGGCCGGCATGAGCTACCAGGTCGCCGACAACGCGGAGCCGCACCGCTTTTCCACGACGGTTGGAGCGCGCCTGTTTATTGTCAACTGACAGCAGGCTGGACGACTAGTATTCGCCCTGCTGTGGGGCTTGTTCGACGACGAAATGTACGTCAAGTTCGACGCTGAGAAGTTCTTGCCCTACCGATCTGCCGATCAGCGCTTTGGCCGGAAGCGATGTCCATCTTGCACCGCCCGCCGCCATGCCGCTGCCGCACCAATTTAAGCCGTCATTTGCAGTTAGCGCGAGCCGGCAGAAATGGAACGCGAGCCGGTGCCGTCGATTGCAAGCTCATTTGCAAATAGTGTGAGCACGAGCACAGTTTCATTTGCAGTTAATTTGAGCCGAAATCGGCGTCAAATGCAAGCACGATTAGTTTGAAATGCGAACCGCTACACCTAATCATACTTTTCGTGTACGCGCAGGCGTTGTATCGAAACAATTAACAGCCCTGCTTGACGACTGCTACCCCTCAGTCCTTAAAAAGCATCCATCGATCGCAGCTAAATTGGACAAAATCGTGCCCATCGGGACGCGCTTCAAATTGCGCTACCTCGTCTTGATCCAGCGCCGCCAGCGTTTGTTCAAGAATCCTTTGATCAAGGTTCAGATCAACCAAGCCAGCACCCGCTTCCTGTGCTTGCGCGGCAATCAGTGCTTGCCTGTTTTCTAATCGTCGGCGCGGATGCTCGCCTTGGGCAAGGGTCGTGCCGATACTGGCATTCAGAAACAGTGCGTGCTCGTCAAAAATGGATTGCATGGCTGCCAGACCGGTATTGCTGGCAAACCCCGAAATGGCGTCCTCGATCAGCGCGCGCTGGGAGCTGGCTTCATGTCGCCCCAAGGCTAGCCGATATGGCGGCCATGGTGCGTATTGCACCAAAAATTCGGGCTGGCGTCGGTAGGCGTCGATTGCGCTGGCATACAGTTCCTCGGTCCAGCCGAGCTGCGCGGCCGCTTTGTTCCGGCTATCGCCTACTGCCAAGTTGGGGGTATTTTTTGCCAACGCCTGATCCAGCGCCAGCAAGTCTTGCGCCGCCTGATTCATTGACAGTACCGACCAGTCACTTTGATTGACTGCGATCGTATAGTTGCCCGTCATATCGTGCGAGTTTGCCGGCCGGCCGAGCATGACCATGAAGGGACCCGGTTCTTCGATGATGGCGTACCAGGGATAGGCGAATGAGGTGGGCGGCGGATAGGGCAGCGATTGCTTACCGTCGAGCAGCCGCAAAAACAGGCCGGATTTATCGTGACCGGCCCCGCCGCTGCCGATCAATTCCATCAGCTCTTCAATTTGCGTGCGCACGCTGTCGTCGGCATCTGACTGTCCCTGATCGAGCGTCGCGGCATATTCACGTCGCAAATTATGCTCCTGCACCCGCGCGTATTCTTCCAGTGCAAAGTCCCAGCGCCCAAGTTGTTCTGGCGTCAGCGTGCTCTTATCAAAAATTTGCGACATGGCAATCCCCTATTTTTGTTCCGGCATGACTGAACCTGCATTCTCCAGTAGAAGATGAATTGAACTGAATTGCCATCGACAGTAATTCGGTATGCAATATTTGGCAACAAAAAACGCACTGGCATGTTAGCCGGCGTTGGATTCAGGCTGATCCGCTCGCAGGCGAACCGAGAGGGAGACGCATTTCAGAGCCCCAATGCCGGCAGCGCCATTCAAGAAAAAGCGTGCCGATAGAAGCGTATGTCTTGTTGATAAGCTCTGGGAAAGTGGATTATTGCCTTCCAGAAGCCCACATTAAGAAAAATATACTCCGCCCTGTATTATTTTTGGCCCAATTAAAACATGCGGATCAGGCATATATTCAGCCTATACCCCCCTATTTTTCAATGAAAACGCTCAGGTGAGCATGGCGTTTTTTGTGATGGCATAGGAATGCAAGCGTGCAGCCTGATCAAAGATTTGCGAACTAATCATTAACTCATCGGCACCGGTATGCGCGATGAACTCCTTGATTTGACGCGCCACCGTGGCAGGCGCGCCAATCGCCGAGCAGGACAGGACTTGATCGAGCAAAGCCCGCTCTTGCGGGCCAAGATGGTCTAGATAATCTTTCACCGGCGCTTGCAAAAGCGATGGACGACCGCTGCGCAAGTTGACGAAAGCTTGTTGCATCGAGCTGGCAAGTAATGCCCCTTGTGCATCGGTATCGGCGGCAAACACATTAAACCCCAGCATCACATACGGTTTTTGCAATTGCGCCGAGGGACGAAAAGTGGCGCGATAGAGGGCAATCGCCTGCATCATCTGCCCCGGCGCGAAGTGTGAGGCAAACGCATACGGCAAGCCGAGCGAAGCCGCCAATTGTGCGCCAAACAGGCTGGAACCTAGTATCCAGATCGGCACATGTAAACCACGCCCCGGCACCGCCTGCACCGTCTGTCTGGGCGTAGTGGAAAAATAGTCCATTAATTCGGCCACATCTTGCGGAAATTCGTCGGCATCGCTGGCAAGGCTGCGCCGCAAGGCACGCGCCGTCTTTTGGTCGGAACCCGGTGCGCGCCCCAGGCCAAGATCGATGCGCCCCGGGAACAGCGCTTCCAACGTGCCAAATTGTTCGGCAATCACTAGCGGTGAATGGTTGGGCAGCATGATGCCGCCAGCACCCACCCGGATGTGCGAGGTGCCGGCGGCGACATGCCCGATCAGTACAGCGGTGGCGGCACTGGCGATGCCGGGCATGCCATGATGTTCCGCCAGCCAGAAGCGCCGATAGCCCAAACGTTCTGCATGTTGTGCAAGTTCAAGTGTGTTGCGAAACGACTGGGCCGCATCGCTGCCTTCAGCGATGGGTGCGAGATCGAGGATGGATAGCTGTGTCATCTGTTTCAAATCGGGACAATCGCACAAAAAACAAGCCATGCGTCTTGGCTTTAGCGATGTGGCCTGAAGCCCGATTCGGCCGCAAGTTGCATGAATAATTCACGCTCGCGTGCCGTGGGGTTGGTAGGGACATCAATCTGCACCTTGGCATATAAATCGCCCTGTTCATCCCCAAGCCCCGGCAAACCACGTTTGGCAAGCCGGAACTTGCAACCGGCGCTGGTGCCAGCCGGAATTTTCAGGTCAACCATGCCGCCCAGTGTCGGTATATGCACACGCGTTCCCAACACCGCCTCCCATGGCGCCAAGGTCAAATCGATGGTCAAATCGCGTTTATTGACGCGATAAACGGCATGCGACGCCACTTCCAGCACCACGATCAGGTCGCCGGCGGCACCACCATTACGGCTCTGCGCGCCTTTGCCCGGCAGCCGCAGACGTTGACCATCGGCGGTATTTTTAGGAATGCGGATGTGAAAGGTACGGGCACTGTGGCGCAAAACGCCTAGCGCATCGAACTGCGGCAGATTGACGCTAATTTCAATTTCGGCACCGGCATAAATCTGCTCCAGCGTCACTGTCGTTTTTACTTCGTGATTCTGACCGGTTTGCGGTACATGCCGACCCGAGCGACGCGCTCCCTGACGCGGCGTGCTGAAAGCGGCTAAAAAATCGGATAAATCCAAATCCTCAAATAAAGTGTTGAAGGCACCCGATTCAGCAGACTGCGTCGTTTGTGCGGCTTGGCCGTATCGTTGTTGCCAATCGGGTGGCGGACGGATATTTTCACTGGGGTCATGTCTGCCCACATTGTCATACTCGGCGCGCTTTTCGGCATCCTTTAAGGTCGCGTAGGCTTCTGCGATCTCCTTGAAACGCTCTTCCCCTTTCGGGTCTTTGGATACGTCGGGATGAAACTGACGCGCCAGCTTGCGATAGGCACTTTTGATCTCGGCCGGCGTCGCGCTAAGCTCAAGCCCCAAAATCTGATAGTAATCTTTCAATTTCATATTACACAGCCACGAAGTGTTTTAACCCTTCTTCAATATATGAAACCATGGCTCTTGTGTCAGCACCGACGCGTTTTGCCGGCAAAATCTAAACGCCGCTTGAGGCAAATCAAACATACCTGAGCACGCCATGCAAGATCGCGACGCTACGGTATATTTTTTATTGGATCGGCTTTTGCACAGCCGATAACTATGGTCAAAAACATCCCGTCTCTTACGTGAAAGAAAAAGGAATTCTAGTTGCCGAATTACTTTTTTGGCCTGCATTTTCCAAACATTAATATTTTCGGGAAATTTTCAACTAGAATAGTGAAACGTTTCCAATATTGTATATTTTTCTTTTTCCACAGTAGCGTAAAAACAATTATTCATGTGATTTCCAACAAAAATTAGAAACGTTTCCAATGCCTGTTTTATTGCTTGCAGTGTCAATGTGCAAGCAATGAAGTATCAGCACCGCGCCCCAAAACATACGCCGTGCGTGCTTGAATAGGTTTCAGTCGGGTCACGAATCGCACTTTTGGTATCACGTGGATGGAATATTGCAGTAAGCATGGATTTCAAGAAAGAAATTGGCTGGCGATTTTTGTAATTGGTATTTCTTAAATGGTGTTAATAATTAAAAAATATGGGTGACAGAATGTTGAAATCAAAATTGAAGTATGTAGGTCCAACTGCGCTGCTTTGTTCGTTCCTGGCAGTCGGGGTAACAGCGGCGAACGCGTCCACTACCACATCAAACAGCAAACCATTAGCAGTTGGCATTTCCAGCGCTCCGGGCGCGCCTCTGATAGGTGCGGCCAGCGCAGGCAAGCAGCGCGCTACGGTCACATTTAGCGCACCGACCAACATCGGCAGCGGGATCACGGACTATGTCGCAACGTGCAGCACGCCCAATTACCCTGCCAAATCCGGTGGCGGGATTGCGTCGCCGATCACCGTAATGGGATTGCTGGGCGGGAAATCCTATTCATGTACGGTCGTCGCCAATAGTGGTGCATCTGCTAGTCCGCCTTCAGCGGCAGCGCTTGTTACGCCTTTAAAAGGGGGCGGCATAACGCCAGTCCTGGGCTTGCTGTTGGACGACGACGCCGCGCCTGATTTTGGTCCCAACGTCAAGATCTATGACTCAAAATCGAATATTGCCGATATTCAGACTGCGCTGAGCACCACTTTCACCCAGCAGGAAACCAATCAGTTCGGCACCCAACGCTACGCCTTCATGTTCAAACCGGGCAGTTATGCAGTCGATGCCAATCTGGGTTTCTATACCCACATCTTGGGTTTAGGCAAACATCCAGACGACGTAACCATCAACGGCGATGTCCATATCAATGTCGACTGGCTTGGCTATGGCAACAGCCCGAACGGCAATGCCACCCAAAACTTCTGGCGCTCGGCTGAAAACCTGCACGTTATTCCATCCGGTGGAGCGATGAACTGGGCGGCGGCACAAGCGGTTCCTTTCCGGCGCATGCACGTTGACGGCAACATGTTTCTGTCGCCGTACTGGGGATGGGCCAGCGGTGGTTATATTGCAGACTCCAAGGTTGGCGACGTCCATGCCCAAAGTCAGCAACAATGGTTCACACGCAATTCGGACATGAGCGCTTTTTACAATGTCCTGTGGAATATGGTGTTTGTAGGCACCACCGGCGCGCCTGCCGAAACATTCCCCGACCCGGCAACAACCAATATCGCTCAGACTCCTCTCATACGCGAAAAGCCATTCCTGTATTTCGAAAACAATGCCTACCGCGTATTCGTACCGGCGCTGCGTGCAAATTCAGTAGGCACGAGTTGGAGTACTGGCACCACAGCGGGTACATCACTGCCGATCAGTCAGTTTTATATCGTGCGTTCCGACAATAGTTCTGCTGCACAAATTAACGCAGCATTGGCACAAGGCAAGAACCTACTGTTCACGCCTGGCGTCTACCATATCAGCGACACGATCCGTATCACACGTGCTGAGACCGTTGTATTGGGCATCGGCTTGGCGACGATTATTCCTGACAATGGCGTGATTGCGATGTCGGTTGCTGATGTCGATGGCGTCAAGATTGCAGGTCTGCTGTTCGATGCCGGTACCGTCAACTCCCCTACTTTGCTTGAAGTTGGCCCAGTTGGTAGTACAGCAAATCACGCAGCTAATCCAAGCACCCTGTTTGACGTCTTTGTCCGCGTCGGCGGTACTGGTGACTTGGGCACGGCAAAAGTGGGCGTCACAGTCAATAGTAATAATGTGATCGGCGACCATTTCTGGATCTGGCGTGCGGATCATGGCGACCATGTCGCGTGGGATCTCAACACCTCCGACAACGGTGTTGTCGTCAATGGCAACGATGTGACCATGTATGGCTTGTTTGTTGAACATTTCCAAAAATATGATGTTTTGTGGAACGGCAATGGCGGACGCACCTACTTCTTCCAAAATGAGAAAGCGTACGACGTCCCTAACCAGGCAGTATGGATGGATGGGGCAACCAAGGGTTATGCCGCTTACAAGGTCGCCGATGCAGTCAATACCCACGAAGCTTGGGGTATGGGTTCCTACAGCCTGTTCTTGTCGCCGACACCACCAGTATGTGATCACTCCTACGAGACACCGGTCAAAGCCGGCATTAAGTTCCATAACATCGGCACCGTGTTCCTCGGCGCTGGCGGTGAAATCAGCCACATCATCAACAACACTGGCCCTGCTGCCAATGCTGGTAGTTACTGGCAGAAGTTGACCACTTTTCCTATTCCGGACTAATCGGGCACCTTTGTGCTGATCGCTTGCCTCACTTTTGCGCGAGGCAAGTTCAATAAATAAAAAGCCTCTCTCCGATGATCGAAGAGAGGCTTTTTAACTTCTGCTTTTACTTCTGTTTTCATTTCCATATTGATTTCTATGGCTGCACTGTAAATGCTGTGTTGCCTGTTGACTTCATCCGCTTGATTTAAGGAAGCGGTTACATGCAGGCACATATGTCATTTTCAAACAATGTTAAAAAAATGTTTCGTCATTTATATAAATACCGCGCGATCTAATTTAAAATAATGTAACCGCTTACATTTACTAAACAATTACCCAATCGGGCGCAAGTATCCAAGCCATAACTTGAAGTGGTTCAAGGAGCTAAAGACGTGTTGTAGAAGTTGGCAATTTTTAAAGACAGTTAATAATTAGAAAATATGGGAGAAAGAATGTTGAAGTTAAGCTTTTTACGGTATTTGGGTTCTATCGCAGTGTGTTCATTTCTGACGGCTGGCATGACGTCGGCCAATGCGGCAGATTTCACCGCCAATTCAGATGCGGCATATGGCTGGTTGAAGGCGCAACAAGATTTGG
>JAZKIX010000241.1:0-1888 GCA_040384645.1 Pseudomonadota bacterium | reverse complement strand
CTGCGCCTGACCCTCGATGTGGGCGAAGGCCGCATGCGCAACGTGTTTTCCGGCATTAAGTCGGCATACACGCCGGAAGACCTGATCGGCAAGCTGACCGTCATGGTAGCCAATCTGGCGCCGCGCAAGATGAAGTTCGGCATCTCCGAAGGCATGGTCTTGGCTGCTTCTGCCGCCGATGAAAAATCCAACGCCGGCATCTACATCCTCAACCCGTGGCCCGGTGCCGAACCTGGCATGCGGATCCGCTAACAGGCTACGCGATGGACATCATGGTGCGCGAAGCCGCCGTCAGCGAGGCCGGATTGATCGCTGAACTGACACGTGCTGCATGGGCTGACAAAGTGGCTGAAAGCTCGACCGGCCATCAAGAAACTGCCGAGCGGGTGCAAGAAGATTTGCGCGATGGCGGCGGCTTTATTTTGCTCGCCGATAATTGCCCAGTGGGCTCGGTCCGCTGGATGCCGCTCGAGACAGAACCGGACATTGTCGAAATCGGGCGCATGGGCGTCGTGCCGCACTATCGCGGCGCCAATCTGTCCCAGCATTTGCTGGAAGCGGTGATCCATCACGCGCTGCAAAGCGAGGTTAAGGAATTGCGGCTCGCGGTGCGCAGCGATCAGCCGCGATTGCTGGATTTTTATGCCGCATTTGGTTTCGACATTGCGCCCGAGCTTGAATATTCTCATGCCAATCCGCTGGAACCTGCGCCGACCGTGATGCGGCGGCATCTAAAAGACAGCTAAAAACCAAAATTAATACTCCACGCAGTATTAATTAAGGCCGTTTAAATACCTGCGGGTGAGCCTATGTTTTGGCCTATACTCCCTAAAAAATCTCATTTTGAAAACATTCAATGGTTGCTAGTGGCACCGTCAGGTTTCAAGCCACATGTGCCGAACTTAATGCAACGCTTCAGTTGCAGCAAACTAAGCAACCTTGAAAACTGCCGCAATACGTGGCCACGTCCGCCCACGCTGGTGAAGCCAGTAAGACATTCCCAAACCAGCACGGCAGAAGCGGTAAAATAGCGCCTCACTCCCTTGCCGCCATCCTCTTGCAGCCAAAGACACTCATGAAACTGACCAAGCAATTCCAGTCCTACGAATCTGAAATCACCCAGTTCATCAAACAACTCAAAGAAAAAAATCCCAAGCTGGAAGCAGAACAATTGGCTGGCCGTGCCCTGCTTTGGGACAAAAAGCCGATCGACCTGGACGAATCCGAACGTGCCAATACCTCCCGCGTCAATCAACAGCCCTACGTCTATCAAAATAAGTAAGCCGCCGCGCTTTCTTCATCCACGTATTTAACCCAAGAAACACACCCGACCATGATGGCTGCCAGCACACTGATGCCTGACGCCAGCCCGGCGCCGGGCGCGCAGGATTCGACGCCGGACGTGGTCGACGGCATTGCGCTTGGGTTGGCGCGCTTGTACGGGGAACCGTTGTTCCACATGCCGGCCGACCTGTACATCCCGCCCGACGCGCTGGAAGTATTTCTCGAAGCATTCGAAGGCCCGCTCGACCTGCTGCTGTACCTGATCCGCAAGCAAAACTTCAACATCCTCGATATTCCGATGGCGCAGGTCACCCTGCAATACCTGAAATACGTCGACCAGATTCGCCTGCACAATCTGGAACTGGCGGCCGAATACCTGCTCATGGCAGCCATGCTAATCGAGATCAAGTCGCGCATGCTGCTGCCGATCATCAAGCACGATACCGACGATTCCAGCCTCGATCCACGTGCCGAACTGGTCCGTCGCCTGCTGGAATACGAACAAATCAAACTGGCAGCGCATGCAATCAATGGGATGCCGCAATTGGGACGTGATTTTTTGCGGCCACAATTATTTATTGAACAAAGTAACGAACAACGCTGG
>JAZKIX010000240.1:0-2330 GCA_040384645.1 Pseudomonadota bacterium | reverse complement strand
ATTGATGCCGGATGTGCCGACGCTGGCTGAATCAGGTGTGCCGGGTTACAGCTTTGAAACGTGGTTCATCGTGTTTGCACCCGCTGCCACACCCAAGCCGATTATCGACAAGCTTAATGCGAGCCTGGCAAAAGCGCTCAATGGTCCGGTCTTGAAAGAAAAGATGATCAAGGAAGGCTTCGATCCGGAAACATCCACGCCAGCGCAAGCGCAAGCCAAGCTGGCGAAAGAGCTGGCCATCTGGGCAAAGCTCGTCAAGGAACGCGGTATCACTGCGGAATAATCTGAAAGGTCAGTTCAATATGGCACGCACGCTTTACCAAAAACTGGTGGACGCTCATACGGTAGTACAGCTCGACAGCGACAATGTTCTGCTGTTCGCCGATCTGCATCTGCTCAACGAATACACCAGTCCGCAAGCTTTTGCCGGACTCAAGGAACGCGGCTTGCGTACCTTGAGTCCAGGACAAAACGTTGCCACGGTGAGCCATATTATTCCGACCAAGCCGGATCGCCTGCGCATCATCCAGGATACGGATTCCGCACTGCAGGCCAGCAACTTGAAACGCAATTGCGACCTGCACGGGATTCCGCTGTTCGATACCAACGATGCGCTGCAAGGAATCGAACACGTGATCGCGCCCGAGCACGGCATGATTCGCCCGGGCATGGTGGTGATATGCGGGGATAGCCACACCACAACTTATGGCGCGCTGGGCGCTCTCGGTTTCGGTATCGGTACAACTGAAGTCGAACACGTGCTGGCAACCCAGACCCTGGTCTATCGTCTCGCGCAAAACATGCGCATCCGTGTTGATGGCAAGCTGCCAGGTGGCACCACCGCCAAGGATCTGGTGCTGATGATCATCAGTCGAATTGGCGCACAAGGTGCACGCGGTTTTGTGGTGGAGTTCAGCGGCACTGCCATTGATGCGTTGAGCGTGGAAGCCCGCTTCACGCTATGCAATATGGCCGTCGAGGCAGGCGCACGCGGGGGTCTGATCGCGCCCGATCAAATTGCCGTCGATTATGTAATGCAAAGGTGTCCCGATATTGCGACGAATGCAGTCTGGCGCGAAGCGGCTCTGGCCGACTGGCAAGCATTGCGCAGCGATCAGGATGCGATTTTTGACGTCGAACATGTCTTCGTGGCTGACGATGTGGCGCCCTTCGTGACGTGGGGCACCAGCCCCGATCAAGCAATTCCGATTAGCGGACATATCCCCGCATACGATCAAGAAAATGACGTAGAAAAGCAAAGCACCGAACGTGCGTTGCGTTACACAGGGTTGGCGGTCGGTATGTCTTTAGAGGGCCTGCCGGTCAAGCATGTTTTCATCGGCTCATGCACCAACGGTCGAATTGAAGACCTCCGCGCTGTGATAGCTACAATCGGCGACCGCAAAGTGGCATCTGGCGTGCGGGCGATGGTCGTTCCGGGCTCGGGGGCGGTCCGTATTCAGGCGGAAGAAGAAGGCATAGCCGCCAAGCTGATTGCCGCCGGGTTCGAATGGCGCAAGCCCGGTTGCTCTATGTGTCTGGCAATGAACGATGACGTACTTGCACCCGGCACACGTTGCGCATCAACGACCAATCGCAACTTTGAAGGTCGCCAAGGTCGCGGCTCGATTACCCATCTGATGAGTCCGGCAATGGCTGCCGCTGCTGCCGTCACCGGCACGATTACCGACGTGCGCAAACTGGAAAATCGATGAAAACTGAAACTACTTTGATAGAGGGAATCGCGGCGCCTTTGGCGCAAGCCAACCTTGATACCGATCAGATCATGCCCAAACAATTCCTGCGTGGAATCGACAAACAGGGCCTGGCCGCGGGCTTGTTGTACGACCTGCGGTTTTATCCTGACGGTATGGAGCGTGCAGATTTCATTCTGAATCTTCCTGAGTATCGGGCGGCTTCAATCTTGGTCGGCGGTGCCAACTTTGGCTGTGGGTCCAGCCGCGAACACGCGGTATGGGGTTTGCAGCAGTTCGGCATCAAGGCCGTCATTGCTCCCAGCTTTGGTGAAATTTTTTATTCCAATGCGATGAACAACGGACTTTTGCTTGTCATGATGCCCGCTGAAGCCATCGAGCAACTGATGAACGGCGCCGGATCAGATCCGGTTCATCTCACGATTGATATTAAAGAACTGAAAGTCAGCAACGGCCACGTATCCGCTTCTTTCCATCTTAGCGACCGCCACCACAAGATGATGCTCGACGGGCTCGATATGCTCGGGGCATCGCTACTGCATAAAAACGAGATCATCAGCTTTGCCGAACAATGGCATACGCAACGCCCATGGCTTAAGGACGTTGCTCGCGAAG
>JAZKIX010000239.1:0-7220 GCA_040384645.1 Pseudomonadota bacterium | reverse complement strand
CTAGCCAAACATTGACACAACCGTTTATGTGGCTGTTAGGCCTCGGTGGCGCCATTGGATTGATTCTCGGCTCAGCGCTGGCCGTCATTGCAGCCGCGGCAGCGACTTGCTGACAGCCTTGTTGCGCTATGGATGCGAAAATTTGAGGTAAACAATTTCTTTGATATTCATCAACGCGTCACATTGAAACACCAGAATTCGGACAACTTTTGCGTTTCTGAAAAGAATCAAAATGCCTATCCAATTACGTCTTCTGTATCGATTTATTCTTGCATGCAGCATGGTGTTTTTTATCGCAACACCTGCCCTATCGCACGCCGCCGGCAATACCATCGTGATTGGTCAGGTCATCGATTTATCCAGTCCGAATGCCGAAATCGGACGTGATTATGTAGCTGGAATCAAAACTTATTTCGATGCCGCCAATGCCAACGGAGGCATCAATGGCAAGCAAGTTCGTTATGTGGTGCGCGATGACCAAGGGCTGCCCGATAACGCAGCGAAGGCCGTAGGCGAATTGATCGAACGCGATCAAGTGGACTACCTAATTGGCGGTGTTGGCGATGTGGTGACGCAGGCGATTGTCAATACGCCTGTCTTCAAACGTAGCGGCCATATCTTGTTTGCACCGTTGGCAAGCGCCAGCCAGCAACACAGCCAAGTACTGTATTGGCGTCCCGGTTATAAGCAAGAAATCCGCTATATTTTTTCCCATTTCAGTAAATTGGGTATCAAGGATGTCGGGGTGATGCTGCAAGATTCAGCATCGTATAAAGATGCGTATCACAGTTTGACTAGCGAGATCAGTGAGCGCGGCATGAGGCTGACCGGTACAGCCCGCATCGGCGCCAATGGCGAGGTCACTGCTGTCGAAGTGGATAAGCTGACTGCCACCAAGCCGGGTGTGGTGATCGTGATCGCCAATACCATCAGTACCGGCCTGTTTTTGAAAGAATTCCGCCGTCGCGATGCCAGCACCTTTGTGGCCGGTACTTCATTGATCAATTTATCGACCTTGCGTGAAGTGGCTGGCATGCGTGCCGTGGAATGGACAGTTTTTTCGCAGGTGGTGCCGAACCCAAATGCCAGCACGTCGCCAATCCAGATGGAGCATTTGAGCATGATGAAAAAATACCGCGACGAAGCGGTATCGTCGCTGACGCTGGAAGGTTTTGCGGCCGCCAAATCGCTGGCGAAAACGATCCAGCAATTCAAGAAAAGCGGGCGCGGCGCATTGCAGGAATTGATTGCACAAAACGGCGATTTCGATCTGGGCGGCTTGTCGATTGTCGCCAACCCCAAGTCCAATACCCTGTCCAGTTACGTCGATATTGCGCTGTTTAAAAAAGGCAGTGGCCTCGTCTTTTGAACTACTAAAAAAACGGCAGGTCATGTAAATAGCGCTATCTTGGCATCATCGGGCCCGGTCTTTTTCCCACAATACATCCACGCCGCCCGCAAAACGATTCAGCACACGCGACAATACGAATAACAAATCGGACAGCCGGTTGACGTATTGGCGCGGCGCCTCATTGATGCTTTCCACTTTGCCGAGACTGACGATGGTGCGTTCGGCGCGGCGGCAGACGGTGCGGCAAACGTGGGCAATGGCCGCAGCGCGCGAGCCTCCGGGCAAGATGAAATCTTTTAGCGGCGGCAAATCGGCATTGTATTTTTCCAGCAAACTATCGAGCCGCAACACCTGTGCTTCCGTGATCATCACATAGCCAGGGATGCACAGCTCGCCACCGAGGTCGAACAAGTCGTGCTGGATCGATAGCAGTTCTTCGCGTAGTGTGTCCGGAATCGCTTCGCACGCCAGGACGCCCAGTTGCGAGTTCAATTCATCGACATCGCCGATGGCGTGGATACGGACGCTGTCCTTATCCACACGGCTGCCGTCGCCCAAGCCGGTAGTGCCTTTGTCGCCGCCACGCGTGACGATTTTAGAGAGTCGATTGCCCATGTGCGGTGTCCTTTGTGAAAAACGCAAGGATACAGCAGGCAGCACGCCCCATTATGCAAATGTACTTCGGGGTGCGTGCGCCGTGTGCGCCAGTTCCGTTGCAACATTGATTGGTGCGCACGGCCTCGGCGGCCCGACACACCCTACCGCTTCCTATCCATTTTTTTATTTGGTCGATCCGCTAGCCCTGACCGATGCCGCTAATGCGGGCGAAGGCCGAATGATTGTGGATCGATTCAAAATTTTCGACCTCGACAATAAAGTCGTCGACCGCTGGATGCTGACGCAAGCTTAGGGCCACGTCACGCACGATATCTTCGACAAATTTTGGATTGTCATACGCGCGTTCGGTGACGTATTTTTCATCGGCGCGCTTGAGCAGGCCGTAGACTTCGCACGATGCGCTACGCTCGGCGATATTTACCAGTTCCTCGATGCTCATTTCGGCTGTCAAGGTAGCGCCGATGCTGATGTGCGAGCGTTGATTGTGAGCGCCGTAGTCGGAAATATCGCGGGAACATGGGCACAGGCTGGTAGCTGGTACAAGTACCTGCAGATGCGAAATTTTGCGGCCATCTTCGCTAATGCTGGCGCGCCAGCATACGTCGATGTCGAGCAGACTTTTAACGCCAGATATGGGTGCCGATTTCTTGACGAAATAGGGGAAACGCATTTCTATCGTGCCGCTGTGTGCATCCAGTCGCGTCAGCATATCGGCTGCCATGCGCATGAATCCCGCATGATCGAGTGCGTCCGGCTGGGCTTCCAATAATTCGATAAAACGCGACATGTGCGTGCCTTTGGCGGCAGCGGACAGACCCACACTCATTGAAAACGTGGCGCTGGTGTGCCACACCATTGCGGCAGAGCGGATCGCGATCGGATAACGCACGCCTTTGATGCCGACGTTGTCAATGCGCAGATTGCGCAAGTCTTCTTGTGCCTGTACATCAGGCAGCATCAATCTTTCTGGAGCATTCATCTTTTTTCCTTGATGGATGGGTTGGTCTGCTTACTGCTTACTGCTTACTGCTTACTGCTGGCTCTGGCTTTTCAGGTATGCAATCAAATCCTGACGCTCGTTCGCATCGGTTACGGCGTAACCCAGTTTTTGACCCGGGATCAGCTTTTCCGGGTTGGTTAGCCAGTTATTCAGATTTTTTTCGTTCCAGATCAGCTTGGATTTTTTCAAGGCCGGGCTGTAGTCAAACCCAGCGACACGGCCCGCCTTGCTCCCGACTACGCCGCGATGCGCTGGGCCGGCGAGATTGACGTCAATCGAATGGCAGGCGATGCAACGCGATTGGTACAGGGCCTTGCCGACAGTCGCATCGCCACTGGCGAACGCAGCCGAAATGGGTAGGCAAACAAGTGACAGGCAAGCTAGAAAAAATAGGAAGACGGTCTTCATCGCAGTTCCGTTAAAAATTTTAAACACGCGTTGCCAAAGCCACTTTCGTTAGCAACGCAGGTTGTCCGTTCGCTAAATTTGGCGACAAACTTACGCGCCAAACAGCATCGGTTTTGGCAAGGGCAAGCCAAGGGCATTGTTCAAAATCGCCCAATGCGCCACTTCGTCGGCGGCCAGTCGGGCCGCTACTTTGGCAAATGCCGAATCCTTGAATGAGGGAATGACGCTGAGGTAGGCGTTGGTTGCGCCTAGTTCCAGCGATAGCGCGAGTTTCAAAATATCTTCCTGGCTAGCCAGTTGCGCGGCGTTAAGCGCCTTGGCGTAAGTGTCGAGCGACTTTTCTTCGACCGGTTTGCCGCCCAGTTTGGTGATCGCCCCGATCAGCAGATCGCGATGCATCTTATGGTCAGCCTGAAATTTCAAGGCAATCTCCAGTACCGGTTTTTGCAATAAGCCGCTTTGCGCGCCCAGCGTGTAAGCGTTAATACCCTGATGCTCCAGGCCAAGCGCCACGTTCAAAATGCCGGCATCACTAGACATATCACCCTTGCTGGCAGCGGCACCGGCGTCTTGCCCGGCCAATAACAAGACCGCACCGGTCGAGAGCATGGCAGTCGATGTGCCGCGCAGAAAGCTGCGGCGCGAAGTGGTTTGATTGGTTTCTTCAAATAGTTCAATTAAGCGCTTGATCATTTCATTCTCCAGGAAGTGGCCCCCGCCGTCCCGGCACATCCGGTTCAAATTTGCAGGAGTGTTGTCATCGTATGCGATTAAAAACACTTTGTACAGTTAAATATGTTTTAAGTGTTTTATCTTAGCTGTGAGATAAAATGGCGGTGTTGATGTCATTTGGCTGCAACATCAGGCGCAGACCGTCAGGAGAACGCATGTTAGATATTTTAGGAATTCGGCAAAAAGCGTTATTGAAGCTCTTGCTGAAAAATAAGGCTGGCATGACCGCCGACGAATTGTCCGAACCGCTGGCCGTCACACGCAACGCCGTACGACAACATCTAGCCGCGCTGGAAAACAATGGCCTGCTGAAAAAAGGCGATACGCGGGCGTCTGGCGGGCGACCCGAGCAACTGTATGTGCTGACCGAGAAAGGTAGCGAATCCTTTGCCCGCCATTACGCCTGGTTTGCCCAGCTACTGGTTGAAACGATCGAGCAGGAAAGCGGCGCCGATGGCTTGAGCGAACGCTTAAATGCGATGGGGACAAGGATCGGCACACAATTGCGCAACCAGCATCCCGAGCTGGTAAAGCCGGAAGAAAAGATTGAAAAATTGGCCGACATCATGGATCAAATGGGTTACAGCGCCCAGGTTGCCAATCCCAATGCAGTCAAAACCGACGCCATCGAAGCCGACAACTGTGTTTTTCACACCCTTGCACTGAGCAATCCCAAGGTATGCCAATTTGATCTGGCCTTGTTGTCGGCTTTTACCGGCGAGACGGTGGACCATCAGCAATGTATGGCAACGGGTGACCATATCTGCCGCTTCAAATTTGTTGAACAAAAGAAATAAAGACCACGTCGACAACCATGTCGGTGATCGCCGCCGCCAGAGCGCAACTGAAATCGCACAAGAGCAAGGTAAGCTAGGCGTAAAATCTGACCGTCACTGTGCAATCCAGTATGCCGCGCACCTCCGTTTTAGCCTGACCGGTCAGGCCCAAGCCGACTGGTAGTCACGCACGTACTGAGCAAAGCGAATCGGTGCGCGCCCGGTGATAGTCTCCACCGCATCGGTGATGCGTGCGGCATGCCCTTCCTTCATTACACCGAGTATCACTACCAAGAATTGCGCGTACGGTTCCGGCAGGCCGGCGTCCAGCAGCTGCTGGAGCATCTGGGCGGGCGTGATATCTTCAAAGCGTATCGCCTTGCCGGTGGTTTCACTCAACATCGCAGCGACTTGCGTGTGTGTGAGCGGTTCAGCGCCGGTTAGATCAAATGCCTGGTTCCGATGCGCGTCGCCAAGAAGAAGGGCCGCGGCGCTGGCTGCAATGTCACGCGCATCAATGAAGCTCGTGCGTGCATCGCTAACCGGCAGCCGAATGGCGCCGGCTGTCAAAATACCTTCGATCCAGTACGAATTGAAATTCTGCATGAACCAGTTCGGGCGCAGGATATTGTAGGATACCCCCGAGCGCTCTAGCTGCAATTCGGCGATGCGCATTGGGTTGGCATCGGCCGAATTGGTGCCCATCGCAGTTTGCAGTACCACCCTGCGCAGCTTATTCTTTGCCGCCTGTTCGATCAGTGGCGCCAGAATTTCATTTTGTTTCACGAACCCGGGGGGCGCCATGAAAAAGGCGCGGTCCACGCCCGCAAATGCCTGCTCTAGGCCGGCACCTGTGGTCAAATCGAGATGGATCTGGGCGCGATCGGTTGGCGTCTTGCTCGTTGCTGATAGCACCTCTTCTCCTGCCTGCGTTAGCAGCTTGACCAGTTCACTGCCCACGGTTCCGTTTGCGCCGACGACGAGTATTCGATTCATTTTCTTGACCCTCTAAAGTTGTTGAGAGTCTAGTGTATCCGTGATATTTTGCATTTGTAATGGCGTTTTACTCTAATTGCATGTCGAATCGTATAAGGTTAAAGCACACATCGTGGATATACTCGCTGATATTTTTAAACAAGCTGGCCTGAAAGCCCGGCATGTCCACCATCGCGCATTCAATAAGGCCATGGGGCTCACTTTCCCATGCGTAAAGAGCATCGGTTTTCATGTGGTGACCCAGGGGCGTGCGTTTATTCATGCAGAAGGCATGGCCGAACCCATTGCATTGGCGAAAGGCGAGCTGGCACTGATGGCTCGCGGGATGAACCACATCTTGAGCACGGAACCGAACGTGCCGCAGACGGTGTCGATATTGCTCGATAAGGTCGAAGGTGAGATTGAGCCGGGTACGGGCAAGCCCCTAATGTCGGTGGTGAGCGGTGCCTACCAGCTTTGGAATAACCCAGTCCATCCGTTTTTTGGTGAGTTGCCTGAATGGTTCGTGCTGCGCGCCGACGACATCGGCAATTTCGATCAAGTCCAGATGGCCATCAATCTGTTGACCGAGGAAGTGAAACGGCCCGCTCTCGGGAGTGACACGGTGACCCAGGCGCTGCTTGACATCATCTTCATGCAAATTATGCGCAAGATCGTCGCCCAGCGCGACGCCATGCCTGCCACCTGGAGTCATGCAGTCGGTAATGCGCAGATACGTGCGGCGCTCGAACAGATGCATGGCGACTGCGCCAGGGATTGGACACTCGATGACCTGGCGGGCATGGTCGGTCTGTCACGCGCGGGCTTCGCCCAAAAGTTCAAAGCGGCTCTTGGCGCGACGCCGCTACAGTACCTCACCACAGTGCGGATCCAGAAAGCGATGGACCTGCTGGCCAATACGTCCGACAAAATACTGAGCGTGGCCAATGCGGTCGGCTACAGCGATGCCTTTAGCTTTTCGAAAGTATTCAAAAAAATCGCAGGCATACCGCCCCGCGAATTCCGCCTGCGCGACCAAGAGGAGCGCGATTTGCACTGGCGATTTCAGTGAGCGCGCTAGATGCAAGTTGCATTACAAAACCTTAGGACATACTCAACGCTCAACTGTGACGTCAAATTAACGGTGCTACTTGCCAAGGTCAGCCGAGCGTAAAATTGAGAAAAAATGGAGGCTGGCATGGATCAGGATTTAACGCGCAACAAGATGCACAAGCAACACAACACCGCGACCGGAACGCGAAGCGCGCAATCGTCGCTGCCCGCATCCTTACTAGCTGATTTGGCCACGCTATTTGGCGACCGCTTTTCAACCGCAAATGCAGTACGCGAACATCATGGC
>JAZKIX010000238.1:5754-11744 GCA_040384645.1 Pseudomonadota bacterium | reverse complement strand
AAATTAAATTACCCCCGGCAAAGCCGGGGGTTTATAGCTGGGGCGCCTCGAAGGCGCTGGTAACCCGCGATCCGCCTAAAGGCGGCTATAGTTCCAATTTCATTTGGTCATAACGCAAATTTTCCGATTCCTGATGACGGATGTAGGCACGCACCATTTCCTCATCGAGCCCGACAATAGAGACAAAGTAACCGCGTGCCCAGAACACTTCTCCGGTGAAGTTACGTTGTCGCCCACCAAACTGCCTGGCTATGGAAATTGCACTCTTGCCTTTGATAAAACCCACGACATTTGAGACCGAATACTTCGGTGGAATACTCAAACACATGTGCACATGATCTGGCATCAAGTGGCCTTCGACTACCTTCGCTTCTTTCTGCAGTGCCAATTCCCGGAAGATTTCTCCGAGATGCTTACGTAGCGCTCCAAAAATGGCCTTCTTCCTGTACTTCGGAATAAACACCACGTGATATTTACAATCCCATCTCGTGTGACTCAAACTTTGATACTCTTTCATTGTGAATCTCCTTCTCTTGGTCGAGATAGAAGATTCACAGCGACCGACGTATAGGTCAAACCTTGGTGAGTCCCCCGGCAGAGCCGGGGGTTTACCTTGTTAAATTATTTCAACTGGTCATTCAGCAAGGCGAGAATTTTTTCCGATGTCGGTGATGGCGCCACTACACCCTCGCTATTGAGGACAATCACTTGGCTCGCATTAGGTCCGGCGCCTTTCACAAAAACCCGGTAGCGTTGCGCTGTGCCAGCCTGCCCAGATTTTTTGTCCGAGCTAAACGAGAACAAATCTACACCGTAGGAAAACCATTTTGAAAAGAAACCTTTTTCTTCATTGGCTTTCGCTACAGCAGTTTTATTAGCACCGGTATCCTGATCTATGTAACGTACAAAATACAGGCCCAAAACCCGATCACGGTCTTCAACCGTGAAACCGACACGGTCCAGTGCCAAGCCGACACGGCGCCAAGCGCGGTCAAATCCTTCGTCAACCTCAACATAGCTTCCAGCTGCACCGCGCATCAACTTCGCATGCTCTGCCTGCGGCGTAGCGTTAGCGATCATCGATTTTGCGCGCTCAGAATCGGCACCCAAACGTGCCATCAAACGCGATAAAAATTCCGATTCCAGATTAGGATCGGATGGGCGAGCAGTCCAAACCAGACTTTCCTTGCCAATACCAGTAAATACTTCTTCTGCGCCACGATGACTGATAAAAACTTCAGTCGTTCCTTCGGCACCGCGTTCAAGCCGGATGATAAATTTATCGCGCAAACCGGTGGCATACAGGGAGTCGAATACCTTGCCAATGGTCCTGCGAATGGCGTCTTGCGGAATCTTGGCACGGTCTTCGGCCCAATCGGTTTCCATCACACCGGCGATCGGTGTTTCGGAAACAATCACGAAACCGGAATCCTGCCAAAAATCCTTGATCTGGGGCCATAACACTTCGGGCGCCTGCTTCACTACTAACCAGCGTTGATGATTGTCACGTTCGATACGCATATCGGCTGTGCCTTTTGAGGCAATCGCCACGGTCGCACTTGGGTTTGCCACCAGCTTGGAGTTGTAGCCTGACGCAGTAGCGGTGCCGCGTACGGCATCAGGAATCGTATAACGGTTTTCACGTTGCAACTGTGTCAAATCAGGCGGCACGTCGAGCGAAGGAGCCTTGCTAGTGCTCTTGTAATCGACGCGATCAGGTTCAATCAACGATCCGATTGCATTGCAACCAGCCAAACTGGCCAGCACGACGCCATAGACCAACCCACGTTGTGCCAAATTACTTTGGGTCAGCTGAAAATTCTTGCGAAAGTTGATGCGGAAATTCTTGCGAATAGTCATGTGGTTACAGTAGAGATGCTGCTAAGTTCAAAGAGGAATTTCGAATCGGGACTAAATTCGGGGCTTATTGTAATACACCCGACTCACGCAAGGCCCCGCGCACCGTATCTTGATATTCTGCAGCCAGTGCAACCAGGGGCAAACGCAGCCCTGCTCCGATCAAACCCATGTGCTGCATGGCCCATTTGACGGGCACTGGATTGGGTTCTGCGAACAGTTTCAGATGGAGTGGGAAAAGCCGGTTATTGATTTCGATCGCCTCGGCAATCGCGCCCGTCATCGCCGCCACGCACAATTGGTGCATGGCTTGCGGTGCGACGTTGGCAGTGACGGAAATATTGCCATGACCGCCACAAAACATTAATGCCATCGCGGTTGCATCGTCGCCGGAATAGACGGCAAACGATTTCGGCACCATTCGTAGTAACTCGATGGCACGCGCCAGATTGCCGGTGGCGTCTTTAACGCCGACGATATTGCGCACCTGCGCCAGCCGGGCTACGGTGTCATTCGACATATCGGCCACAGTGCGACCAGGGACGTTGTACAAAATAAGCGGCAAGTCAACCGACTCAGCAATTTTTTTGAAATGTTGAAACATGCCTTCTTGCGTTGGGCGGTTGTAATATGGTACGACTTGCAACGAAGCATCGGCGCCGACATTCTTGGCAAAAGCAGTTAATTCAATGGCTTCTGCGGTTGAATTGCCCCCAGTGCCGGCAATGATGGGAATACGTTTATTGGTGTGTTCGACGGCGATGCGGATCAATTCACAATGTTCATCGACGTTGACGGTGGGCGATTCGCCGGTGGTGCCGACGATCACGATGCCATCGGAGCCTTCCGCGATATGCCAGTCGATCAGTTTGCGTAAAGCCGGAAAATCGAGACTGCCATCGGCGTGCATTGGGGTGACGATTGCTACTATGCTGCCCTTAATCATGGTCGCGTGTGAAAAATAAATAAACGCTGATTGTAGCGGATCGCCCGCGTCAGCGGTGCGTTCTTGCCCGTGCCACCGCGCAATCGAACGCAAAATCGCGTCCGATCTGGCGGAAAAACTGCCTTAGCTATAACTCAAACCCATCGCTTCCCGTACATCGCGCATGGTTTCTTGCGCCAGCTTGCGCGCCTTGTCGCAACCATCGGCAATGATTGCCCGCACCAGGGATGGGTCGTCCAGATATTGCTGGGCGCGCTCGTGCATTGGACCTTGTTCCTTCAAGATGGCGTCGATCACCGGCTGCTTGCATTCGATGCAACCGATACCGGCCGACTTGCAGCCCTTGACCACCCATTCCTTGGTACTGTCATCGGAATAGACTTGATGCAATTGCCATACCGGGCATTTTTCAGGATCGCCAGGATCTGTGCGGCGCACCCGCGCCGGATCGGTCGGCATGGTGCGGACTTTCTTGGTAATTGCTTCGCGGTCTTCCCGCAGGGCAATCGTATTGCCATAGCTTTTTGACATTTTGTGGCCATCAAGGCCGGGCAAACGGGATGCGACAGTCAACTTGGCTTGTGGCTCAACCAGAATCAATTTTCGACTGCCTTCAAGATAGCCAAACAAGCGTTCGCGGTCGATCATCGACAGATTCTGGGCATCGTCCAGCATAGCTTTGGCTTGCTCCAAGGCGTCATCCTTGCCTTCTTGTTGGAAAGCGATGCGCAACTCGTGATACAGCTTGGCGCGCTTGCTGCCCAATTTCTTGACCGCATCCTCTGCCTTTTCTTCAAAACCTTTTTCCTTGCCGTAAAGATGATTGAAACGGCGCGCAATCTCGCGCATCATTTCGATATGCGGGATTTGATCGTCACCGACAGGTACCTGCGTGGCGCGATAAATCAATACATCGGCAGCTTGCAACAAGGGATAGCCGAGAAAGCCATAAGTGGCCAAATCCTTATGCGACAATTTTTCGATCTGGTCCTTGTAAGTCGGCACCCGTTCCAGCCAGCCCAGCGGGGTCGCCATCGACAACAATAAATGCAACTCGGCATGCTCCGGCACCCGCGATTGAATGAACAGGGTCGATTGCGACGGATCCACACCAGCCGCCAACCAATCGATCACCATGTCCCAGGTGCTGGTTTCAATCACGCTCGGATCGTCGTAATGCGTGGTCAGCGCATGCCAGTCGGCCACGAAAAACAGGCAAGGCAATTCTGCCTGCATCCTGATCCAGTTTTTCAAGGCGCCATGGTAGTGGCCAAGATGCAAGGCGCCGGTGGGGCGCATGCCAGAAACAACGCGATCAGGGTACATAGTCAGTCTATTCAGAAAAAATTCAGTGGGGAAACAAGTATTTGCAATGCGCCATTGGCAATCGATACGACCGGCAACATCCAGAAACCAACCAGATTCATTGCCACCATCGCCATCACGATAAAAAATCCATACGGTTCAATTTGGGCAACCCTGACCGCGATATTGTGCGGTAGCAGGCTGATCAGT
The DNA here is from genome assembly GCA_040384645.1 of Pseudomonadota bacterium. Classification (GTDB taxonomy): domain Bacteria; phylum Pseudomonadota; class Gammaproteobacteria; order Burkholderiales; family Burkholderiaceae_D; genus JAZKIX01. Next base: position 7,426 of record JAZKIX010000238.1, on the reverse strand, counting down.
ACGCGGCCACCATCGAGCGGCGGAATCGGCAATAAGTTAAAAGCAAACAGCAGCAGGTTGACGAATATGCCTGCCTGCGCCATTTGCATTAAAAACGGTTCGGTGATTTGGGCAAATTTAAGGCCAATGCTCAATATCGTCCATAACAAGGCCATGAAAAAATTCGCTGCTGGGCCAGCAAAGGCGACCCACAGCATATCGCGCTTGGGGTTCTTTAAATTACGGAAGTCAATCGGCACTGGCTTGGCATAACCGAATAAAAATGCACCCTGCGTCGCGATATACAAGGCAATCGGAATAATGATGGTGCCTAGTGGATCAATATGCTTAATCGGATTAAGGCTGATCCGCCCCTGCAAAAATGCCGTGTCATCGCCAAAATATTTGGCGGCATAGGCATGCGCCGCTTCATGCAAGGTGATTGCGAACAAGACCGGCAAGGCGTACACAGCAATCGATTGGATCAAATCATTCATGGGGCCGATTCTAGCAGAGGGAGAAAGAAGAAAAGTAGCGCTTGCGCCGCAGGGCGCATGACAAAAGTTTTAAGGGGATAACTGCTTGATCCGGTGTCTAATCGCCCCCTATTTTTAAGGAAAATAGGGGGTATATGATCAAACACCTACTTGTCCGCACATCTTTAAAGGGCCTTTAAAAATACACCCACCAGTATTTTATACGATAATAATCGCTTACAAGCCAAAAACGGCAGCATCGCCACGTCCTTGCCGCAGCAATAGCGGCGCTTCACCGGTCAGGTCGATCACAGTGGTGGGCTCCAAACTGCATGCGCCGCCATCGATAATCAGTTCTAGCTGACGCTCAAGCCGTTCCCGGATTTCTTCCGCATCGGCCAAGGGCGATTGCTCACCCGGCATCAGTAAGGTGGTGCTCAGCAGCGGTTGCGCCAATTCTTCTAACAGGGCATGGGCGATGCGGTTCTCTGGCACACGCAAGCCGATGGTCTTGCGCGAGGGATGACTCAGGCGCCGCGGCACCTCTTTCGTTGCTTCGAGTATGACCGTGAAAGGGCCTGGCGTAGCGGCTTTCAACAAGCGAAACTGCCGATTATCCACCTTCGCATACAAGGCAATTTCGCTCAGGTCACGGCACAGCAAGGTCAGGTGATGTTTATCATCGACTGCCCGAATCCGGCGCAGGCGTTCCACTGCATTCTTGTCGTCCAGATGGCACACCAGGGCATAACAGGAATCGGTCGGCAAGGCCACTATCCCGCCAGAATGAATGATCTGCGCCGCTTGCTTGATCAGGCGTCCCTGCGGATTGCCGGGGTGGATTTGGAAAAATTGGCTCATTAATTTTGTAAAATATGGCGGCAGTCATTCGACTGCCGCCCGCTAGATGAAAGACCGCGATTATATGACGCCGCGCAAGGCCGCAATGCGTTGTTCCATCGGCGGGTGAGAAGAAAACAAGGATGACCAGCCCGACTTGTCGCTAATGCCTGATGCCGCCAAGGATCGCGGCAAGGCGCCCGGCTCGATGCCGCCTAAACGCGCCAGCGCATCGATCATGGGCTGGCCGGAACCAAGCAATTTGGCAGAACCGGCATCGGCGCGAAATTCGCGCTGGCGCGAAAACCAGGCAACGATGACCGATGCCGCAAGCCCAAATACGATTTCGCACACAAAAACGGTCATCATGTAACCGA
>JAZKIX010000238.1:0-5744 GCA_040384645.1 Pseudomonadota bacterium | reverse complement strand
CCAGCCCGGGATTGCACCGGGCCGGTCGCGTCAGACGCAGTTCATCTGGGGCAAGTAGCCCGCGTTACGGCAAATTCAGTTGATACGCGTGCGGCGCCCAGCGGTAGCCGCTCGCCGTCCTGTCGATGTAACCGATGCCGGGGCCGCGATCACTGTTATTGCGCAGTACTGTCTTGTCGACCAGATAGCCCACCACCCTTGCCAGGAACACAACGAAGGTATTGACCACGCCCTGAATCAAGGTCATGGTGACCATATCGCCATTGGCAACGTGAGCGATTTCATGGCCCAATACCGCTTCGACTTCTTGCCGCGTCATGTTTTCCAACAATCCGGTCGATACAGCGACCAGGGCAGAATTCTTGAAAGCGCCGGTGGCAAAGGCGTTCGGTGCGCCCTCGTAGATCGCCACTTCCGGGGTTGCGATGGCGGCGCGTTCAGCCAGCATCTTGACGGTATTGAGCAACCACAGTTCTGTCGAGTTAGATGGCGCATCGATTACCCTTGCGCCGGTTGTCCATTTGGCCATCGGCTTACTGACCAACAGCGAAAAAATCGCGCCCGTAAAGCCGACCACCAAGGAAAAAATCATCAACATGCCCAGATTCAAGCCATTGCCAGCCAAAAATCGGTTGACGCCCAATAGCGACAACACCAGCGACATCACCAACATGACGGCCAGATTGGTGGCAAGGAACAGAACGATTCGTTTCATGAACAAGTCCCCCAAGTAAATTTACAACTGAATTGAAACGGTGTTTTAGCTGACGGCTCAAACGCAAAAAATCAAGAGCGCCAGCACCGCGGCAATGCAGAATGTGGAAAAAATGTGCACCTTTGCCCTACCCAATGACCAATCGGTACGCCCGGCTAAAACCAGTCGTGCCAGACCGGGATCACGCCGGGCGGCAATGGCGGCAACGCGCCCAGATCGAGCCGTGATTCGCCAGGGCCATGGAAATCGGAGCCGCAAGACGCCTTGAATCCGTAGCGCTGCGCGACTTTGGCATATTGCGCGTATTGATCGACCGTATGACTGCCGGTCACGACTTCGATGGCAGTGCCGCCAAGCTGCTTGAATTCACCAAAAAAAGCATCGTATTGCAAGTCGCTGAAGTTATAGCGGCCCGGATGCGCCACCACCGCAATCCCGCCTGCCGCTTGAATCCAGCTCACCGCATTGCGCAAGCTGGCCCAGCGATGCGGCACATAACCCGGCTTGCCTTCAATCAGATAATTTTTAAACACGGTCCTGACATCGGGGCAAGCACCGATCTCGATCAGGTAGCGAGCGAAATGGGTGCGTGAAATCAAGTCTGGATTGCCGACGTATTTCAAGGCGCCTTCAAAAGTATCGGGAATCCCGGCAGCAGCCAATTGGGCCGCCATTTCCTGCGCGCGTGCTTCGCGCCCGCCACGGGTTGCAGTCAATCCCAGCACCAGGTCGGGATGGGTTTCATCGATTTGCAAACCCACAATATGCACCGTAGCATTAGCCCAGGTTATGGATATTTCCACTCCCGGGATATAAGTGAGATCCAATTCAGCGGCAGCGGCGCGTGCCTGCGGGATGCCGCTGATCTCGTCATGGTCGGTCAATGCCCATACATCGACGCCATTGGCCTTGGCGCGCGCGGCCACCTGCGCCGGAGGCAACACGCCGTCGGAGAGGTTGGAATGGCAGTGCAGATCGAAATTAAGCATTGAACAAGATACCCTGACTAGTGAAAAAAACGCGCAAGCTAAGAATTGTACGCTGCCTGCGTGTCTTTGCGGCCGGTGTGCGCAGCCAGACAAACCGGCACACCAATGTCTAGGTTAAAAAATCCTCGATCAAACGGGCCAGCGCTTCCGGCTGATCGTGATGCAGCATATGGCCGGCATCGGCGATCACAACCGCGGTCAAATCGGGAATGGTGGCGCGGCGCCGATCGATTTCGGCGCGTGCCGTTTCTTTCGGCCCCATCCATTTCCACACGTCCGTATCGTCGGCTTCAACCCACAATACTGGCGCGGCTATGGCTTGCCAGCAGGCAGTCACTTCGTCCACGTGATATAGCAAAGGGCTGGGATTCTTGTGGGCTGGATCGCCCAGGATTTCCCATTGGCCTTGGGCGTTTTCCTGCGCCCAATGACCTGCCAAAAACGCAGCGCGCGTATCGGACAAGCGTGGATTGGTTTTTTGCAATCGTGCCGCGACCTCGCCACACGTAGCGTAGCTGCGCAGGGTAGCCTGTGCACGCAAGCCATCGAGCCAACGGGCGTAACGCAGCGGCGCCTGTTGCGCTTGCGATGGCGGCAGGCCGAAGCCTTCCAGATTAATCAGTTTGGCAATCCGCTCTGGCCGCACACCGGCATAGATCATCGCGACATTGCCGCCCATGCTATGCCCGACCAGCGTAATCGCCTGACCCGGCGAATAGTGCTCTGCGATGGCATCCAGATCGCCCACATAGTCGGGGAACCAATAGGAATCGACCTTACTAGGCGGCATGCTGGCACCAAAACCGCGCCAATCCGGTGCAATCACATGCCAGTCGCCTTGCAGACAATCGACTACAAATTGAAACGAGGCGGCCACGTCCATCCAGCCATGCACCATGAATATTTTTGGCGCATCGGGATTGCCCCAATGGCGCACGTGGTACGACAGGCCACGGATGGATACGAATTCAGAACGAGACGATTTCATGATTTTCCAGAAAAGCAGCGGGGGATTGCATTTGCCTGCCGGCTAGCGCATAAATTTAGTACGACCGTGCTATAAATTATAGCCTACGACCGATCCCCCCAGCATTGCACCACGCGTTAGCTTGAATTTCAATTAAGCAACTTCGACATATTGTAGGACGAGGTAAAGCCGATATTTTTGAAGTTCGTTTCGAGCCAACTATCTGCGCTCGCTTTACCAGCATCAAACAAGGCATTGATAAAGGCCGGCTGGGAATTCAATTTACTGTGCTGGCCTAACTGGCTCATCAAATCAGGCGATTCAATCATATGCATATTCAGGCGCCGCAAGCGCCGCTCCAAGCGGCCGAAGGCAAAATAGCTGCGTTCAGCCTCATGCTTGGCGAGCGCCAGCCCTTGCAACTCGGTAAAAAACGTCGAGCTGAAACCCATTTCGGTCAGGCGCTGCGCAATATGCTCGGCGCTGGTCGGGGTCTCGAGACGCGGATGCGGTTGCAGCAAGACCACAATAACATCGCGGGCGGTGCATTTATGCAGCAAGGGAAATAGTGGCGGATTGGCAGTCAAGCCGCCATCCCAAAATGCTTCGCCATCAATATCGACCGCATGATGCACCGAGGGCAGGCATGCAGAAGCGAGCAACACTTCCACGCTCAATTTTTTATTGCGAAACAGCTTCAAGGTGCCGCTGCTGATACGGGTGGTGGCGATAAAGAGTTTGATTTTGCAATGGCTGCGCAGCCGCTCAAAATCGATTTGGCTAGTCAAGATATCGCGCAATGGATTGATGTCGAAGGGATTCAATTGATAGGGTGAAAAAAATTTCACCATTGACAGCGCCGCCACAAAACTTGGCAAAGGCGTGGATAAAGTACCGTTTTGCGACAAGCCATTGGCGTCGCCCTGCATGAAATTGAGCGAAGCCTTGCTCGATACCGATTGCCAAAAATCCTTCAGTGCTTGCCGTGCACCATCGCGTCCGCCAACGGTGTAGCCATGCGCCAGCGCCACCGCATTCATCGCGCCGGCGCTGGCGCCGCTGATCGCCTCAAAAGAAATGCGCGGATCGTCCAGCAAACGGTCAAGTACGCCCCAGGTGAAAGCGCCGTGCGCGCCGCCGCCTTGCAGGCCGAGTGTCACTGTTTTGGTTTTCAACATGGTTCACCTTTAAATTTGCTAAGAATTTTGCTCAAAGCTGTGGCATGGCAGTCACAGTTTTGAATGGGTTGAACGTCGCGGCCTCGATCCAAAATGCAGGAGAGTCGCGGTAAAAGAGGATCAAAAAACGCGCAGATCAGATGATTTCAAGGACGCCTTGCACGTCACCATCTTGTTCACTGCACGCGGAAAATTTCAAATGCACAATATGCCCATAAAGCAAGCACTAAACGCGAGGAAATTGTCATTCGTCAATGGCAATATACCGGCATATCGCTTTGTGCGTATTGTGCTGGCTCAAATGCGGCCAACGATGCGGTTTTATGTGGAAGTAATGCCCAATAAGGCGGCCAATTCTGGCTCGGTAAAACCTGCCAAGCGGCGCGCAGCCAGATTGAATGGCGGCCGCATTTGCGGTGCAGCGTATTCGAAAGCCAATGCGGCATAGGTAGCGACCGGCTCTAACTCGCGTTGCGCGCAGCACCAGGCGTACCAGCGATTGCCGGTGGCAACATGACCGATTTCATCATGCAAAATAATATCCAGAATATGCGCCGCCGCCATCTCGCCTACCTGCGCCAGCTTGGCGCGTACCGGCGGCGAGGCATCGAGGCCGCGCGCTTCCATCGTGCGCGGCACCAGCGCGATCCGCGCCAAGACATCGTCGCAGGTTTTTTCCGCCATATCCCACAAACTATTGTGCGCAGGAAAATCGCCGTAGCTAAAACCCATCGTCTGCAAATGTGCCGCCAGCAGCGAAAAGTGATATGCCTCTTCCTGCGCCACCAACAGCCAATCGCTGTAATACGCCGGCGGCATAGTGGCGAAGCGCCATAGCGCATCCAGCGCCAGATTGATCGCATTGAATTCAATATGCGCCAGCGCGTGGATCAAGATAGCGCGCCCTTCGAGCGTATTCATGGCGCGCCGCTTTACTTCCAGCGGCGATACCAACTGCGGTCGCGCCGGCCGGCCGGGAATGTTGTGACAGGCCGCGATCGCGGCATGGCAATCGAGGCTCAAGGCGCCGTCTTGCCAGGCATGTGCCATCGCGGCGACGCCAGCGACTTTGGCGGCCGGTTCGGATTCGGCCAGCCAGAGCTGAGCCAGCTGCCGCAATTCAGTCGGTAAATTTGCGCTTGAAGATGCTTGGGAAGATGGTGGCTGTAACATAAAAATCAGGGATTCAAGGTTATCCGGCATGGCAGGCGACTGCCAGCGGTAAAATGCTGGACCTGCATTCTACGGAAAAAACATGGCCATCTTCCAACTGGGCGCATTGACGCCCGAGATCGACGCCTCGGCCTATATTGCAGATTCGGCCAACATCATCGGACTGGTCCAGATTCACGCCGGCGCATCGGTCTGGTTTAACGTCACCATCCGCGGCGATAACGAGCCGATCACGGTCGGCCAGAACAGCAATGTACAGGAAGGCTGTGTACTGCATACCGACCCCGGCCAACCCCTGACCATCGGCAGCAATGTCACGGTCGGGCACCAAGCCATGCTGCACGGCTGTACCATCGGCGATGGCGCACTGATTGGGATCCAGGCGGTAATTTTGAACGGTGCCCGGATCGGCAACAATTGTCTGGTCGGTGCCGGTGCGCTGGTGACGGAAGGCAAACACTTCCCCGACAATTGCCTGATCATTGGCGCGCCGGCCAAAGCGGTGCGCGTGCTATCCGACGAAGACATCACCAAGATGCATGCCAACACCGCGCATTATGTCGAGCGCGGTCAGTTCTACAAAGACAATCTGAAGCAAATTGGATGAAGCCGCAATGAGCGATACCTTAAAGAAATTCATGTTTGAAAATGCGCCAGTACGCGGCGAACTGGTCGAGCTGGCAGATACCTGGCAACAAGTGCAAGCGCGCCATGATTACCCT
>JAZKIX010000237.1:0-3873 GCA_040384645.1 Pseudomonadota bacterium | reverse complement strand
GGTTCCACTGGCGATGCTCTTGGTCGCCCCAACCGTCGCACAACTGGCTGCCATGATGTTCGACGGTGCGCAGCAGCTGTCTTCGCTGATGCTGGTGCCGGTACGTCTTGGTACCGGCACACCTATCTTTCTAGTGCATGGTGTGAGCGGTTCGGTGATGGACTGTTGGGCGCTGATCGATGCGCTGCAGTGTTCGCGCCCGGTGTACGGTTTGCAGGCGCGCGGCCTAGATGGCGAGTTGCCAGCCCAGTGCCGGGTCGAGGATATGGCCGCCAGCTATATAGAACAGATACGCAGCGTGCAGCCGGTCGGGCCGTACGCCATTGCCGGTTATTCCTTCGGCGGGCTAGTCGCATTCGAAATTGCGCAGCAACTATTACGCTGTGGCGAACGGATCGAATTCCTATGCCTGCTCGATACCTATGTCGACCAGCGCTATCTGGCGTGGGGCACCTGGCTACGGCTACGCTACGATTCTTTCGTGCGGGAATGGCATCGGCTGCAAAAGCTGCCAGCCTCGCACCGCCCCGTTTACCTGATGCGCAAACTGGCCGGCACAGCCGATCGAATGCGGCACCCGTCAAATCGACCTGCGGGCACGATGTCGCCAACGCTATTGCACGTGCGCGAAAAAATGTGGAAAGCGATGGCGACTTACCGTCCACGCCCATACGAGGCGGGACTGATCCTGTATGTGCGAGCGGCAATAGAGCAAATGGGCTTAGGCGATCCGATGCCGCTATGGCGACGTGTCGCACGCGGCGGACTGGTGATCGCCGAGGTGCCAGGCAACCATAACGATATGATTATCGAACCCAATGTACAAGCCGTCGCCGGGGCGCTGGACCGGGTTTTGGCAAGTTTGTAAAGTGGCTGTCGCATCATGCTGACAGTTGCGTCCGGCATGTTTGGCGCCGCGGTCGCACGGCACACGCAGGGATCGGACAAGATGCCGCAAGGACAATTCAGTTTGCGAGATTTGGAAAGCAAGAATAGTTTGTTTTTGCCTAAGAAAACTGTGCAAGTGTGGGTGTTGGACGATGCCCTGATCGAGCCGGCCTGCGCTGCGCTGGCCCACACGCTGTCGCTGGAAGAGCAGCAGCGCGCCCGCAGTTACCAGCGTGAACGACATCGTCAGCGTTTCATTGCCCGCCATGGTGTGCTGCGTTGGCTCATTGGTCGCTATCTGTCGCGCGCCGCCGAAACGTTGTGCTTTAGCTTGCTGCCAGTGGGCAAACCGTTCTTGCAGCAAGCGGACGCGACCGGATTCGCGTTCAGTGTTTCTCAAACAGAGGGCATGGCCTTGTTCGCTTTTGCTTGGGATTGCCGACTCGGTGTCGATGTCGAGCATCTGATCGACGGCGTGAATGTCGCCCGTGTCGGCCGCCTGGTATTTTCTTCAGTCGAGGTGCAGGCCCTAGAGGCAGAATGCCTCGATGCGACCGCAACATTTTTCCATATCTGGACCCGCAAGGAAGCGCTATTGAAAGCGCTCGGGATAGGTCTCACCGGCTCGCCGAAGTTGTACGCCACCCTGTCCGACCCGCGTTTTATTCAAGGCCATTGGCACGCCTCGAATTGCGGTGCAGCCATGCCCGGCTGGACATGTTGCGACCTTGCGCTCGCCCCGGTTTTCCCTGCCGCACTGGCGGTATCGCTGGACAACGCGCAAGTCTCTATTTTCCATTGCGCTTGACTCTACGGGGCGCCGTGAACTGCACGGTAACGACATCAAGGGCGCTAAATAGGCACGCAAGGCAGATTGATAAGCAGGCCGATTATTTGCCATTCATAGCGCCAATCCGGCACATTCATACGTCTACATGCGTCTACCATTTCGGCGCGATCCTTTCGCCCGGCATCATGTCATACGGCCCGGCCCAGCCCGGCAGCAATTTAAGGCGTTCCAGCCAGGCAGCAATGTGCGGAAAGCGCGCTGGCACTTCGTAGCCGCTTTCTTCTAATGGATAAAACAGATAACCGCACAGCGAAAAATCGGCAATCGTCGGCGTCGCCCCGACCATGAAATCGCGGCTAGCCAGATGTTTATCCACGATGCTATAAGCGCTGTCGATCCGGCCTTTCAACCAGGCTGTGACGGCCGGATCGGGCGCCGCCGGGCCGAAGGATTTGTTGAAGCGATAGCTGGCAAAATAACTCGAGAATTTGTGATTGTCGAACAATAGCCAGCGCAATACTTCCTGCCGCTCGTCGTCCGTATTGCCGCCGTAAGCGCCATGTTTGTTGGCAAGGTAAGTCAGGATCGCGCCAGATTGCGTTAGTCGGCGCGTGCCGTCTTCCAATACCGGTGCCTCGCCCATTTCATTGGCTTGCTCGCGCCACCCCGCATCGCGTGTGACGCCATTCATAAAATCGATATGCACTGCTTCAAATGGCTGACCCAGTGCGCGCAACATGAAAGCAACTTTGTAACTGAAGCCGGATTGGCTGAAACAATGAAGGCGGTACATGGTTTGAATATTCCTTGGGTCTATGGGAGGTGATGCTGACAATGTGCGGCATTGGTTCAATCTGTGAAAATTTAAGTCGATCAATCTCTAGCGAATCAGTTTTGTGTACGACGCGCACCGGGCATTCCTAAAAAGTTGAAAAATTTAGCGAAATAATTTCGATATTGCCTGCAGAATTTTATCTGTTTCCAATTTTTTAGGTGGTGCATTGAGCGCCTGCCTCAGCCAGATACTTCTATCGCGATGGTCGTTGGCTAGGCTGTCCAGGTCAATCTCTACATCTGGAATCGGGTTTTCTCGAATGATGTAGTCAATCCGACTTTTCATCTGTTCCATCAAGCGATCGTTAAACAAAGTGAGTTCGAATAAAAAATCGGTGACAGAATATTTTTCCTCGCCTTGTATTTCAGACCATGGCTGCATGCCATCGATATATTCTCCTTCATTGTCCCAGCGGATCATAATTTCGCCTTCATAACGGAATAACCAGATGCGCGGACCTTTTATTAAGTACGCCGTATCTAGCTTTCGGGACCAAATCCATTGAGTCGCTTGGCAGCGCAGATCGAACATTTCGTCCCATTCGTCTTCACTTGCAAGCGATTGAATCGAATTTTCAAAGTTCTTCTGCAATTGAGGCGACTTAATTATTTCAAAAAGTGCAGGCGGCAGCGGTTCTAAAATATGGGGCAGTATGTCCAAAATATCTTCCCATAATCGCACCACGCAATAGTCTGCAAACTCTGTGTCATCGATCGCTTCATATTGCTTGTGCCAAAGCGTAAGTATTTCAGGCGAGTATCGGAACAGTTGTTTCCCTTTTACGTCCAGATGATAGTCGCCGTCAGTTAAACCAAACCAATGTAAGGATTTTTTAGGTGGCGTACCCCATGGCCTTACGTCTTCAATTTTTCTGAGATTAAATTCAAATAAGGGCATTTGGATACCAATGAGTCAGCGGGCAATTTCCCTGTCTATGCGATTAGCTGGATTGCCAAGCTTTAACATAATCCGGCGCATCAATTTCCACACCCGCATCCGCCACCGGCGCCAGCCCGGTCAACGCCAGCGGCAATACGCCAGCCCAGACCGGGATCGCCATATCTTCCGCATCATCGACCGGGCCGCCGCTGCGGATCTTGGCGGCGGCTTCTGCAAGCGACATGCGCAGTACCGTGGTCGAGGCCATTTCTTTTTTACTGCCGCGGCGGATTTCGCTATTACGACCGGGGGCGATTTTGTCCATGAAGGCATCCATTGCGCGGTGTTTGTCGGCATCGTTGGTCACCCGTTCAAAGCAGCCGTATATCACGGCCGAGCGGTAATTCATCGAGTGGTTGAAGGCGGAGCGTGCCAGCACCAAACCGTCCAGATGGGTGATGCTGACGCAGACTTGGAGACT
>JAZKIX010000236.1:0-3431 GCA_040384645.1 Pseudomonadota bacterium | reverse complement strand
GATGGGCGGGATTATATAAGACTTGTAAGACTTTGGTTGCGGGGGCAGGATTTGAACCTACGACCTTCGGGTTATGAGCCCGACGAGCTGCCAGACTGCTCCACCCCGCGTCTGAAGATATGAAGTATATAGAGTATCTGCACGCAAAGCAATCTTAATCGCACATTCTTTACTCGGTGATACACTTCTTCACTTGCAATCTGGCCCGCAACAATCCTTATACCGAACGTTTTAAACGATTTTATTTTCCATGAAATTTTGTTCCGAGTGCGCTCATCCCGTTTCACTAACCATACCTACCGGCGACAATCGTCCGCGCTATGTATGCAGCAATTGTGGTGCGATCCACTATCAGAATCCCAAGATGGTACTCGGCTCGATTCCAGTCTGGGATGAAGATGGGGACATGCGTATTCTCTTGTGCAAACGCGCAATCGAACCACGCCATGGCTATTGGACCTTACCCGCAGGCTTCATGGAAAACAATGAAACCACGACGGAAGCCGCAATGCGCGAAACCGTTGAAGAAGCCGGCGCAAACATTCAACTGCATGAACTGTTTTCATTATTGAATGTGCCGCATGTGCATCAGGTACACATGTTCTACCGCGCAACCTTGCTGGATTTAAACTACGAGGCAGGGATTGAAAGTCTGGAAGTAAAGATGTTTGCTGCGGATGAAATCCCGTGGGACGAGATTGCGTTTCAAACCGTCAGTCATACATTGAAATTCTTTTTGGCCGACCATGCGGCGCGCAAGCAAGGCGCGCAAGGTGAGACTTACCGCTTCCACACATACGACATTCTGAAACCTGCGCCTTATCCGGAAGCAGTGAACACCAACTGAATGTTCAATCGGCGATGCAATCAATGAGGTTGCACCGCCAATTCATCTTCATCGATTACCAATAAGTTTCACGCTCCGGCGTCGCACTGACATTGTGTATCGACAGATCTGCACCATTGAATTCCTGCTCTGCATCCAGGCGAATTCCCATCGTCAATTTCAACACGCCGTAAATCAGCGTACCGCCGATCAGTGCGATCGCGATACCAAGGGTGGTTCCCAGTAATTGCGACATGAATGACACGCCGCCCAAACCGCCAAACGCTTTCAAGCCAAAAATCCCTGCAGCCAAACCACCCCACGCACCACACAAGCCATGCAAAGGCCAAACACCCAGCACGTCATCGATTTTCCATTTATTTTGTGTCAGACCAAACATCCAGACAAAGATAAAGCCGGCAATCGCGCCCGTCACCAAGGCGCCCATCGGATGCATGAGGTTGGAACCGGCACACACAGCCACCAAGCCGGCCAACGGCCCGTTATGTACATAGCCGGGATCGTTTTTACCCGCGATGAATGCAGCCAAGGTGCCGCCCACCATGGCCATCAATGAATTGACTGCGACCAAACCATTCATGTTCTCCATGGTCTGTGCACTCATCACATTGAAGCCGAACCAGCCAACGGTAAGTATCCAGGCGCCGAGTGCGAGGAATGGAATGCTCGAAGGCGGATGCGCTGCAATCGTGCCCTCTTTCGTATAACGCCCGCGTCGTGCGCCCAATAGCAAAACGGCCGGCAAAGCGATCCAGCCGCCGACTGCGTGTACAACAACCGAACCTGCAAAATCATGGAAAGGCGCACCGAAGGTCGCTAGCAACCAAGCTTGGATACCAAAATGCTGATTCCACGCGATGCCTTCAAACAGCGGATAAATCAGGCCAACAATCAAAGCCGTCGCCAATAGTTGTGGGTGAAAGCGGGCACGCTCGGCAATACCGCCAGAAATAATCGCAGGAATCGCTGCGGCAAATGTCAGCAGGAAGAAGAATTTGACGAGTTCGAAACCATTGCGCTGGGTAAGCACCTCAGCGCTCCCGAAAAAGCTGACACCATAAGCCACGCTATAGCCGACGAAAAAATAGGCAATTGTGGATACAGCAAAATCGACTAATATTTTGACTAGTGCATTGACTTGATTTTTCTTGCGCACCGTTCCAAGTTCGAGGAAGGCAAAGCCCGCATGCATGGCTAAAACCATAATGGCGCCAAGCATGATAAACAATGCGTCAGTGCCGCTTTTAAGTGCATCCATGCAAAAAATCTCCCAATCAGTGTGCGGTTAATTAAATTAATGCACCACAAAAGCAAAAATCGTTCCATTTTGGTGATATTTACAAGCACATGATTTTAAAGGGTAATTTTTTGAGGATTAAGAAAATTCAGCCTCCCGCACTAAAACAGCGCGAAATAGCGCGCCAAAATGAGGAAAAGCCATGATTCCATGGCTGGAGGCGGATGAGCCTTTTCCCAATGTATCCAGTGCCTTGACCGAGGCCGATGGCGCGGCCGGTTTGCTGGCCGCCGGCGCCGATCTCTCACCTGAACGTCTATTGCTGGCTTATCAGAATGGGATTTTCCCCTGGTTCTCTGAAGGACAACCGATTCTGTGGTGGAGCACCGATCCGCGTATGGTGCTGTTCGTAGATGATTTTAAAATCTCTGCCAGCCTGAAAAAGACATTGAAAAGCGTCCATCGCAGCATGGAGTCAAACGAGCGTTGGCGGGTTAGCTTCGATCAAGCATTTGAAGATGTCATGCACGCATGCGCCGCGCCGCGCAACGGTGAAGCCGGCACATGGATCTCCGAAGACATCATTGCGGGGTATGCCGGTCTGCATAAACAAGGCTATGCCCATTCGGCGGAGGTATGGCTGGACGGCAAGTTGGTGGGCGGTGCATACGGCGTCTGCATAGGAAAAATGTTCTATGGCGAATCGATGTTCACACGCGTCACCGACGCATCCAAAATTGCCTTGGCCTATCTCGTTCACTTCCTGAAAAGCCGGGGAGTTTCAATGATAGACTGCCAGCAACAGACAGAACATTTGGCATCACTCGGCGCGGCACCTATCACACGTTCGGAATTTATTTCCCGCTTGCGACAGGCAATCGATGCACCGCAAATCAAGGATTGGAAACCAATTCCTGTTTTCAAGGTCGATTGAAAATGTGCTTACATCACAGCATCCATCTGGTAATAATAGAGTCGTCGAATCCGTCCAAACAGCAATCATGACGCATCCTAAAGAACTCCCGTTCTCTACCCTGCAGTTCTATGCCACCGCACCTTACCCGTGCAGCTATCTGGACGGTCGCCAGGCGCGCTCGCAAGTTGCCACTCCTTCACATTTGATCAACGCCGATGTTTACGGCGAGTTGGTCAAGAATGGTTTTCGTCGCAGTGGCATTTTCACCTATCGCCCTTATTGCGATGGATGCCAGGCATGTACACCAGTGCGCATCAAGGCCAACGAGTTTGTCCCGAATCGCAGTCAAAAGCGTGCGCAAACCCGGCATAGTGACTTGCAGACTTCGGTAACCAAGCTGACCTACTTAAGCGAACACTACGATCTCTATC
>JAZKIX010000235.1:0-11766 GCA_040384645.1 Pseudomonadota bacterium | reverse complement strand
GGCGCCGCCGGCGATGGTGATGCCGATCTCCAGTGCGCGCTGCTCCGCGTAACTCAGTACGCCAGCCAGCGTCTCACTGCGGCCTTGCAAACCGATTTGTTCGAGTACCACGTTGGCTTTTTCACACACATCTTTCAACCTATTCAAACGCTGCCAGAACGAATACTTATAACCAAGCGACCACAACACCGCGCACCGCAGATTTTCAAATACGCTTAGGTTGTGGAACAGATGCGTGATTTGAAAACTGCGCGCCAGCCCACGCCGGTTGATGGCAAACGGCGACAGTCCGGCGATGCTGGTGCCATTCAATAAGATAGCGCCGGAATCGGCAGCAAAACGTCCTGAAACCAGATTGAACAGGGTTGATTTGCCAGCGCCGTTGGGGCCAATGAGGGCGTAACGTGCCGCTTGCGGTATTTGCAAGGTCGTGCCGCAGATGATCTCGGTATTGCCGAAGGATTTGCGCACGTCCTTTAGCTCCAGCGCAAAAGTTTGGTCTAACTGCGGTTGTACCGAACTCACCTCGCTGCTCCACTATAGATTTGATCAATCGCAGCATGTGCAGAGCGCCATTGTTCTTGCAATGCCGGTTTGAGATAAATGACGGCGCCAATGCCTGCCAGCAGCAAGGCAATTGCACTCAACCAAGCACTGGGCTGTGCGCTATCGATGCTGAATCCGACCAGTTGCATGACGCTGCCATCGGCTGCATCGAGGCTGTGGCGATACAGCATTTCGACCAGCATCACCAGGCCGCACAATGCCGTCGCACCGGCAGTGCAGATGGCCAGCCAAGGCCGCCAGATTTGGTGCAAAAAGCCGTGTTGAACGATACGCAAATGTTGCATGATCAAGCCAGCAATGCCGCCCGGTGCAAACATGACGATCACGATAAAAAATGCACCTAGGTATAACTGCCATGCCTTGCTCCAGTCAGCCAGCATCAGGGAAAGAAATACGCCGACGACTGCCCCGATCATAGGGCCAAAAAAATACCCGATACCGCCGATGAAAGTAAATAACAAAACCGCACCCGAGCGCACGGCGCCGACGTTTTCGGCACTGACCATTTCAAAATTGATGGCCGACAAGCCACCCGCGATGCCAGCAAAAAAAGCCGACAGGATCAAGTTCAGATAGCGTACCCAATGGCTGTCGTAACCAATGAATTCGGCCCGTTCCGGGTTATCCCTGACTGCATTGATAATGCGCCCGAGCGGCGTCTGCGTGAAAGCAAACATAGCGGCGGCGCTCGCAAAAAGCCATGCTGCGATCAAGTAGTAGACTTCGATTTGCGGGCCGTAACTGATGCCAAGAACGGGTTTACCAGCGGTGCGATTGGTCGAAACGCCGCCTTCGCCGCCAAAAAACTCAGGAAACATCAGCGAACAGGCAAATACCAGCTCGCCCAGACCCAAGGTAATCATGGCAAAAGTGGTACCGGATTTCTTGGTCGTCAGGTAACCGAAAACGATGCCGAAAAACATGCCGGCGACGCCGCCCAGCAAGGGAATCAGCGTCACGGGCAGCCAGCCGCGATTCATCGCATGCACTGCGCAAAAGGCGCCGAGGCCGGAATATACGGCATGACCAAAAGAAAGCATCCCCCCCTGCCCCAGTAACATATTGAAGGACAGGCCAAAGATCATCATGATCGCCATCTGCGACAAGATCGAAAGCGCGCGACCTTGGCTAAATACCAGCGGCGCGATCAGCAACAGCAGTGCAAACAGCCCCCAAACTAGCCGGCCTTGATTGAGCAATGCGAATTTAGGCATGCGCTTTACACATACTGGTAATGCATCATCCATCCCGCGTGCCCATCAATCCGCGCGGACGAAATATCAGAATCAGCACCAATAGCAAATAAGGCAGAATCGGCGCGATCTGCGAAATACTCAGTGTCAAGACGGCATAGCCCGTCGTGTTGGCGCTGATTTCGGCGCCCAAGGGCTTGAGCAGGCTGAGCAGGGAATAATCCAACGCCACCGCCGTGGTTTGCAATAGTCCAATTAACAGCGATGCAATAAAAGCGCCCTTGAGCGAGCCCAGGCCGCCAACCACGACCACCACAAAAATAATGGTGCCCAGCATGGTCGCCATATTCGGATCGGTTACCAATGCCTGGCCGCCGATGACACCGGCCAGACCAGCCAGGGCGCAGCCGGCGCCAAACACCAGCATGAATACACGGGGCACATCGTGTCCCAGCGCTTCTAGCGCATCTGGATGACTGAGTGCGGCTTGTATCACCAGTCCGATACGGGTGCGCTTGAGCACTAGATAAATCGACAGCAGCATCAATAAAGCGACCAGCATCATGAAGCCGCGATAGATGGGGAACGGCGTCGTGTACAAAGTGAATAGGCTGCCTTGCAATGCTTCCGGCAGCGGTGCGCTGACGGCTGAGCGTCCCCACACCATTTGCACTAATTCTGCAATAAGGTACGACAAGCCGAAAGTGAACAACAATTCAGGAATATGCCCGAAGCGGCGCACATGGCGTAAGCCAAAACGCTCGACCGCCGCGCCCAGCAAACCGACTAGCAAAGGCGCCAGCAGCAAGGCCGGCCAGAAGCCGACAGCCAGACTCAAGCTGTACGCTAAATAAGCACCCAGCATATAAAAACTGGCGTGGGCAAAATTAAGCACACCCATCATGCTGAAAATAAGCGTCAGGCCAGACGACAGCATGAATAAAAGCAAGCCGTAACTGACGCCATTGAGTAGATTGAATAGCGTAAATTCCACTTCGCGTCCTATGCTTTTATCCGCTCAATTTACCTGATAGATGATCCGTGATTACTGGCGCGCAGGTCGTACCATCTGGCAGGACGTCGGCTGCGCGGCAAAAAAGGCATCTATTTTATGCTCCGTCTTCCAGCCGTAACCGGTGTTTTCCTGATCATATTTGATGTCCTTGCCGTTGACCTTGGTCCAGTTGGCCAGATACAGCGGCTGCTGCAATTGATGATCGGATTTTTGCATGCGTACTTCGCCATTCAGGCTTTGTACTGCCATCCCTTCCAGGGCAAAAGCGACTTTGATCGGATCCACTGATTGCGCTTGCTTGATTGCCTTCGACAGCATGGCGACGATGGAATAGGAAGCCATCGCGTAATAATCTTCGTGGTATTTATCTTTGAATGCGTTGGCAAATTCCTGCCCGACGAAGCCCTCGGTATTGCGGTGCCAGTACGCCACCATCTTGACCCTATCCGCCCCGCTGGCGCCCATCGCGGTCGGCACGCCGGTGGAGCCGGCGTAATAGGTGTAAAAGTTCGCCTTTAAATCCGCATCCTTGGCAGCCTTGATCAATAGCGACAGGTCGGGGCCCCAATTACCGGTGATGACAGAATCGGCGCCGGATGCCTTGATCTTGGCGATATAGGGCGAAAAATCCTTCACCTGCCCGATGGGGTGCAAGTCGTCGCCCACGATCTGGATGTCGCTACGTTTCCGATTGAGATATTCCTTGGCAGCGCGGGTCACTTGCTGGCCGAAGGCGTAATTCTGGCCGATGATGTAGACCTTTTTGATGTTCTTATCCTTCGCCATCAAGGTGGTCAAGGCTTCCATCTTCATGTCGGAATTGGCATCGAAAGCAAAATGCCAAAAACTGCATTTGCTATTGGTTAAAGATGGATCGACTGCGGCGTGATTGAGGTAGACGATTTCCTTGCCGGGATTGCGTTCATTATGTTTATTCACCGCATCTATAAGGGCCAGGGCGGCGCCGGAGCCATTGCCTTGCGTAATGAAGCGGAAACCTTGATCGACGACGGTCTTTAACTGGGTCAGGGTTTCTTGCGGACTAGCCTTGTTATCAAAACCGATAAATTCCAGCGTGTGGTCGCCAGCCCATTTTTTTTGGTTGGCCATTTCTGCCAGCATCTGGAACCCATGCAATTGAGTCTGGCCGATAGCGCCGAAAGTGCCGGATAAAGAATCGATGAAAGCGATCTTGACCTTGCTTGCCGCGGCAAAGGGTGTCGAACACATCAAGACCGACGCCAGCGTTACAGGCAAAAGAAACGGCCGAAATAATGGGAGGAATTTGCTGGTCATAACATTGTCTGCGTTCAAAATATTGCTCCAGAGAATATCGGGACGTGTCACCGGTGTAAAGGCTTTTACTACATCGCACAACAAGCATGCCAAGATTGCGCTGTAACTCGCCCTGTAACGGCGTGCATTAGGATAACATGCCAATTATCGAAGCTTGAGCCTCACCGTAATCGTTGCCAGGTTCCAATACTAGAACCAATATTGAGAAAAAGAGGGGGTATATCGCAAAATTATGCTGCACCCGCACGTATTTAATGCCTTAAATTTAATACATGCCCCAGTATATTTTTAGCCCTGCGCTATTAAAATTACGCTTTTACCCGTAATACCCTTTTTTATATAGATTTCTCAATCGCCCCTTGTTTGCTAAATTGATCCCATGACCGATCTGCCAGTGCCTCCTCCCCAAGTGTCCGAAGCCCCAGCCAATCATCTTGACGCATTGCCTGCCGGCGCCCGTCTGGCTGAATTCGAGATACAAAGTTTGCTCGGCGTAGGCGGATTTGGGATGGTTTATCGTGCCTACGATCATTCGCTGCATCGCACGGTGGCGATTAAGGAATACATGCCGTCGAGTCTGGTGTCGCGTGCTGACAACTTGACGGTGTCACCACGCTCGTCAAAGGATCAGGCTAGCTACGCCTTAGGCTTGAAATCGTTCATCGCTGAGGCGCGCTTGCTGGCACAATTTGACCACCCTTCGCTGGTCAAGGTACACCGCTTTTGGGAAGCCAATAACACCGCCTATATGGCAATGCCGTTATATTCAGGCATGACCTTGAAACAGGCGCGCAAGCTGATGCGTAGTCCACCGCCGGAGGATTGGCTGCGCAAAATTTTGTGGCCGATATTGCAGGCATTGGATCTGCTGCATGAAAACAATATCGTGCATCGCGACGTATCGCCGGACAATATTTTTTTGCAAGATTCGGGCGCGCCGGTGCTGCTTGATCTCGGTTCAGCGCGGCGAGCGATTACCGACGCTAGCCATCGGCACACCGCAATCCTCAAGGCCAATTACGCGCCGATTGAACAGTATGCCGATGCCAGCTATCAAGACGACGACATGCAGCAAGGCCCGTGGACCGACTTGTATTCTTTAGCTGCCGTGGTGTATAGCAGCCTGTCGAACCAAGCGCCAACGCCATCGATGTTCCGTGTAGCACGCGACCGGATGCCGACTTTTTCCAGCATCGTGACCAGTGTCGCGGCGCATTTCGGACTGGCGTATTCCACTGGATTTGTTAACACTATCCACCACGCACTAGCGGTACAACCCAGCGCGCGGCCGCAGCGTGTGGCCGGCTTCATCCACGAAATGTCGCTTAATAAACCGGAGGATATGTCGAAATTCGACTGGCGCATTGGCCTAGGCGA
Source organism: Pseudomonadota bacterium (assembly GCA_040384645.1). Classification (GTDB taxonomy): domain Bacteria; phylum Pseudomonadota; class Gammaproteobacteria; order Burkholderiales; family Burkholderiaceae_D; genus JAZKIX01. Next base: position 6,318 of record JAZKIX010000235.1, on the reverse strand, counting down.
ACTGTTGCAAACGCCGTACCTAGCGCAGGCAATCGTCCTGCCAACGCCTTTGAAAACGGTGCCATCAGATCCGATAAACCAAGCAGTACAAAACGACGCGAATGAACAAACGGTCGATCAAGCGCAATTGCTGCTTAATAAATCCCCGGTAAACGCAAGCGAGTACGCCGCCGTTCCAGGCAAAAGCAAAGTCTTATTAACGAGCGTACTTGCACTATCAATCGGCCTGATGGGTGTAGCAGGTATTGCAATGTGGCTTGCGCAAACCGCGCCGGTAGCGCCAATCGAAACCCGGTTGCCCATCGCTATCAAACAGACTTCAAAAAAGTTAAATGTGAATAAGTCTGACGACATGCCAAACGTCATTGCTACGCCAGCTCCGGCGGGCGAAAGTATTCCTGCAACGTCAACTCGGGTAGCCGCACCTGCTGTTCCAACGACAAGACCTGCGGCGCCTAAAATTGCGTCTACCAAGGCAAATATAAATGCGACTACAAGTTCTGCAAGCGTCAATTGCAGTGACACGAATTTCCTTTCGCGTCCGGCATGTATTCAACGCGAATGCAAAAAGCCGGGATTAACGAATCACCCACTCTGCGTCGAAGCACGCAGAAAACAAGAAGAAAACGAAGTCAGAAATAAGTCGCAATATTGGAAACATAATTAGTTTCCTCAGCCACGCCACAAGCGCTCAGCACCAAGGTCGCTCCAGTCCTATTCGATCATTACATCCCCATCGTTGCGCTACCGCCCAGTTCGCTAAGGCTTTGCTTGATAGCGCGTTACGCCCTCCCACGATCAAATCCATCAACTGCGCTTTCTATTGATAAATAGCGCGTCAGCAATGCTTTAGGCATGGTCAGATGAAGCACTGCCACGGAACTGCTGACAATATCGATGGGGCGTACGCATGAGTGATTTCATCCTCGAAACAGTGCATTTAACCAAAGCCTTCAAGGGTTTTATTGCCGTCAATGACGTCAACTTAAAAATTAAGCGTGGCAGCATCCATGCTTTGATCGGCCCTAATGGCGCGGGCAAAACTACCTGTTTTAACTTGCTGACGAAATTTTTGGCGCCGACCAAAGGCCAGATCATTTTTTCCGGCCGCGACATTACCGCCACGGCTGCAGCCCAAATCGCACGGCAGGGGATCATTCGTTCATTCCAGATTTCAGCGGTATTTCCGCATTTGACGGTGCTGGAAAACGTGCGTATTGGCTTGCAACGGCGACTCGGCACTGCATTTTATTTTTGGAAAAGCGAACGTAGTTTGTCACAGCTCAATGCACAGGCAATGGAATTATTGAGCCAGGTCGATCTGGCGTCGCTGAGCGACAAACTAGCGGTCGATCTACCCTATGGCCGCAAACGGGCACTTGAAATCGCTACCACCCTCGCCATGGAGCCGGAGCTCATGCTGCTGGACGAGCCAACCCAGGGCATGGGACACGAAGACGTACACCGGGTGACCGAGTTGATCAAAAAAGTGTCCAGCGGTCGCACTATCTTGATGGTTGAACACAATATGCATGTGGTTGCGGGACTATGCGACCGCATCTCCGTATTACAAAGCGGCACCATGCTGGCCGAAGGCACTTATCAGGAAGTATCGAATAACCCGCTGGTAATGGAGGCGTATATGGGCGTCGCTGAATAGGCGCAAAGGCGCTACCAATCTCAAGCACAACAACCAAGCGCAACTACATTTCCATTTTTTCAGCAAGGTGATCCGCAATGACACAAGTACTGAAACTCGCTGGTTTGCATGCATGGTATGGGGAATCGCATATTTTGCATGGGGTCGACCTCACGGTTGAGCGTGGCGAAGTGGTCACTTTGTTAGGCCGCAACGGCTCAGGCCGCACCACGACCTTGCGTGCCATCATGGGATTAACCGACAGCAGGAAAGGTGTAATCACCATCAACGGCGTGGATGCAATTAATTACCCGGTCTACAAAATTGCCCATTTGGGCGTCGGTTATTGCCCGGAGGAGCGCGGCATATTTTCATCCTTGTCGGTGGAAGAAAACCTGATGTTGCCGCCAATGCTATCGAAAACCGATCCCGGCATGTCGATTAGCGATATCTACGCCATGTTCCCTAATCTGGCGGCACGCAAATCGAGTCGCGGAACCCATCTGTCTGGCGGTGAGCAGCAAATGTTGGCCGTTGCACGCATCTTGCGCACCGGCGCCCGTTTGTTATTGCTGGATGAAATTTCAGAGGGCCTGGCGCCGGTGATTGTACAAACTCTGGCACGCATGATCACCTCGCTCAAAAATCTCGGTTACACCATCGTCATGGTCGAACAAAATTTCCATTTCGCCTCCCGCTTGGCAGATCGATTTTTTGTGATGGAACACGGACAGATTGTGGAGAAGTTTTCGGTATCAGAACTGGAGGCTAAAAAGCCGGTACTTGATGCATTGCTGGGCGTATAGACGATTTTTAAGCGAATCTGACACTTTTTAAATTTGGCGAGAGGATGACAATGAAGATCGAATCACAATTGAACAAGCTTGGCTTATTAACCTTAGCTAGCGCATTGATAGCGCCGATTGCGCATGCGCAGGTTTCGGGCGATGCAATAAAGATCGGCTTTATCACCGACATTTCTGGACTGTATTCCGATATCGACGGTCAGGGCGGTGTTGAGGCAATCAAGATGGCAGTCGCCGATTTTGGGGGCAAGGTACTCGACAAGCCGATCCAGGTGGTTTCTGCAGACCATCAAAATAAGGCAGATATCGCCGCCAGTCGCGCACGCGAATGGTTTGACCGCGATGGCGTGGATTTCCTGATTGGCGGGACCAATTCAGGCGCCAGTCTGGCAATGGCAAAAATTGCTACGGAGAAGAAAAAACCTTTTGTCTCCATCGGCGCAGGCAGCGCCCGCCTGACCAACGAAGAATGCTCGCCCTATGTGATTCATTATGCCTACGACACCGTGGCATTGGCCAAGGGTACCGGTTCGGCAGTGGTAAAACAAGGTGGCAAGAGCTGGTTCTTCCTCACGGCCGATTACGCATTTGGGGCATCCTTGGAAAATGACACGGCCAATATCGTGAAGGCGTCCGGCGGTACCGTCGTTGGATCAGTAAAACATCCCTTGTCGGCATCGGATTTTTCTTCTTTCTTACTGCAAGCGCAAGCCTCCAAGGCGCAAATTTTAGGATTGGCCAACGCCGGCGGCGACGCCATTAATGCGATCAAAGCGGCCAACGAATTCGGCGTCACCAAAACCATGAAACTGGCCGGCCTGCTGATGTTCATCAATGACGTCCATTCCTTGACACCTAAGTTAACGCAAGGCATGTACCTGACCGATAGCTGGTACTGGGATCAAGACGACACCACGCGCAAATGGGCCAAACGCTATTTCGACAAAATGAAAAAAATGCCGTCCAGTTTGCAGGCCGCAGATTATTCGGCCACCTTGCAATACCTCAATGCTGTCAGGGCTGCCGGCACCGATGACGCAGACAAGGTCTTGGCCAAACTAAAAGAGATAAAGATCAACGATATCTACACGAAAAACGGGACCATCCGGGCCGACGGCAGCATGATCCACGATATGTATCTGATGCAGGTAAAAACACCTTCCGAATCAAAATATCCTTGGGATTATTACAAGATAGTACAGACGATCCCAGGTGATCAGGCTTTTACCACCAAGGCAGAAACTAAATGTGCACTTTGGAAATAGCCATTCCGACTATGTATGAACATCCACATCCTTTCTAAATTCTGACTTCGAGTTTTTTGAAAACGCTGCCATGAATCTATTCGGAGTATCTTCCCAAGCTTTATTGAGCCAATTATTGCTCGGCATGGTCAATGGCTCGTTTTACGCCCTGCTCTCGCTCGGGCTGGCAGTCATTTTCGGCCTGCTCAATGTCATCAACTTTGCCCACGGCGCCCTGTACATGATGGGCGCTTTCGCGGCATGGCTTGGGCTGACTTATCTAGGTCTCAACTATTGGGTCATGTTGATTGCCGCACCTTTGCTGGTAGGCCTGTTCGGCATCCTGATCGAAACTACCATGCTGCGCAAACTGTATAAATTGGATCATTTGTACGGCTTATTACTGACCTTCGGCATTACCTTGATGGTGGAAGGCGTTTTCCGCGCTTTGTATGGCGTCTCGGGCCAGCCTTATTCGGTACCCGATTTGCTGGAAGGCGCAACCGATTTAGGCTTCATGGTGCTGCCTAATTACCGAGCCTGGGTCGTGCTGGCGTCGCTGCTGGTCTGCTTTGGCACCTGGTTTATCATCGAAAAAACCAAGCTCGGCTCCTATCTGCGCGCCGGGACTGAAAATCCGCGCCTGGTCGAAGCGTTTGGCATCAACGTGCCTTTGATGGTGACGCTAACTTACGGCTTCGGCGTCGCGCTGGCAGCCTTCGCCGGCGTCTTGGCCGCGCCGGTAATCCAGGTATCGCCGTTGATGGGATCGAATTTAATCATCGTGGTATTTGCCGTCGTTGTCATCGGCGGGATGGGCTCGATCATGGGTTCCATCCTGACCGGCCTCGGCCTGGGCGTGCTGGAAGGATTGACACGGGTGTTTTATCCCGAAGCGTCTGCCACCGTGGTGTTTATCCTAATGGCGATCGTCCTGATGATTAGGCCAGCCGGCCTGTTCGGCAAAGAAAAATAAGGAGTGTTTTGTGTACAAAAAAACGGCCTACGCAATCTTGCTCGCGGCGCTATTGGCGGCACCTTTCTTCCTTTATCCAGTTTTACTGATGAAGATACTGTGTTTTGCGCTGTTTGCATGCGCCTTTAACTTATTGATTGGATATACCGGCCTGCTGTCGTTCGGCCACGCTGCTTTTTTTGGCATTGCTGGCTATATATGCGGTTATGCGCTCACAACGCTCGGCTGGCCGACTGAAGTGGGTTTGGTACTAGGCACGGTCGGTGGCGCCCTGATCGGCTATATCATGGGCAGCTTGGCGATCCGGCGGCAAGGCATCTATTTCACCATGATCACCTTAGCCTTGGCGCAAATGCTGTATTTCCTCTGCTTGCAAGTAAAGGCCACCGGTGGTGAAGATGGCTTGCAAGGCGTACCGCGCGGCACACTGTTTGGCATACTCAATCTCACAAATGATTTGAATCTATATTATTTGGTGCTGGCGATCTGCATCGGCGGTTTTGCCCTGATTGTGCGCGTGATCCACTCACCGTTCGGGCAAGTCTTGAAAGCGATTAAAGCCAACGAACCACGCGCCATTTCTTTAGGCTACGACGTCGACAAATTCAAACTGCTGGCGTTTGTATTATCGGCCGCACTATCCGGTCTAGCGGGCGCCACTAAGACACTGGTATTGGGTTTCGAAACGCTGACGGACGTGCATTGGAGCATGTCGGGATTAGTTGTATTGATGACCTTGGTCGGCGGTTTGGGAACCACAGCAGGGCCTATTATCGGCGCATTGATCATTATCGCCATCGAAAACAAGCTGGGTGATTTTGGCAACTGGCTGGCCTCCCTCACCAATCTCGACATATTCCGATCTCTCGGCGAATCGGTTACCCCAATCAGCGGCCTGATCTTCGTGATCTGCGTACTTGCATTCCGACGCGGTATCGTAGGTGAGCTTGAGGCACGAATTAATTTGACTGATATGAGGTTTGTGCCTAACAAAAAATTCCAGTGAAGTGACACAACTTTTTGGCTGGGCACGTACCTACCGGTACGTGCCTTGGCATTGCGTTGAAATATGCTGGAATCGCTTCTTGCCGCTTTGGAAGTGACACCTGCGAGGCGACTGTGAGCCCTATCAAAATCAAGGCCTTAAGAACTGATATTGGCTAATTCGCACCTAGGTAAATTGCATTCAAATCAATCCAGGAGAATCGAACCGTCTGGCCCCCAATTGACCTTGGTGATGCCCGGCTCTTCTTCCTCTAGCCGTTTTGCTTCCAGTTCTTGCGGCGTCAGTTCGCCACGTTGCACTCTGACCTCATCGGCCAAGTGGCGGTCGCCGACAATCTGGTCGCGGTGGATCAATGCTAGCCGGATATCTTCTTCCAGATCATTGATATGCCACGGCTTGGCGATATAACGGAACACCTCTGCGCGATTGATGGCACCCATGACGGCGTCAAATTCAGTTGAAGCACTCAAGACGAGCCGGACGGTGTCAGGTTGGATTTCCTTCACTAGCGACAAAAACTCGACGCCGGTCATTTCTGGCATACGGTAGTCCGACAGCACCAAGTCGAAATTAACTTCGCCGATACGCACCAGGGCTTCGACCGGATTGGTAAAAAGTTTCGGAATATTTTCCCAATGAAAAACCCT
>JAZKIX010000234.1:219-7206 GCA_040384645.1 Pseudomonadota bacterium | reverse complement strand
CACCATCTGATCTGGAAGGAGTTCTTCCCGGACTACCTGAACGCGCTCACGCCCGAAGCGCTGCGCGCCGAGCTCGAGGATCACATCCGGACGGTCGTGGGACGCTACCGCGGGCGCATGACGACCTGGGTCGTGGTGAACGAAGCGGTGCTGCGGGGCCAAAAATTAGAGAGTCAACATGATACGGGTCGTAGCCGCCGCAAATATTTTGGTTGATCACAAACGCATCAGGAATTGGCGCTTGCCCGCCCCGACATTGAATCCCAGCCAGGTCATGCAAAGCGATTTGCTGCCAGAAATTCGTTTTGGTGCTATCGAGTATGCCGTATTCCAATCCTGCTTTTAGACCGCCAATGCTGACGCACAGGATAAGTGTGAGCAACAGGCATTTGGCGACCCGATAGTGAGGCTGCGCTACCGCGGCCAGCCACAACAGCAGCGGCAAGGAAGCAGCAATGGCATTCGTGCGTACTAACGTGGCATATACAATAAAAGTCAACGCCAATACCAGGCCGAGTCGCCGGTTCAATACGCGATTGGCCACCCCAAACAATAGCGCTGTAGCCATCAGCAGCGCTGTCGCCATGCCGATGTCTTTCCAGATGACGCCTGATAGTGCGGCAATTTGCGGCGCAAATCCTACCAAAACCAGTAACCAGCCGTAACGCCAGCCTAGCTTACCTAGCACAAATGCCAACAGTGCGAGACCACCCCATAGCATGGCCGCATGAAACCAAAGTATCCCTACAGGTCCTGGAGCAATGTAGTTGAATATGCCCCAAATGAATGCCATAACAGGGGGGTGGGAATCGGTATAGGTACCGGTAACAACTTGCTGATACTGGACCACTGAATCTACCGACATCAGGCCAGGATGGAAGGCATAGACAGTTAAAAAAAAGCCAGCCGTTGCCAACGCCCATGAAACGTACAGATCAAAAATTTTGTTCGACTGCATGGGTTGGTCCGTTGTGATATTGAATGAAATTTTTTACCCGGCCAAATTTTTGCAGTGCATGTTTTTGCACTGCAAAAAAGTATTCGCCGTGGAAAATTGGCTGCGGTGGAACTTATAGTAATAGTTTCTCGTTGTCAATAAAACCATTGCGCACTTATGTGCAGCACAGGGGATAATTCTCACGCTATCGATCGTTGTCAAAGCCATATAAACTTTTAAAATCACGGTACCACGCAGATTGAAAGCGGAAAGCCATCCAATTTATGCAGTTGGCAAGATTGAATATGGCAAAATTCTGCGGTGCACTCGGCTTACGCCGCTTTATTCAGCATGAATGCGGGGGTATGTGCCAATATACCTATTAATCCGCACGTTTTCATTGCGTCATTTTAAATACACCCATGAGTATATTTTTAACCTAATGCGACGTTTTCACCCTTTTCCACAAGGATTTCCATGCTGCTCTACATAGTGCGCCGTACCGGCCAGATGGTGCCGACCATGCTGGGCGTGGTGCTCTTGGTGTTCATCCTGTTCAATTGGGTCGGCGGCGATCCGGCCTATATCCTGGCTGGCAAGATGTCGAACCCGGCGCAGATTGCCAATGTGCGGGCGCAGTTGGGGATCGACCAGCCTTATTGGGTGCAGTTGTGGATCTTCATCAAGCAGATCGCGACATTCGACTTTGGCAATAGCTGGAGCACGGGCGAATCGGTGGCCAGCATTATCGGCACGCGGCTGGGGCCAACGCTAACGGTGCTGATTCCACTGACTATTTTGGAGACGGTAATCGCTATCGCGCTGGCGTTAGCGGTGGCGTATGTACGCGGTTCGCTGACGGATCGGGCGGTGATGATCGCCTGCACGGTGGGCATGTCGATCAGTATTTTGGTTTATATCATCGTGTTCCAGTATTGGCTGGCCTACAAGCTAGGCTGGTTTCCAGTGCAGGGCTGGAGCGAGAGCTTTAGCGAGAACCTGTTTCGCAATTCGGTATTGCCAATCATCATCTTGCTAGCGGTCAGCATTGCGCCCAATCTGCGGCTGTTTCGCACTTTTGTGTTGGATGAAATCAATCAGGATTATGTCCGTACTGCGCGCGCCAAGGGTTTGTCGGAGTCGCGCATCATGTGGGTGCATGTGTTGCGCAATGCGGCGATTCCGATCATCACGCATGTGATGTCGAATTTGCCGGCGCTGTTGATCGGGGCGTTTTTGGTGGAGCGGTTTTTTTCGATTCCCGGACTGGGGCGCGAAGTGCTGCAAGCGGTTGAGCGCAGCGACTTTCCGGTGATTAAAGCGATCACGGTATATGTGGCGGCAGCGACGATGCTGTTTAATCTATTGGCAGACCTGATGTATCGGCTGGTCGATCCACGCGTTCATTTGAAATAGGCGGGCGCATGGCTGACGTAAACATTTCGTACGAGTTGTCACCCAATCTTTGGCTCTTGGCATGGCGTCGCCTGCGCGCCGACCGCGTGGCAATGGTCTCGCTGACTGTCGTGGTCTTGTTCCTGTTGACTTTGCTGCTGTCGGCCACCGGCCTCATTGCGGCCGATTGGAATGAGGAAGTCGGCGTCAATTACGCGCCGCCCAGCTTCGTCGGTGCCCAGGGCGCCGATCAGCGCGGTATGGCAAACGCGGCCAAGGACGAGCAAGAGATCGGTGAAAATCCACTCGATCCTTTGGCCGATATCTTGAAAGAATTGCGCGGCCGGTGCGGCACGACCGCAACTGTCACGGACGACTATGGCATTGTTGATCCGCTGGCAAAAGAACTGGCAGAAATCCGCGCCGCGCAAGGGAATACCTGTGCGACGACGCTGTCGGCGCGCAAGGAAACTTTACCTTTCGGGGCCGATAAATGGGGGCACGATATCATCAAAAAAACCATCAAAGGCGCGCAAACTTCGATCGTCGTGGGTTTGATCGCAGCCTTGCTGGCAACAGTCCTCGGTACACTGTTTGGTGCTTTGTCGGGCTATTTCGGCGGCCGCATCGATGATTTTTTCAACTGGTTTTACAGCATTTTCACCTCGGTGCCATACCTTTTGCTGATACTGGCGGTAGCGGCAGTGTTGCAGCAAAAAGGCGTGCTGACGATTGTGTTAATCCTTGGATTGACTGGCTGGACCGGCGCTTTCCGCCTGATCCGCGCCGAATACATCAAACATAAATCGCGTGAATACGTGATGGCTGCCAACGCCATTGGCGCCTCGCATTGGCAAAAAATGTTCGGCCATATCTTTCCCAACGTTAGCCATGTTGCGCTGGTGCAAATGTCGCTGCTGGTAGTGGGCTTCATCAAATCAGAAGTGATCCTCAGTTTCCTTGGCTTCGGGGTGCCGGTCGGCGTGGTGTCGTGGGGCAGCATGCTCAATGAAGCGCAGAATGAAATGATCCTCGGGAAATGGTGGCAATTGACTGCAGCTAGCGTGGCGATGGCGGTGCTGGTAACTGCGTTCTCACTCTTGACCGATGCATTGCGCGATGCGCTTGATCCAAAATTGAAATGAGAAGGCCATGACTCAAGCCAATCAAACCCCATCGAACGCCCTGCTGCAAGTGCGCGAGCTGCGCGTGGCATTCCGTATCGACAAAAAATCATCGTTCGAGGCAGTGAAAGGTATCAGCTTCGATATCCCGCGCAATGCCACCGTGGCGCTGGTAGGCGAATCGGGTAGCGGCAAATCGGTTAGCGCGCTGGCGATCATGGGTTTGCTGCCAAAGGAAAATACAAAGATCGATGCAGCCAGCAGTATCGTGTTTAGCGATGTCGATCTGTTGAGCTTGCCGCTGCCGCAGCGGCGTGCTTTGTGCGGCAAAGATATTTCGATGATTTTCCAGGAACCGATGTCGTCGCTCAATCCGGTATTGACTGTAGGCTTCCAGATTGGCGAGGTATTGCAATTGCATATGGGCATGAACGCTAAACAGGCACGCGCCCGTTCAATTGCCTTATTGCAAGAAGTCGGCATCCCCGATTCCGCTTTCAAGATAGATGCCTATCCTGGCGAATTGTCGGGCGGGCAGCAACAGCGCGTAATGATCGCGATGGCGATTGCTTGCGAGCCGAAATTATTGATCGCCGATGAGCCAACCACGGCGCTCGATGTCACGATCCAGCGCCAGATCTTGGACTTGATCGCGGCTTTGCAAAAACGCTTGCAGATGTCGGTGCTGTTCATCACTCATGACCTGGCGCTGGTGCGTGAAATTGCCGATCACGTGATTGTGATGCGGCATGGCGAAATTCGTGAACAGGGGCAGGTACAGACCGTCTTTGAACAGCCGGCAGATGCTTACACCAAGGCCTTATTGCATTGCCGCCCTTCGTTTGATGGTCGGCCGTGGCGCTTGCCTGTGATAAATGATGTGATTGATGATGCGATCAATAAGGCGATGGTGCCCGACACCAGGCAACGGCCACGCGGCTACCAGGCGAATGACGACAATATCTTGGTCGTTAAAAACCTGAGTAAAAGTTTTTATAGTCGCGACGGCTGGTTCGGCCGCAAGGAATTTCAGGCGATGAAAGACGTTTCCTTCAGCTTGCCACGCGGCAAAACCATTGGCGTGGTGGGCGAATCGGGCTCCGGCAAAACCACGCTTGGTTTGACCTTGTTGCGTCTGCATCAAGCCAGCAGTGGACAGGCATGGGTCGATGGCAAGGACATTATCGCGATGCCGGAAGTGGAGTTCAAGCCGTATAAACGCCGCATCCAGATCATCTTTCAGAATCCTTACGCTTCACTCAACCCGCGCTTTACGGTGGGGCAGATTTTGCTCGAACCAATGCGTATACATAACATCGGTGTGGATGAACGCGAGCGTGCCGATATGGCGCATCAGTTACTGGCAAAAGTCGGCTTGCCTAGTAATGCTTTCCAACGTTATCCGCACGAGTTTTCTGGTGGCCAACGCCAACGTATTGCGATTGCACGTTGCCTGACCATGCGGCCGGAAATTTTAGTATGCGACGAATCGGTGTCGGCGCTGGATGTGTCGGTGCAGGCGCAAGTGCTGAACTTGCTACAGGATTTACAGGATGAATTTCGCATGAGTTATATCTTTATCTCACACGATTTGTCGGTTGTGAAATACATGGCCGATCAAGTCATGGTGATGCATCAGGGCAGGGTGGTCGAATATGCCAATTCGGATGAGTTATATCGCCATCCGGCTCATGCTTATACCCGCAGCTTGCTGGCGGCGATTCCGGGCAGACGCATTGCGTGAAGCGAGCTGTTGCCATTGATATTGCGCAGGCACCTAGGTCTGGTTTTAACCCGACAATGTTTCGTCACGCAAACGCCATCGCATCTCTGTAAATTACGCAAGTCAGGTTGAAATCCACCTGCAGACTTGCTACAGATATGCGTAATTCAGTTACTGAAATGCCACTTCGGCAAAGCTGCGCAATTTCCGACTATGCAGTTTATCGACGCCAAGTGCGCGCAATAATTCGACCGCACGGATGCCGATGCGCAAATGCTGGTCGACCCGTTCGCGATAAAACTGATTGGCCATGCCTGGCAACTTGATTTCGCCGTGCAGCGGCTTGTCGCTCACGCATAGCAAGGTGCCATACGGTACGCGAAAGCGAAAGCCGTTGGCGGCGATGGTCGCGCTTTCCATATCAAGCGCGATGGCGCGGCTTTGGCTGAAACGGCGTTCTGGCGTGCGTTGCGGCAATAGTTCCCAATTGCGGTTGTCGGTACTGGCGACGGTGCCGGTGCGCATCACGCGCTTCAGGTCGTAGCCAGTGAGTTGGGTCACTTCTGCCACCGCCGCTTCAATCGCTACCTGCACTTCGGCCAGTGGTGGAATCGGCACCCATAACGGCAAGTCTTCATCGAGCACATGGTCTTCACGCACATAACCATGCGCCAGTACATAGTCGCCCAATTGCTGGGTATTGCGCAGTCCCGCGCAGTGACCCAGCATCAGCCAGGCATGCGGTCGCAGCACAGCGATATGGTCGGTAATGGTTTTGGCATTGGCTGGCCCGACACCGATATTGACCATGCTGATGCCGCTGCCATCGGCCCGTATCAAGTGATAACCGGGCATTTGCGGTAGCCGTGGCGGCGCGACGCCATTCTCGTCGCCGGCTTGCACACTCTGGCCGACGCGGCGTGTGATCAGGTTGCCCGGTTCGACGAAGGCGATGTAGGCATCGTTGTTTGACGGCGCCAATGGATCAGGCGCGCACCGCATGATGTCGTGTCCGAGCGAGACGAACTCGTCGATATAAAACTGGTAATTGGTGAAAAGCACAAAGTGTTGAAAATGTTCTGGCGCGGTGCCGGTGTAATGGCGTAGACGTTGCAGTGAATAATCGACCCGCGGCGCGGTGAACAAGGATAAGGGATGCGATTCACCCGGTCGGGTTTCATGGGTGCCGTTGGCAATGCCATCGTCCATTGCCGACAAATCCGGCAGATCGAACAGGTCGCGCATCGACAGCCGGCGTGCGCTATTCATATTCCCTTCGATATGATCGTGCGCGGCGAAGGAAAAGTGCACGGGAATCGGTTGCGCACTAGTACCTACTTCCAATTGCACTTGCTGGTTGCGACCGTGATTCTTGAGCAGCAGGCGGAACTGCTCCAGATAATAATTGGCAAACAGGTCGGGCCGCGTCAGCGTGGTTTCAAAGGTGCCAGGTCCCGCCACAAAACCATACGACAAGCGCGAATCGGCGCGCACCACCGTATCGGTATGCACCCGCACAAACGGATAACAGGCGCGCACATGGCCGGTGAAACTTTCGTCGCTGACAAAACGTTGCAGCGATTCGCGCAAGTGGTCGATGCTGTGCTGGTAGATGGTTTGCACGTGTTCCAGCGCGGCGTCGGGGTCGTCAAAGCGGACAGGGGCGATGAAATTGGGGGTATGCATAGTAGCTCCTTCAGTGTGCATGCGTGGAACGGCAAGGACAGGCTCTGATGTTTATTGTAAAGGCGGACGATTTTTTCTGTGCTGGATGCAACACGATACAGTCAGGTTTTGTTGCCAGATTG
>JAZKIX010000234.1:0-209 GCA_040384645.1 Pseudomonadota bacterium | reverse complement strand
ATGCCAACCCGCATATCCGCTGTAGGTTTGCGATCGCTTCGCTTCGCCCTATTTGCCTGCGTGCCGTATTGATTGAGCTAAAGGCCTCGAATTGCGACCGATGTTAAGATTCGGGGCTTTAAGTGCCGGCGGCACGCATTCTGCGGGCGAAAAACGGCTTACAAGGATCAAATGAAAGACTATTATTTCGTTCTGGGCGTCACCAATAC
>JAZKIX010000233.1:4832-12789 GCA_040384645.1 Pseudomonadota bacterium | reverse complement strand
GTAAGCTGGCAGACCCATTTCAGGCAACTGGCGGCTGACAACATCACGCTCATCTGGTGCCAGCGCTGTGGCAAGGCATGGCAAAACGCATGTACCGCTGAAGCTGGATTGGGCCGATAACGGTCGTTCACCACGAACAAGACGCCGGAAGTGCCAAGCGAAATAAAACCGTCGCCCGGTTGCACCGCGCCGATCCCAACTGCGCTGGCGGCATTGTCGCCAGCGCCGCCGGCGACGACGACTTCGCCGGATAAACCCCATGCCTTCGCCAATGCCGGCAACAACTTGCCGGACACCGCGCTGCCTTCGACCAGTCGCGGCATGTGCGCACGCGACAGATGGCAAGCTGCCAGCAATTCATCGGACCAGTCCCGCTTGGCGACATCAAGCCAGAGCGTACCGGCGGCGTCGGATGGCTCGGAGACTTTTTCACCGGTCAGCAACAGGCGCAAATAATCTTTTGGCAGCAATACCGTAGCCACTTTGGCAAATATGGCCGGCTCGTGTTTTTCAACCCATAACAGCTTGGGTGCGGTAAATCCAGGCATGGCCAGATTGCCAGCCAGCGCATGCAGATTTGGCGCACGCGCAGTTAGCTCGACACATTCATCGCTGCTGCGCATATCGTTCCACAAAATGGCCGGACGCAATACCTGATTGCTGGCATCGAGTAATACCGCACCATGCATCTGCCCCGACAAGCCAATCGCCCGCACTGCTGCAAACTGGGCCGGATATTGATCACGCAAGGTCGCCATCGCCATTTCAGTACCCTGCCACCAATCGCTTGGCTGCTGCTCGGCCCAACGCGCATGCGGACGAGATACCTCAAATGACGAACCGGCGGTGCCGACAATTTGCCCCGCTTCATCCAACAATAAAATCTTGACTTCCGAGGTGCCTAAATCGATTCCGATAAACATTAATGCGCTCCTGACGATGTCGCTTGCAATTCTGCTTCCAATGCCGGTTCCTTACGATCCGACTCGGGCAATTTGCCCAAGATAATCATCCCCAGCACTTCATCTTGCGTGACATCGGCGGTGTTGCGGGTGCCGACCAATTTGCCGTTTTTCATCACGGTAACGCGGTCGCAGACTTCAAACACTTCGTGAATATCATGGCTGATCAAGAACACGCCGATGCCCTCTTGCTTGAGGCGTTTGATGGTATCCATCACCATCTGCGTTTCGGCTGGCCCGAGTGCGGCGCATGGCTCATCCATGATCAGGATGCGGGCATTGAAATACAGGGCGCGCGCGATTGCCACTGTCTGGCGCTGGCCGCCCGACATCTCGCGCACCGGTCGATGGATATTGGCAAAATTGGGATTGAGGCGAGCGATGATCTTGCGTGCCTCATGTTCCATCCGATGCTTGTCCAGCGTGCCCCAGCGCGTCATCAATTCACGCCCCAGGAACAGATTGCTGGGCGCATCGAAATTGTCCGACAGCGCCAGCGTCTGATGGATCGTTTCAATCCCGGCGGCGCGTGCAGCACGCGGGCTATCCATCTTGACCGAATTGCCGTGGACTTCAATCTCGCCGCCATCGGGTACGTATACCCCGGACAGGATCTTGATCAAGGTCGATTTGCCGGCGCCGTTATGACCCAGCAAGCCCACCACTTCGCCAGCATAGAGATCGCAGTTCATGCCATCGACCGCCATCACGCCGCCAAAATGTTTGCTGACGTTGCTTACCTTGACCACTGGTTGGCTATTTTTATCCATGGTCGTCATTTGCCTTCCTTGCGGTTATAGACTGTGTCGAACCAGACCGCAGCGATCAAGATCATGCCGATGAAAATCTGGCGCTTGGCGCTCGACACATCGAGCAAGACCATGCCGTTATCGAGCGTCTGGATCATGATCGCGCCTACTATCGCACCGGGAATCGTACCCAAGCCGCCGGCCAGCGATGTGCCGCCGATCACAGCTGCCGCAATTACGTATAACTCTGCCATCTGTCCAATCGAATTGGCGCCAGAATTAAGCCGTGCTGTTGTAATCATCCCCGCCACCGCAGCCAGGGCGCCCATCAGCATGAACAATTGCAGCAACAAACGTTTGGTATTGATGCCGGACAACAAGGCCGCTTCAGGGTTGCCGCCATAGGCGAATACATAACGGCCGAAACGGGTATTGCTTGATACAAAAGTGAGCAGCGCCACGATCACCAGCAACACCAATACTGGGATCGCAATCCCCTTGCCTGCCGCGATGCCAGCAGCGTCCACATTAGTTGGATCGGGATAGCTATTCATTACAGCCACAAAAGCGATGATGGCACCGCACATCAGCGATACCTTCAGTACATCGGCCCAGATTGGCGGTTGCTCTGCCGAGTAGCGTTTACGCGACTGGCGTGCCGCCCAGCGATGCCATACCACTACCGCGCAAGCAAAAGCACCAAGCGCCACACTCGGCCAGACGCCGATCGAGCCAGACATACCGCCACCCAGCATCTGATAATGTGCATTTAGCGGCGCAATGGTCTGACCGTCCGACACCATGAAAGCGGCGCCGCGATACATTAAGTAACCCGCTAGCGTCACCACAAAAGCCGGCACCCCGCGATACGCTACCCACCAGCCCTGAAACACGCCGACCAGCATCCCTACTGCCAGACCGACCAAGATACTTACCGGCCAGCCCCACGCAGCGTCGACCGGAAAAAAATTAACTTGGCTTTGGGCGATCAGCATCCCCGCAAAAGCCAGTAGAGAACCGACCGATAAATCGATCTGTCGCGCCACGATCAGATACACCATGCCGCAGGTCATTACGCCAGTGACACAGGTTTGAATTGAAAGATTATATAAATTGCGCGGCGATAAAAACACGCCGTCGGTAAAAATGGCCAGCAAGATCCAAATTGCGATCAGCGCCAGCAGCATTGAGCTGAAGCGGGGATCAAAACCTGCCCGTTGTAAAAGCGCCCGCATGAGTGGCTCCCTGAAAATGATAGACGAGACATACCCGATACGGTCAGGCAGTCGAAATTACGGCGCGATTTTCACGCGCCGTAACAATGTGATACGTAACAAAAATTACTGCAAGGAAATTTGCTGTGTCAGTCAAACTTGCGTGATCCAGTGTGCGATACCAATAAGGCATCGCACACCCTAGCAAGTCTGCAGAACCGCCACATCGTTCAATGCAATGAATTGTGCTAGCTTATTTTTCCAACTTACTTGCCAACTTATTTGCAAGCGGCTGGCGCCTTCGCTGCGTCTACGCCGGCACATGCTTGCTCTTTGGTCAACCATGCCGCCTTGATGACATAGTCCAGATTAGCCTTGGTGATAGGAATTGGCTTCAAGAACATCGAACTCATATTGATTTTCTTGGTGCCGCCATTCCACATGACTGAACCTTTGATATCGGCTGGCTTCGTACCTTTAGCCAAGGCCACGGCGGCGTTGGCTGCTGCTTTGCCCAGTGTGTTGGTATCTTTGAACACGGATACGGTTTGTTCGCCCTTGGCTACGCGATTAAGCGCTGCGATGTCACCATCTTGACCGGAGACCGGTACGCCGACCAGATTTTGTGATTTCAGTGCAGCGACCACGCCGCCTGCCATGCCGTCGTTCGATGCCACTACTGCATCGACTTTATTGGCGTTCTTGGTCAGGATTTGATCCATATTCTTTTGTGCGATTTCCGGTGCCCAGCCTTCGGTGTACTGCTCGCCGACGACCTTGATCTTGCCGGACTTGATCGCTGCATTCAATACTTCCAACTGGCCGCCGTGCAAGAAATCAGCATTTGGATCGGTTGGCGAGCCTTTGATGAAAACGTAGTTGCCGCTTGGTTTTGCTTTCAGGATTTCACGCGCTTGCATGCGGCCGACTTCGACGTTATCGAAGGTCAAGTAATACACGCCCTTGTCCTGGATCAAACGGTCGTATGCGACGACAGGGATTTTTTCGGCTTGTGCTTTTTGTACCGCAGGCAGGACTGCATCGGCGTCAAACGCCAACACGATCAGCGCGCTGGCACCGCGAGCAATCAAACCTTCGATATCGGCCAATTGTTTTTCATTCGAGCCTTGTGCATCGGCGCTGATGTATTTTGCGCCCAACTTGGCAAGCTCACCCTTGATAGCTGCTTCGTCACGCTTCCAACGCTCTTCCTGGAAATTCGACCACGACACACCGACAACCAAATCCTTGGCAATAACAGCTGTTCCGACACTTGCCAACATTGCTGCCAATACGATTTTCTTGAATGCATTCATCTGTCCATCTCCTGATTATTTTAGTTTAATTGTCACTGGGGTATTAATTGGAAATTTAATACGCCGCTTGCACATCATGCGAACGAGCGCTGACGATTCTAGTTACTTATTTGTTCATTGTAAATACTAATTATTTTTGTATTTTTGCGAATCCAAAAATGCAGATTCACCAAGCTGGCTGTGCTGTTGTCGGACACTCAACAAAGAGTGTTGTCTGTTTAAAAACGATCCCGTTTAAGTTGATTCAATAAATGCAACGCATTGGTTGGCCGGGTTTGCGCGATCAAATTGCCCAGCACAGCGTTGCCGCTTTGATAGTACACAAAACGATCGCGCAGAACAACTTTGCAGCGGAGAATTGCCGCTTGATCAGGCGCGCATTTCGCTTTTTATAAATACGCGCAACGCATCAAGGGCAAGGGATAAGGAGGGAGAAATGGAGGAAGAAATTAAAGCATTGCAGCGCAACAGATTACGCGCAAATAATTAGCCGGGACTGGACAAACCGCATCAGCCCATATTGTCGGCGGCGTTAGTCTGCAACTGAAATAAGGACTGATGCAAGATAGCGCCGGCGGCGCCAACCGCGCATGCATTCACGCCAAACCTGCACAACCGCACAGACGTGCGATGGGCGTCGAACCGACCGCCATACGCGGTCATGCTGACGACCGCCGTGCGCATCAACAAGTCATCAAACTGGCTGAGCGGCCCGCCCAGCACAATTACCGCCGGATTCAACGTGTTGACCAAATTTTGCATCAGCAAACCAAGATAGCGCCCCGCCTCGGTTACCGCGGCTTCGACCTCTTTGTCTTGCCGGACCAGGCGCCCGGTCAGCTCACCGATACTGAGCAATTGGTCGTTCTTGACACTCAGACGACGGCTGACGGCGCGCTGTGAAATATACGCTTCGGCACAGCCGTGGCGGCCACAGGTACAAAGTAAGCCATCCAGCTGCAAAATGGTATGCCCGATTTCGCCCGCCAAGCCATCGTGACCCAAGTACAAGCGATCATCAAGTACGATTCCAGCGCCCAGACCGACACCGATACTGAGGTAAATCAAAGGGGCTGTGTGATATTGCGCACCGAAGACATATTCACTCAGCGCGGCCGCATTAGCTTCATTCAACACCGTCACGGGCATTTGTTCCAGACCCATTTTTTGCAAACCGGCGCTGATCAAATCGGTGATATCGACATCGTTCCAATCTAGATTCGGTGCAAAGCGCAATGTGAGGCCGTCGGCTTCCATCACGCCCGGCACACCGACACCCAAGCCAAGCGATATGCGCCCCTCGACCAGCAAAAAGGCTTGTACTTCGCCAATCATTTTGCACAATTGCCGAATGGAATCTTCTAGCGCCAGATGGCGGTAGGACAACATACGTGTGGTTAGCAATTCACCTTTCAAATTGCAGGCCACCACGTTCAGGTAGTCAACGCCGATTTCAGCGCCCAGCAATGCCAGCCGGTCGCCGTCGAGGGTGAGCGGGGTCGGGCGACGGCCAATATTTTTAGTGACTTCGATATTTTTTTCACACAACCATCCCTCTTCGATCAATTCTTGAATCAACAAGCTGACGGTTGATTTGGTCAATCCCGATTGTTTCGCAAGATCAGCACGCGAGCAGCCGGGACTCGACTTCACCAACCGCACCAAACCCATTCGATTAATCCGCTTGAGCAAACTCTGATCACCAGTAATGGCCATAATTTTTATACTTGTGTGTGGTTCCGGCCGAATCATGATTGATCCGGCAGCAGAAGCCGATTGAAAAAACAGCCGCCCAGTATACTTGCGGAAACGACACAGAAAGAAAATTTAGCTGCAATTGAGCGTTACCAAGCAGCTAAATTATTCAAAATTAGCGCCAAACATCAAAAATATACTCCCACGTGTATTATTTAAGCCCCTTAATAACCCTGCGGGTAAGCATAATTATTGCCCTATACTCCCGCCAATTTGCTTGCAAGCGAGCGCATTGAAGCGGCGCTTGACGCGATCTCCGGCGCCAAACCGTCGGCCACAGTCCGGTAACGCAAGCGCATGCCCAATTCCGATTTAATCCGGCCATTGTGCAATCGGCGCGACTCCGACATGAAGGACAACAACATCGGCGTCACACACTCTTGCAACTGCACACGCGGCAAGCGCGGCGGCCGCGGCAGAGCATGCGCGTCCGCCACGGCGTCAAAATACGCACCCATTTTCATGTCCGAATCGTCGACTGCGTGATACACCCGGTTTGGCCGCGCGCGGAATAAAGCCAAAAATATTATCTGCGCCAGATCGTCGGCGTGGATATGGTTGGTGTAGACGTCTTGCTCCGGCAACAGAGCCGGCGTACCTTTATGCAAACGTTCCAGCGGCAAACGGTCGGCGGCATAAATGCCCGGCACTCGCAAAATACTCAGTTGTGACTGACGCCGCTTGGCCCATGCGCGCAGGTTTTTTTCGGCATCAACCCGTCGTTTGGCACGCGGGTTATTCGGCTTGACGGGCCGTGTTTCATCAATCATGGCGCTCGCGCAATCGCCATACACGCCGCTGGTGCTGACATAAACCACTGTCGCATGCTCGGGTAAAATGGCCGTCAAATTTCTGCTGCGGGTATCTTTTGCGCCGCTCGATGGTGGCGGTGCCAGGTGGATAATGTAATCGGCCAGGCCGCGCAAACGCGCCGTCTGGCTGGGTAGATCGAGGTCAATTACCAGCGGGATCGCGCCGGCGTCACGCAACTCGGCGCAACGCGCGCTCTGGCTGGTGACGGCAAAGACACGAAAGCGCTCGCGCAACAAAGGCAATAAGCGCATGCCGATATCGCCGCAACCGACGATGAGCAAGCGCGGCAAGCCAAATTGTTTGGCATTTTTATTTAAAATTTTCATGTTCGGGATTGTATGAGTTTTCAGATTACGGTTCAGCCCAGCGGCCGACAATTTTCTTGCGAGCGTGATGAATCGGTGCTGGCAGCAGCCATGCGCGCCGGCATTGGCCTACCCTACGGCTGCAAAAACGGTGCCTGCGGTTCATGCAAGGGCAAGCTGGTAGCCGGCAGCGTCAGCCACCGCGCGCATCAGTTACGGGCTTTGAACAGCGAAGAAGAAAGCGCCGGCTACGCCCTGTTTTGCTGCGCCACGCCGCAATCTGACCTGGTGATCGAAGCACGCGAAGTACAAGGCGCTGGCGAATTCCCCATCAAAAAAATGCCTTCGCGCATCGCCGCCATGGAAAAATTGGCGCCCGATGTGATTGCAATCACTTTGCAATTACCCGCCAACGAGCGCCTGCAATATCGTGCCGGCCAATATATTGAATTCATTTTAAAAGACGGCAAACGCCGCAGTTACAGCCTGGCCAGCGCGCCGCATCTGGCCGAGCAATTGTCGCTCCATATCCGGCACCTGGCCGGCGGCGTGTTTACCGATCAAGTTTTCGGCAGCATGAAAGAGCGCGATATCTTGCGCTTCGAAGGCCCGCTCGGGACTTTTTTCTTGCGTGAAGAATCGAGCAAGCCAATGCTCTTGCTGGCCTCCGGCACCGGTTTTGCACCGATCAAGGCCATCATCGAACAAGCGATCCATTTAAACTCAACGCGACCGATGACGCTGTATTGGGGCGGGCGCCGGCCGCAAGATGTATACATGCACACGCAGTGCGAACAATGGGCGCGCAGCTGGGCGCATTTTAAGTACGTACCGGTCATTTCC
>JAZKIX010000233.1:0-4822 GCA_040384645.1 Pseudomonadota bacterium | reverse complement strand
CGCGACGGCCTGGTGCATCAGGCGGTCATGGCCGACCTGCCGGACCTGTCGGCGTATCAGGTATACGCTTGCGGCGCGCCGATCATGGTCGATTCGGCGCAGCGCGATTTTGTGGCGCAATGCCAATTGCCAGCGGAAGAATTTTTTGCCGATGCGTTCACCAGCGAAGCAGATCTGACGCGGACTTAAAGTATCAAAGAAAAATACACGAAAAAAGTTTTGACGCACCGCACAAGTTCGACGTATATTTAGCCCATGAAACTTCTCAACCCAATTCTCCGACGCCGTACACCACCGCCCCGATCTGGTCAGCCGTGCGTGTGAGATGTCGTAATCTCACCAAAAACCACAGGCCGTCCCTGTGGTTTTTTTTCGCCTGTTTTTTCCTTTAACCCGCAATTTACCTACATTTTTTGGAGCTTACATGGAATCCACTTTGGAATTTAGTCAATACCCGGTCAATAGCCTGATGCAACTCACCACACGGCCACAACTGGTTTTCACCGAAGGTCACGGTATGTGGCTGACCGATCATAGCGGCAAAAAATACCTCGACTTCGTGCAAGGCTGGGCCGTCAATTGCCTCGGGCATTCACCGCCATGCATTGAACAAGCTTTAAGCGTACAAGCCAAAAAGTTGATCAACCCTTCCCCCGCTTTTTATAACGAACCGTCGCTGCAACTGGCTGCCCTACTCACGCAACATTCCTGTTTCGACCGGGTCTTTTTTGCCAGCAGCGGTGCCGAGGCCAATGAAGGCGCCATCAAGCTGGCGCGCAAATGGGGCAGCAAACATAAAAATGGCGCGTTTGACATCATTACCTTTCATCGTGGTTTTCATGGCCGCACCTTGGCCACCATGTCGGCCAGTGGCAAGCCCGGTTGGGATGCCCTGTTCGCGCCCAAAGTGCCGGGCTTCCCAAAAGCCGATTACAACGATATCGACAGCGTCGAACAATTGATCACATCCAACACAGTCGCCGTCATGCTCGAACCGGTGCAAGGCGAAGCCGGCGTGATTCCGGCTACCGATGCCTTTATGCAAGCGCTACGCGCATTGACGCAAAAATACGGCTTGCTGCTGATCGTCGATGAAGTCCAGTCCGGCATGGGCAGAACCGGTCAACTGTTCGCCTATCAACACTCCGGCGTGGTGCCGGACATCATGACCTTGGGTAAAGGCATCGGCGGCGGCGTGCCACTATCTGCCCTGCTCTGCCGCGAAGAAATCGCTTGCTTCGAACCCGGCGACCAGGGCGGCACCTACAACGGCAATCCGCTGATGACCGCAGTCGGCGTGGCAGTAATGCAATGCCTGTTGCAGCCGGGTTTCATGGACGAGGTAAAAGAAAAAGGCGTCTACCTCGCTTCCGCCCTGAATCGGTTGTCAGATAAATATGGACTGCAAGGCGAGCGCGGCAACGGCTTGCTGCGCGCCCTCAAGCTGGGGCAAGATAAAGGCGCCCAGATCGCCGAAATCTCTCGCAACCTGGCGCCGTGCGGCTTGCTGCTCAATGCAGCGCAACCGGATTTGCTGCGCTTTATGCCGGCGCTGAACGTGACGCATAGCGAAATTGATCAAATGATAGGTATCCTGGACGGCGTATTGGCAACGGCATTGGTGTGATAGAGGCTATTGAACGATGAATAATACTGGGCACAGTATTATTTTTTGCCCAATAAAACCGTGCGGGATATGGTCAATTTTTCCTTATACTCCCCGCATAATTGCTTCCTTACAGTGAATCGCGTAGATTAAATCAGCGTCGATTTTTACCCTTCTGCCCACTTGCGGCAGAGGGTTGGGGCGCCTCGGCAAGCCATCAGCCTGCCGACGATTTTGCAGCGATAATGGCAAGTCCAATGGCCAGTGCCATTTCCACCAGTTCGAACAGATCCATGACTAGCATCGTCTTAATCCCCGGCATGGACGGCACCGGCGCCCTGTTCGCCGACTTTATCGCGGCGCTGGGGCCGGGCATCGATCCAATCGTGGTGTCTTACCCGGTCAATCAAGCATTAGACTATGCCGCGCTGGAAGCGATTGCCGGGGCGGCACTGCCCACGGACAGGCCGTATATTTTGCTGGGCGAATCGTTCTCGGGGCCGGTGGCGATTTCGCTGGCGGCATCACATCCGGCGGGCTTGATGGGCTTGATTTTGGTGGGTAGTTTTGCCCGCAGTCCGCTCCCTGCACTACGGCCGTTTAAAAAGCTGATCGACGTATTGCCAATCTCGCAAAAACTGACTTGGTTGCTTGCGCCGTTTTTATTCGGGCGATTTTCTTCCAGCCGGCTGCGCAGGGATTTGCACGGCGCCTTGAGTCGTCTAAGCAGCGCTACGCTGCGGGCGCGTTTGCATGCGGTGCTGGATGTCGATTTTTCACAAAAATTACAGCAGATTTCACAGCCTGTTTTGTACCTGCTGGCATCGAACGACCGCATCGTGCCGGCGTCCTGTTCTCGCCAACTCCAGTCGCTTAAACCTGAGGTTGAAATCATTGCATTCGATGCGCCGCATCTCTTGCTGCAAGCCGTGCCGGTGCATGCGGCCAAGGCCGTGCAAAAATTTATTCATGCGGCGGAGAAGCGCGCAATTGCAGCGGCGATTGATCTGGCAATAAAACAATAATGCGCTCAAAAATAACCTGGTCCGGAGCCGCATCGGTTGCAACCATCATCTTCCTGCGGCCAGCATTGCAATACAATCGTATGGCTTCAATCGTGCATGCTTTTTTGAACTGATCCGCTTTGAAAATCAAACCGTTCCCCCTCTTCGCCGCCGTAGTAATTGCAATAGCCAACGCTAGCATTTTCTTGATCGGCCGGCCCGCCACGCAAGCACCACAAGCGCCGACTGTTGGCAAAGCACCAGTTGAAAAATTATAAGGTAGCGACAAGCGCAATATCGGGCATGGTCCGCCATCCGGCGCTTCTGTGCCGCCCTGAACTCTACCGGTGCCCCCAATGATCGCAGCCATGCCCTTTATCTTTGTACTGATCTGGAGCACCGGTTTTGTGGTGGCCAAATTCGGCTTGCCCTACGCACCGCCGCTGACTTTTTTGCTGATCCGATTCATTGGCGTCTTGCTGGTGTTGCTGCCGCTGGCCCTGCTGGCGCGCGCGCCTTGGCCACGCGGCAAATTCCGCCATATCGCCATTGCAGGCGTGCTGGTGCAAGCCGGTTATCTGGCTGGCGTATGGTGCGCCATCACGCTGGGTATGCCAGCCGGCGTATCGGCGCTGATCGTCGGCATGCAACCGATTCTGACCGCATTCGCAGCGCCTTGGATTGGGGAATCGGTCGGTCGTCGCCAGTGGATCGGGCTGATATTAGGATTGCTCGGTGTCGGCCTGGTGGTATCAAGCAAAATGAGCCTCGCCGGCCTGTCATGGCCCAGCATCGCATGCTGCACCGGCGCCTTGATTTCGATTACCAGCGGCACCCTGTACCAAAAAAAATATTGCGCCCATTTCGACCTGCGTACCGGCGCCATCATCCAGTTCTCTGCCTCGCTGTTGCTGACCTTGCCGTTCGCGATTTTGTTCGAGCATGCAAGTCCGGCACTGGCATCGGTGCAATGGACACCACGCTTTATCGCTGCTTTGTTATGGTCGATTTTCGCCTTGTCGATAGGCGCCATTTTTCTCTTGTTTGCCCTGATCCGTAACAACGCCGCCACCAGCGTCACCAGCCTGATGTACCTGACGCCGCCGACCACTGCCATCATGGGCTGGTTGATGTTTGGCGAAAGTTTCAGCGTGATTGGCATGCTCGGCATGCTGGTGGCGGTGCTTGGGGTGGCTTTTGTGCTGCGCAAGTAAGGCTCAGGCCATAGATATCGCTCTTAGACTGCTGGTAGAGTCAAAATAATACTCACGGCAGTATTAAATTTAGCCCATTAAAAACCTGCGGGTAAGGCATGCTTTATCGATATACCCCCGTTAATGTCGTTAAAATCACTGGAGAAATCCGATAATGCGGCAAGAGGCTGGCAGCCTCTTGCGCCCTGATAAAAAGCGACTTGTTTTTTGGCGCCGCCATCCAGCTCCGGCAAAACCAATCAGCATTACCGTCAATAACAAACCCCAGAAATTAAGTGAAGGAATCGCTACAGAGGCTGTTGCGGCGATAGGATCAAGCGGCAGGTTATCGTTGGTAATGTCTGAACTTGGCAGCGGAAATTGCAGGTAATACGTGCTGTCTTGCCCGCTCTGCGGCACGCCACTAATCGCAGTCACCGCCCCCCCCGAAAATCCACCCGGCGCCAAGGTCGGCGGGATCAAGGTACTCGGCGAAAGGTAGCCAGCCGCCGTTACCGCCAGCCCATACGTACCGGCCGGCGCGCCCGGCAATAAAAAGAAGGCGTAGACACCGCCTGCACCGCTCGCTTGTGTGGCACTGGCGCCAGCCACCAGCGCCGGATTGATGGGATTGCCATTCAACAGAAGCGTGACGGTTGCACCCACTATCGCTTGCCGCGTAAGGCTGTTATACACAACGCCGCTAGGATCGAGCGGCAGGCTTTGCTGCGCTACGGTGCCGACATTCCCGCTTCCGTCGGCCGTCAGGACAATATTGTTCAATTCGCTCAAGGCCGGCGTGCCGCCACCGGCAACCGGCGCGCCGGATTCGCCATTCACCGGTGTCGGCCCCGAAACCAAGGTACCGCCGTTCGGATTAATAAAACGTACCGTATATGTATTTGCAGCCAATCCGCCAAAACTATAAAAGCCACCGGCATCGGTCACGGTAGTGGTAAGTACCAGCCCGCCGGCGATCAATTCAAGCTGCCAGCCAGCACGTGCCGGCTCTGCCAAGT
>JAZKIX010000232.1:7215-8925 GCA_040384645.1 Pseudomonadota bacterium | reverse complement strand
GCTTCGTTCCCGACCTGACCAGGTTAGCCATGCCACAATGCGCAGGGGCCCGCCGAGCGAGATTATACTCGACGCACCTCCGCTGGGCAAAGCAGCGCCACAAAATATCGATTGCACACTGCAAATTATCGCGGCAAATCAAGTGATTTTAAGGGGGTATATAACAAAACTATGCCGCACTCGCAGGTATTTTGCGGCGTTTTTAAAATACACCCGCCAGTATAAAATACGCCTTTAGGTCGTTATTTAGCCTGCTTTTGCCCATTTTGATGGCGTTTTTATAGCCCAATTTCTTGCCAGATGGTATCGACCCGCGCCTTCACTTCCGGTGTCATTTCAATCGTGCGTCCCCATTCGCGGCTGGTTTCACCTGGCCATTTATTCGTCGCATCGATTCCCATCTTGCTTCCTAGCCCGCTCACCGGCGAGGCAAAATCGAGGTAGTCGATCGGCGTATTGTCGACCAGCATGGTGTCACGCATCGGATCGACCCGCGTGGTGATAGCCCAGATCACTTCTTTCCAATCGCGGATATTGACGTCTTCATCGACCACGATAATGAATTTGGTATACATAAACTGGCGCAAAAAGCTCCACACGCCAAACATCACGCGTTTGGCATGGCCCGCGTAAGATTTTTTCATTTGCACTACCGCCATGCGATAGCTGCAACCTTCCGGCGGCAAATAAAAATCGGTGATTTCACTAAATTGCTTTTGCAATAGTGGCACGAACACTTCATTGAGCGCGACACCCAAAATCGCCGGCTCGTCAGGCGGCTTGCCAGTGTAAGTCGAGTGATAAATCGGGTTGCGCCGCATCGTGATGCGATCAATCGTAAACACGGGAAACCAATCCTGCTCGTTGTAATAACCGGTGTGATCGCCAAACGGCCCTTCTAACGCATGTTCATAGCCAGTCGGATGCGATGAATCGGGATTGATATGGCCTTCTAGCACAATTTCTGCCGAAGCCGGCACACGTAATTCGCTGCCGATGGCTTTGACTAGTTCGGTGCGGCTGCCGCGCAACAAGCCGGCAAACTGGTATTCCGACAAGCTATCCGGCACCGGCGTCACCGCGCCCAAAATTGTTGCCGGATCGGCGCCGAGCGCGACCGCAATCGGATAAGGCTGCCCCTTGTTGACGATCCCATGCTCGCGGAAATCAAGTGCGCCGCCGCGATGCGCCAGCCAGCGCATGATGACCTTGTTGCGCCCGATGACTTGCTGGCGATAGATGCCAAGATTCTGGCGTTTTTTGTGCGGGCCTTTGGTAATTACCAAGCCCCAGGTAATCAACGGCGCTACGTCACCTGGCCAGCAATGTTGGATCGGCAAGCGCGCCAGATCGACCTCATTGCCTTCCCATACGATGTCGTGGCATGGCGCGCCACGTAATTCTTTGGGCGACATGTCCCAGACTGCTTTTACTAGGGAACCCAAGCCTAAAATATCCTTGAACCCTTTTGGCGGCTCCGGTTCCTTCAAGGTTGCCAGCACATGGCCGATTTTACGTAATTGGCTGATATCGTCCGCCCCCATGCCCAACGCGACCCGCCGTGTCGTCCCGAATAAATTGCCCAACACCGGAATCTGATGTCCGGTCGGATTATTGAACAAAAGTGCCGGCCCGCCAGCCCGTAAAGTACGGTCGCACACCTCGGTCATCTCTAAAAATGGGGAAACCGAGCCCGAAACCGGCTTTAAC
>JAZKIX010000232.1:922-7205 GCA_040384645.1 Pseudomonadota bacterium | reverse complement strand
TATCCCGGCGCTATCGACCGAGAAGAATCAAATCTTGTGGTCGCGCCTGGAAACCGCCAAGCGCCGTCTGCTGTTTTCCCTGGCCAGTCTGAACCTGACGCCGGCTTCGAAAGAAACCGAGCCCGAAACCGGCTTTAACTCACCAATTTCTTGCAATTTAGACATGAAATCACGTAAATCAGAATATTTCATCAGTTGTTTGATCTTTTCGTAGTTGAATGCTTGGGCTCAAATTTACGCGCCAAGTGACTGATTTTATTGAATTTTGTTGCAGTGCAGCGTAAAATATAAGACTCAAAAGTAATAACAAATCGATTCTATAGTATTGACTTGATATAAACCCGCTCCTACAATGCGCCCAACTTGATGAGAAACCAAGTGTTCCGCGCCTCAAAAATGGCGTTAAACATTGAAGAAATTGGCCAAATCATTTCACGGAGTCGGGGCTCCACATAACATCTCAGGAGCGTTTTCAAAGGCCACTGCCTTCTCCCCGAAACTCGTTGTTTGCCACACCTGATCATCGATCAAGGAGTCCATCGAACTCCCAGGCAAACAAACCGGCGTCTGAATTTTGCATCATGCAAGCTCAGACGATTTTTCTGATTCACGGCATACGAAACGACAGGTAAGGGTTTGCATCACGTTGCAAACGTGCGCCGGTCCGATTTTCATTGTGCCGCGATGATTCAGGAGGTTCTATGTTACAACGTCTCATCCAGAATGCCTTGCCGAAAACACGTGCCACGTCGCGTCTTAAAGCAAGCCCATCCTCCGCCCGCGTCATTATAGTGACCAGTGCGATCAACAGCTATATGGCAGCGGCACGCAACGCGACGATGATATTGGGTATCGTTTCGATGGTCTTATTGGCCTTGCTGCTTGCCAAACCAGAGTTCGCTCATCAAATCCGCAGTAAGCTTCCATTTGCATCACAAGCAGTAGACCTCGCAGAAACAGAAGTCGACACTGCACCCGCTCTTTACAGCTTGATGGACGCAACTGTAGACGGCTCGCAGTCAGAATCGGAAACGACTAAAAATGCCTCACTTACCGGTGAACCAGATTCCGTGTCAGATTCCGTTTCACAACTTTCCAGCACGTCACAAAAGCAACAGCAATTTGTCACTTACTGGCTCTCGCGGCGCTATCGGGTTGCTGGCGATGCCGCCAGCATGCTGGTGAGCACCGCGTATGAAACTGCAGCTGAAACCAAATTGGATCCGCTTTTGATTTTGTCGGTAATGGCAATTGAATCGGGCCTTAATCCGTTCGCGGAAAGTCCGGTCGGTGCACAAGGCTTGATGCAAGTCATGTCCAAGCTGCACAAAGAAAAATTCGAGGAAATGGGCGGCATCAAAGCGGCCCTGAATCCGGCGGCCAATATCAAAGTCGGCGCCCTTATCCTAAAGGAATATGTAAGACGGGGTGGCTCAGTCGAAGCAGGATTGAAGATCTATGTCGGTGCCGCCGACAATGAAACCGATGCTGGTTATGGTGCGCGAGTATTGGCTGAATACCGACGCTTGCAAGAGGTGGCGATGGGCAAACGGGTTGCCATTTACAGCAACAATCCAACGCCCTCTTCTGCACAAAAACTGCGTGCTGCCAGTGATACCCAGACAACACCAACGCCTAGCCTGACTTCAGGCAGCACACCAGAACCGGTAGAAAAAGCCGAGCTTAAAAGCGATCAGGTCGCAGCACTGTAAACAACATCGGGCGCTATTTTTAGCGCCCGATGTTGTTGTCCGCCAGCATAATCTGACGAGATAACACCGCCTTAAAAAGCCATTTCTGCGCCCGGCGCTGCTTCGGCTACCCGATTCCCTCCGAGTTTTTTAGCTTGCAAACGCGCTTCATCGGCGCGTTTGAATAAGGCTACCGCATCGTCATCGGCGCGAATCGTCGTCAAACCGAAACTGGCGGTTGTATAAATGACCGCACGCTCTGTTTTCACCGGCGCCGCCATGATCGCGTTGCGAATACGTTCGGCCACCACGACCGCATCAGCAACATCGGTGCGCGGTAATAAAATGGCAAATTCTTCTCCGCCAAGACGGCCAATCAAGTCACTGTCGCGCAGTTGTCTTTGGCCAATTTCAACCATTGTCCTAATTACCAGTTCACCGACCGCATGGCCGTAATTTTCCTTGATACGCTTGAAGTGATCCAGATCGAGCACGATGATGGAGGTCGGCTGCCCCGGCCGCCGCGCCAATGCCATCCAAGGCGCCAAGGCATTAAAAAAGCCGCGACGGTTTGGCACGCCTGAGAGCGGGTCTATGGTCGCCAAACGTGTCAAATCGCTCTCCTGTTCTTCACGCGTCAGTAATAACATGCCGAAACCGTTCATGAGCGCAAATAAATATAGGGAAACCACTGTATTTAAGGTCATCAGCTGATCCGCCCGGCCATTGCGCCAATCAAGAAAGGCGTTTATTGCAATGCATAAGGCGATTCCAATAATACATACCGCCAGCACACGCCGTAATGCGGTCGCTTGGACCCAATCGGGGAATAAAGCCAGCCCTGCGGCAACACACAGCATCGCAACACCCAACGCAAGTCCTAACGCCGCTGCACCCGGCATGGCGAGCAATGTAGGCAGCGCAACCACAAGCAATATTAATGCAAACAGCAAGGGTAAAATGACGCGCGGCCAATCCGGCCGCCGCGCCCAGAGCCACATCGCGCCCGCATCAACCGCAAGACCGGTCAGCAAACCACAAGATCCAATTTGGGCCAGAATCGAACCTGGGTGCGACTGAGCGGCATATAGCAAAGCCCACGCTACAACTTGCAACAGCTTGGCTAATGTGGAAGGCCAAAGCGTGTGCGATTTTTCCTTGCCAATCTGAAAAACGATGAGAGCGAAACTTAAGCTCAAATGACCCAAAATCATAACTAGCATCAATATTTTCAGTTCCACGAGCACCGTCCTATTTTTATTGCGCCCTAGAAATATACTACTTATTGTGTCGAAATAGACAAGATAGCATCTAAGCTAGGGAATTTTTGCTCACTTCGGCACAGCGCAATATGACTCTGTGTGATACCGCGTATGTTGGGCGCTTGTGTGTAGCCGGTCTCATTCACGTAAACTTTCACGTTTCGTTATTGCTTCATTTTCACTGCTCTAATCCGATGCCTTCCCCTACGTAGATTGGCTCTAATGTAAAATTGCGGCTGCGCGAAAAAATCGCTTGTATTCAAGCGCATAAAGCCGATAAAAAAGTCCAGGCTTAATGAGAAGTGCCACTGATGTCATCTGTAGTATATGCAGTGTTAAATGGACTTGAGAGAGAGAATCCGGCCTTAACGTATAAAGCGTATAAAGCACCGATAGCACGTCGAGCACGATCCGATTAAGTAGTGGCAATGGCGATTGAACGGGTACGGGAAATTCTTATTTAGAACGATATACCAGGCATAGACCCGGTTAATGCAGCGCAAAAATTTCAGGTACAGAGTCTGACCGCATTCTGCGAAGACCGCCCTCAAATTCCCAATTTAATAGTATCCAAGGAATGCAATGAAACGTGTAGATGATTTCCGCCTTCGATTTGGTAAAAAAGAACTAGTACCTATCGTAATCGGCGGCATGGGCGTGGATATTTCCACCGCTGAACTGGCGCTGGAAGTTGCGCGACTCGGCGGTATCGGCCACATTTCAGATGCGATGGTGCAAGACGTATCCGACCGCCGCTTCGACACCAGCTTCGTCAAGGAAAAGACCAAGCTCTACAAACACAATATCGATAATTCCGACAAAACTTCGGTGCAATTTGACCTTGGCCGTCTGGCTGAAGCAACCCATCTGCACGTCGGCAAAACGATGGAAGCCAAGCGCGGCGAAGGTATGATTTTCGTCAATTGCATGGAAAAATTGACCATGAACGCCCCGCGCGAAACCTTGCGGGTGCGTCTGGCAGCATCGCTCGACGCCGGCATCGATGGCATCACACTGAGCGCCGGCCTGCATCTGGGATCGTTTGCCCTGATCGAAGACCATCCGCGCTTTCGCGATGCCAAACTGGGGATTATTGTGTCGTCGGTACGAGCATTGCAAATCTTCTTGCGTAAAAATGCCAAACTGAACCGCCTGCCTGATTACATCATCGTCGAAGGCCCGCTGGCAGGCGGCCATCTTGGCTTTGGCATGGATTGGGCCGAATACGATCTGCACACCATCATGGCTGAGATTGTGCAATTTTTACATGCCGAGCAATTGTCGATTCCCTTGATTGCGGCTGGCGGTGTATTTACCGGTAGCGATGCAGTGTCGTTCTTGGAAAACGGCGCCGCAGCGGTGCAAGTAGCGACCCGCTTCACCATTACCAATGAGTGCGGTTTGCCTGCCAAGGTCAAACAGGAATATTTCAAAGCCATTGAAGGCGACATCGAAGTCAACGGTATTTCGCCGACTGGCTATCCGATGCGCATGCTCAAGAACACGCCGGCAATCGGCTCCGGGATTCGTCCAGGCTGTGAATCCTACGGCTATCTACTCGACGGCAATGGCAATTGCGCCTATATCAATTCATATAACCGCGAAGTCGCGGCGCATCCGAACGAAAAGAACATCGTCGTGATGGATAAAACTTGCCTGTGCACCCACATGCGCAATTTTAATTGCTGGACTTGTGGTCATTACACTTATCGCCTTAAAGATACAACTCACCGTCTGGACGATGGCAGTTATCAGACTTTAAGTGCCGAGCATGTTTTCCGCGACTATCAGTTCAGTGTGGATCACAAAATTGCCTTGCCTGCAAACGAAGCTGTTGGCCTGACCTGACATTTGCAGCATGACGTACCATGCATTGTTTTGAGCTTGAATAGCGATAGGTAGCGGGGGTATATACGGAAATACATGCTATCCCGCATGTATCCTGCGGCACAAATAAAATACACCACCGTGTATATTTTATGGTCTACAGCGGAAAATCAAGTGAAATTGCCAGCGTTATGGCTCCAGCAAAAACAAAAAAGCCCCAGATCTGGGGCTTTTTTCATTTCTACACAATCAGGTTTTATACCCCAGACACGTCCAGCGGCGCACCGGTCGCCGCCTGTACTTGTTCCTTGCTCACCCCGGGTGCCAGTTCGATCAGCTTTAATCCTTCAGGTGTCACATCGACCACACCCAGATCGGTAATGATGCGATCGACTACGCCCACGCCAGTCAATGGCAAGGTGCAGGCATTCAATATCTTGTGCGAAGTGCTACCGTCTTTCGCAGTGGCGACATGCTCCATCAACACTACAACGCGGCCAACGCCGGCGACCAAGTCCATCGCGCCGCCCATGCCTTTGACCATCTTGCCAGGAATCATCCAGTTGGCCAAATCGCCCTGCGCCGAAATCTGCATCGCGCCCAGAATAGCCAAATTGATCTTGCCGCCGCGAATCATGCCGAACGAATCGGCCGAACTAAAAAATGAAGCGCCCGTTATCGCCGTCACTGTCTGTTTGCCGGCGTTGATCAGATCGGGGTCTACTTCACTCTCCTTGGGAAATGCGCCGATGCCCAGCAAGCCATTTTCCGATTGCAGCCACACTTCAATATCGGGCCGCACATGATTGGCGACCAGGGTCGGCAATCCGATCCCCAGATTGACATAAAAGCCGTCTTGCAGTTCTTGCGCCGCACGAGCGGCCATTTGATCACGAGTCCATGCCATGGTGTTCTCCGCTTAGTCTATGGTTTGAATCGCATCAGGACGCACTGACGGTGCGTTGTTCGATGCGTTTTTCAGGGTGTGCGTTGACCACGATCCGGTGGACGTAAATACTCGGTGTGTGCACTTGATCCGGATCGATTTCGCCGATCTCCACCAGTTTTTCGACTTCAACGATGGTGATCTTGCCGGCCATGGCGACATTGGGATTGAAGTTGCGTGCAGTCTTGCGATACACCAGATTGCCGGCTTTGTCGGCCATGTAGGCTTTGACCAGTGCCACATCAGCGACTAAGGAGCGCTCCATGACATATTGTTCGCCATCGAATTCGCGGATTTCCTTGCCGTCGGCGACAATGGTGCCGACCCCGGTTTTGGTGAAAAATGCCGGAATCCCTGCGCCACCGGCGCGCAATTTTTCA
This sequence comes from Pseudomonadota bacterium, assembly GCA_040384645.1. Lineage (GTDB taxonomy): Bacteria > Pseudomonadota > Gammaproteobacteria > Burkholderiales > Burkholderiaceae_D > JAZKIX01. Next base: position 1,099 of record JAZKIX010000232.1, on the reverse strand, counting down.
GCCAGCGTACCTTGCGGGGTAAATTCCAATTCCAATTCCCCGGCCAGGTATTGGCGCTCGAATTCCTTGTTTTCGCCTACGTAGGAAGAAATCATTTTCTTGATCTGGCGCGTGGTCAACAATTGGCCAAGGCCGAAACCATCGCTTCACACTCCGACTCAACCCTCAGTGGCCGCA
>JAZKIX010000232.1:0-912 GCA_040384645.1 Pseudomonadota bacterium | reverse complement strand
TTATTGGAAATGGCGGTCAAACCGGTCACGCCTGAATCGCGCAAGGCGGCGATCAAGGCTTCCGGGATGCCACACAATCCAAAACCGCCAACTGCGATGGTTTGACCATCGTTGACGATGCCAGCCAGGGCTGTGGCGGCGTCAGGATAAACTTTATTCATATATATCCCTTTGTGTTTATGGAGAAAAATCCTTCGCCTGCATTTTTCAGAGCGGCCTCAGGATATTATGTGACACCTTGTTATGCAATACAGTAAAAATACGCAAATCCATGCCGCAAGTCCGTTGATGGCAAGCGAAGAACTTCTTCAATTTCCTTAACCATGCCAACTTCCCACTTAATTGACTACGAACACATTTTCTTGCAAGCGCCGGTTGGCATGTGCATTTCCCGGCAGCGGGTTATTTTGGCCTGCAATCATCTGTTAGCGCAGATGTTTCGCTTGCCTCGGGAATCCCTGATAGGACAATCTTTTTTATCGATGTATCCAACGCCGGATGAATTTGAACGTACTGGCACCCGGATCGCACCGATCATGAATGCCAAAGGCGCTTATTCGGATGAAAGGATCATGAAACGGGCTGATCAGGATTTATTTTGGTGTCATGTTTCCGGGCGATCTCTGATCGCACAGGATAACGACGGCGCCGCGATCTGGAGTTTTGAGGATTTGAGTGAAAAACGTTCAGTCAGCGCGGAACTAACGCCACGCGAACGAGAAATCGCAGCCTTATTGGTCGAAGGCAAAACCAGCAAAATGATCGCGCGTGAAATTGATCTGAGTCCGCGCACGGTAGAAATGCATCGCGCCAGGTTGATGCGGAAATTTTCCGCCGCAACCTCGTCAGAACTGGTGCATCGATTACTGCATTTGTAGGCTGACTTTTAAACCAGCAAACTACGCAATGCGT
>JAZKIX010000231.1:0-5389 GCA_040384645.1 Pseudomonadota bacterium | reverse complement strand
TGATCTTGACCCGGTTCGACGGCGCTACCGTCACCGCCGCCTGCGCAGACATCCCCCAGGCATACAGCGACAACAGCACACTTAGAAGCACAAGCTTCCATAGCTGCATCCCCAACTTATTCATTCGGTACGACCCCATCACATTTCCCCTATTAATTTTTATGAAAATTTTGAATTTGATGAACGTTTTCCGCTATTTTTTGACACCGGAAGATCGACCGGCACCATTTTGGAAACGTTACCAAAAATTGGGGCGAACTTTATCACTCAAATATTTTAGGTGTCAACAAGGGAAAATTTTTTGACGGGCTAGGTGTGACCACACGGCGCAGCAAGACAGCGTAACGGCGACCCAGATACGGTCGACTTTAGCAATGCGACAAAGCCAAGCGAGCGTGGCAAAAATGCAGGAACGTCCTATTGAAGTAGTACAAGAAAGACTGAGTAATATGAATTAATGGGGGTATAAGGCAAAATAATGCCATACCCGCACGTATTGATTGATCTAATTTTAATACTGCACCCAGTATTATTTTCAGAAAATACAGGTAATTTTAAGAACAGCTTCGATCACAATTGAAATACAAGAAAAATTCAAAGCGCATCGCGTATGGCCTTAAGGTATCCAGCGCTATCGGAGATCGTGTTGTGACCGGAGCCAGGCGCAATCACAAGCGACGCAATACCGGCTGGAAAGGTCGCGTATAGCCGCTCAGTATTAGCGCGGGGAATGACTTCATCGAATTGTGCCGCGAGCAGCAGCGTCGGTATCCGGATATTCGGTGCATCGCGCCAAGACTCAAACTTATCTGTCAAAAGCCATTGGATAGGAAAATAGGGAAACTGTTGCGCCGCAATAGCCTGGATGCTGTCATAAGGCGTCACCAGCACCAAGCGCGACGCCGGCCGCTGGTTCGCCAGGCGGATCGCCACACCCGTGCCAAGGCTACGTCCCACGATGGCAATATCCGCATGTTCGCGGTACACATGGTCGAACAGGGCCAGCGCATCTGCCCGCAGCGCTTGCTCTGATGGCTGCCCAGTACTGCCGCCGTATCCGCGATAGTGAAGTAGATAGATTGCATGGTCGGGGAAAGCTGTGGCGAACGACGCCAGGTTGGCCGATACATCTTCGGCATTCCCACCAAAGTAAATCAGCGCTTTCGGTCCGCTATGCGGCCGTACAGAGGTGGCGAGGTTGGCACCATTGACCGGCAAGACCAGCGTTGACGAAGCGGTGTCGAAGTTACTTGGCTGGGGGAAATAAATCAGCGAACGCTGACATGCGAACAGCGCAAGACATGCTGCACAGTAGAGAAGCAGTGCAAGTGACATGAGCCAGATAGCAATTCGCAAGATGTGCTTCGATAAATAGTGTCCGAAATGACCTAAGGCCGATCCAAACGATTGATGGAAACGCTTTTCCAGGAAAACCTTCAGAGCGCACGAGCACCTTCGCATTCAATGAATGCACTGCATATGCAGGCCGCTGTATTCATTCATGCGAGCCAACACTGGCGCGGTTTTGCATTCTAACAAGCCAATGATGCGGTGGCATAACGGGCTGCGACTAACAAATAGCATAGCCGTCACTTTGACGATTACACCGGACATTAATGCCAAGGAGCACCTGGACCGGATTCAAAAGCAAGCATCGGAGTGTGATGCCCAGCGCGCATTGATAAACTGCTTCCCATGCACAGAACCGTTAGAAGGATCACGTATGAACACCGCTGCGAAAAACGCGCCATTGCCTGCCGTAAGGCACGACGACACAATCAGCGATCCGCGCTGGGATGCCGTGGTCGCACGCAATCCCGAGGCCGACGGCAGTTTTTATTATTCGGTCAAAACCACAGGCGTATATTGCCGCCCTTCTTGCGCAGCGCGTCTGGCCAAGCCGGAGAACGTTCGTTTCCATGCAAGCTGCGCCGATGCCGAAAATGCCGGCTTTCGTCCCTGCAAGCGCTGCAAACCTGAGCAGCCATCGCAAGCCGCGCAATACGCGGCCATTGTTACCGAAGCCTGCCGCATCATCGAAGCTGCTGAAAATGCACCTGCACTGGACGCCTTGGCGGCGCAAGTCGGCCTCAGCAGTTACCACTTCCATCGTATATTCAAGCAAATCACTGGCCTGACGCCGCGCCAATACGCAGCCGCGCAGCGCGAGCAAAAAATGCGGAACCAGCTCGATGCCAAGGGCAGTGTGACCGCGGCGATCTTTAATGCCGGCTACCACTCGAATAGCCGATTTTATGAAAAATCGGATCAGGTATTGGGCATGACGCCCACCAGTTATCGGGCTGGCGGCGCCAATACCGCGATCCGTTTCGCCATCGGGCAATGCAGGCTGGGCGCAATTCTGGTGGCGCAAAGCGAGCGTGGCATCTGCGCCATTTTGATGGGCGATGATCCCGACTTATTGGCGCGCGATTTGCAAGATCGCTTTCCACGTGCCGATTTGATTGGTGGCGATGCAGATTTCGAACAATTGGTAGCCAAAGTGGTCGGCTTTGTCGAAGCGCCGAGGCTGGGACTGGACTTGCCGCTGGATGTGCGCGGCACCGCATTCCAGCAACGGGTGTGGCAAGCTTTGCGCGAAATTCCTGCCGGCCACACTGCCAGTTATACCGAGATTGCCTGCAAGATCGGCGCGCCCAGTGCGGTGCGGGCGGTGGCCAGCGCCTGCGCCGCCAACGCGCTGGCGGTGGCGATACCCTGCCATCGGGTGGTGCGCAATGATGGCGCCTTGTCGGGCTATCGCTGGAGTGTGGAGCGCAAGCGCGCCCTACTTGATTTGGAAGCCCACTTTTTGCAACAACGATTGCAAGCAGAGTTGGAAGAGGAGAAAAAACAAGCATGAATCGGACACCGCAAGCCTCTTCCGCTGCCGCTGAAGATCAGATGGCCCAGCTGCAATCGCTTGATTGGGGCGACATTACGGACAATCTCAATGCGCAGGGATCAGCCATGATCGAAGGCTTGCTCAACCCGACGCAATGCCAAGCCATCGCTGGACTGTATCCAGCAGACAATTTATTCCGCAGTCGGGTGGTGATGGAGCGATATGGCTTCGGCCGGGGCGAATATAAATATTTCAACTATCCTCTGCCCGAGCTGATTGCCGCGCTGCGCAGCACCCTTTATCGGCAACTGGTGCCGCTTGCCAATCATTGGAATCAAGCGATGGGGATTGCGATAAATTACCCTGCTGAACACGCAGATTTTATCCGGCGTTGCCACGCTGCTGGCCAGTGCCGGCCCACACCGCTGTTGCTTCAATATGGGGCCGGCGACTATAACTGCCTGCATCAGGATTTATATGGCGAGCATGTTTTCCCGCTGCAGGTCGCGATTCTGTTATCAGTACCGGGGCGGGATTTTACGGGTGGCGAGTTTGTTTTGACCGAGCAACGACCGCGTATGCAATCACGGCCTGAAGTCATTCCCCTACAACAAGGCGACGCTGTCATATTCGCGGTGCATCATCGCCCAGTGCAAGGAACCCGCGGCATCTACCGGGTCAATCTGCGGCATGGCGTCAGCCGCCTGCGCTCTGGCCTGCGCCACACTGTCGGCATAATTTTTCACGATGCAAGCTAGGGCTGTTTTTGAAGCAGTTTTTTGAAGACTTTTATTTCCGTGCCCGTTCAATCACGATAAAGGCCTGCAAGGCTGTCAGATCATGTCGCAAACCGGTCCAGGCCACATGCAATTCGGCCCAGGAATCGCACATCAGGCGGAACGCCATCGTGGTCGCCTCCATCGGTGTCGCCGCGTCACACCGCGCCTGTTCAATCTGGCGCAAAGTTTGCCGCAACGCAGGCCTATGTCGCGCTGGGGCAGCATTGACGGCGTCGTTCAATAACTTCAGGCGCAATTCCTCAAAGGCTTGCGGGTCGGTTTTATACAGCGCCGAAAGCGTGTCGAAGTCGGGCTGCATTGGATTCAGATTCGGATGCGATTGCATGACAACTCCTGCCGGAATGATGCACTGGAGAGGCACGATTCGTTCCTGACGCGGCGCACCTTTTCAGCAATTCAATCTGCCATCTGGCATGGCGTTGCCTTCCAGCGCGATTGAAGTGATGAATACATAAAAATAGTACCCGCTTTCGGTACCTAGCCGATTGTTCCTTATCAAAATCGGCTGGAAGTCGCTACCAAATCCGCTCAGACAGGAGTTTTTGCGTGCCAGTGAAGCTTTCCCATTTCTCGCCCGAGCATCATTTGGCAATTGTCAAAAGTCGCGTGCCTGTGCGAGGCAAGATAGATCGATAGCAGCACTGCCTGTGCCCGAAGGAGGAAATCCATGCACCTTTCATCAACTGCCTTTGCTGACAGGCAAGATATTCCTGCCATGTACACCTGCGACGGCCGTGGCATTTCGCCGCCCCTGTCGTGGTCTGGTGTACCGACCCGTTGCAAGAGCCTAGCCCTGATTATCGATGACCCCGATGCCCCCGACCCGGCCGCGCCGCAACGAACCTGGGTGCATTGGGTGCTGTATAACTTGCCACCAAAGACAACATCGCTCAAACAAGGAATTGCGCCAACCGACTTGCCGAGCGGGACACTGGTAGGTCTGAACGACTGGAAGCACACCGGGTATGGGGGGCCTTGTCCACCGATCGGACGGCATCGCTATTTCCATAAAATATACGCACTTGATGTCGTCCTGCCCGACCTTAACCAGCCCACCAAAGCGGTACTGGAACATGCCATGTCCACCCATATCATCGATCAGACGGAACTGATCGGCTTATACCAATTGCGGTAATTCATTCGATCTCAATCATCACATCGCCTACGCATTACTGCGGCGCGCACATCACCACGCCCTCATTACTCCAGCCCCGATCTAGCACTTGCTGCAAAGCGGTCTGGCTGGACGTGATCCGATGATTGCTATCGACGCCACGGGAAAAACCATTGTTATAAGCACGGTAGACCGGCACCGTGCCGGCGGTGCACATGCCGTCGGCTGGGATGCTGGAGAAAAAGTCGAGGCTTTCAAAATTCCAGCGCTTCTGAGTGGCCGGCGTTGTGCTTTGCAACTGCTGCAGCAACTCACACTCGCTGGCGATCACGGTATAAAAATGAGAATTCGGCCCTGGCGATTGACTGCCATAAAACCGGCAGACCGCCGTACTGCCACCCGATTTGAAATTGAACCCGGTACGTATCCAACCGGCCCCTGCACTACCGCCATCAATCGCGCCCGCTTCATCGGCATTGGCCGTGATGAAATAATTGTCGAGAACTGTGTTGTAAAACTCGATAACCGTGCTGTGCACACTTGTCGAATTGTCACGCACCAGTGCCCCCACGGTGGCCGAGTTGCCGCGCAGGGTGCCAATCCGGTCGAAGCTGCCTGAAGCCGCACTGG
>JAZKIX010000230.1:5830-7250 GCA_040384645.1 Pseudomonadota bacterium | reverse complement strand
GTCGTTTGCATTTTATATGGCTTAAATGCAAACCGGAATCGCAAGCGCTGCTATACTGCGACCGCGCGGCATTTGAACCAGTCCCCTTGCCGCCGTCTGATGTCCTTCTAATCTGATCCGTTTGCCTGCGACTGGCGCCCTCACGGCGACAGGCCGATCTTCACCCATAAAGACCCAATGTCATTCTCCAAACTCGGCTTGTCCGACGCGATTGTTCGCGCCGTTACTGAACACGGTTACACCATCCCTACCCCAATTCAAATGCAAGCCATTCCTGCCGTATTGGCCGGTGGCGATTTGCTGGCTGGTGCGCAAACCGGCACCGGTAAAACAGCCGGCTTCACCCTGCCGATCTTGCATCGCCTGTCGAACGATGCTGCTGGTAGCGCGCAAACCAGCGCGACTTCGCAACGCCCGATTCGCGCCTTGATCCTGACGCCCACCCGCGAATTGGCCGCACAGGTTGAAGAAAGCGTGCGCACCTATGGCAAATACCTGAAGCTCAATTCGACAGTGATCTTTGGTGGCGTCGGCATCAATCCGCAAATCAAGCAACTCAAAACCGGCGTCGACATCCTGGTCGCCACGCCCGGCCGCTTACTCGATCACATGCAACAAGGCACGGTCAAATTGTCGGAGGTTGAAATCCTGATCCTTGACGAAGCCGACCGCATGCTCGACATGGGCTTCATCAAGGACATCCGCAAGATCCTCGCGGTGTTGCCGAAGAAACGCCAGAACCTGTTGTTCTCGGCCACCTTTTCGGAAGAAATCAAGGCTTTGGCCGATGGCTTGCTCAATGCGCCAGCGATGATCGAAGTCGCGCGCCGCAACTCGACTGTCGAAGTGATTGCGCAAAAAATTCACCCCGTCGACCGCGATAAAAAACATCCGATGCTGGCCCATTTGATCAAGACTAAAAACTGGACGCAGGTGCTGGTATTCACCCGTACCAAACACGGTGCCAACAAGCTGGTGGAACAACTGGAAAAAGACAGCATCGGTGCCTTGGCGATCCATGGCAACAAGAGCCAATCTGCCCGCACTCGTGCCTTGGCAGAATTCAAGGATGGCACGCTGCAAGTACTGGTGGCCACCGACATCGCGGCCCGCGGCATCGACATCGATCAATTACCGCACGTGGTGAACTACGATTTGCCGAATATTCCTGAAGATTATGTTCACCGGATTGGCCGTACCGGCCGCGCGGGCGCTACGGGCGAAGCCGTATCACTGGTGTGCGTGGACGAACATGAAATGTTGCGCGATATCGAAAAGCTGATCAAACAAACACTACCGAAAGAAGTTATCCCTGGCTTCGAACCTGATTTGAGCCAACGTGCGCAACCGGTGCAATTGCGTAGCGGCAATGGCGGCGGTGGTAATCGTAATCAATCGAGAACGGCTGGTTCAGTTGTTA
>JAZKIX010000230.1:0-5820 GCA_040384645.1 Pseudomonadota bacterium | reverse complement strand
CTGGGAAGGCGACACCATCGACGAGCTCGAGTCCGCGTACTGGCCCACCGGCACAACCCAATGGCAACAAGTTTGCCCCAAGACCTTCGGCGGCGCGCCGTACCGGCGGTCGCGGACGATAAACTTATTGTGCCTGTCAGATAGTGGCCGATTTTTACTCAATGAAATCGGCCATTTTTTACTTTTTTGAGCGGATTTGCGCTGCATTTCTATTCAAAAAATGCTTGGGAATTAGGCGCAGTTCGTCTGTGACTTCGACTAACGCAACCACCAAAACAGCGCCTAAATTAGAACTGGCTCTTGTTGATGTTACGAAAAATAGGGGGGTATATTCAGTAACAGACCCTATCCCGCACGTTTTATAAGGCGAAAAAATAATACTGACCCCAGTATTATTTGACTCTTGATCACACCTTTGAACGTTTGGAAGCAAAGAAAACGCCCAACCGTCGCACCGCCTCCTCCAAATTTTGCATCGATGTTGCATATGAGACGCGAATATATTGTTGCGCTGTATGGAGCCCGAAATCGAGTCCCGGCACCAATACCACTCCTGCCTCATTCAGGATTGCTACGGTCAGCGTATCCGCATCATTCACACCTGGATAAAACACCTCGCTACATTCCGCGTATACATAGAACGCTCCGTCCGGCATGACCGGCACTTTAAAACCCAGTTGCTTTAACGCCGGCACCAAGTAATCCCTGCGCCGTGCAAATTCGTGCTTTCGCGCTTCATATATCGCGATCGATTCCGGCAAAAAACAGGCAATACCGGCGTATTGGGCAATCGCGGAAGGGCAAATAAACAAGTTTTGCGCCAGCTTTTCAATATGCGGTACCAATCGATCAGGCACTACCATCCAGCCTAGACGCCAGCCTGTCATATTGAAATATTTAGAAAAGCTATTGATCACAATCACGTCATCACCCAAGGATAGGGCCGAAAAAGGCGGCCTATCGTAAGTCAATCCTTGATAGATTTCGTCGACGATGGTAAAGCCGCCTTTGCCACGCACCGTAGCCACAATCGAGGCCAATTCATCTGAATCAATCGAAGTACCGGTAGGATTGGATGGCGACGCCAGCAACACACCAACGGTTGCCGCGTTCCAGGCTTGCTGCACCATCGCATTCGATAACTGGAAGCGTTGATCGGGTCCAGACGGGATCATCTTGGCATGTCCCTCAAAAGCCGCCACAAAATGCCGGTTACAGGGATAGGATGGATCGGGCATCAATACTTCGGCTCCTGGCTCGACCAGCGCCGCAATTGCGAGCAATAGCGCTGCCGACGCACCGGCCGTGACAACAATGCGCGATGGTGCAATGTCTAAGCAATAAACCTGTTGATAATGCGCTGCGATGGCATTGCGCAATTCCAGTAAGCCGGTCGCCGCAGTGTATTGCGTTTTGCCATTGGTCATGGCGGCGGTGGCAGCCGCAATCACCGGCGCTGCGGCTACAAAGTCTGGTTCGCCGATACTCATATGGATGAGTTGACGCCCTTGCTGCTCCAGTGCCGCAGCCATTTTGGCGATTTCCATTACATGAAAAGGTGCGATATTGGCCAAGCGTGACGCGACGACGGGGTCGCTATGAGTTGGATTCATGACATAAAATAATTAAGACCCGGAAGCACAGTACGATCGCGCTGCCGGGCCAATGTAAAAACTTCCACTACTGCTTAAAATCAGCGGCGTTTGTCTGCGCCAATTTCATCATGGCGCAAGATCAGCGCAAGCTTATCCAACACACCATTAACATATTTATGGCCATCGATTCCGCCAAATGATTTGGTCAATTCCACCGCTTCATTGATGACAACGCGATAGGGAATCTCGACGTGATTCTTCAACTCAAAAGCGCCAATCAATAAAACCGCATGCTCAACCGGCGACAGTTCAGCAACCGTGCGGTCGATTAATGGCGCAAACGCCGCCCGCAATGCCACAGCATCGCGGATAGTGCCCGTCAACAGTGCGTCGAAATGTTCTGCATCGACTTTATCAAAGCCGTGACCGGCGCGCATATGCGCGATCACGACGCCGGCATCTTCCTTGCTCAACAACCATTGATACAAACCTTGCAAGGCAAATTCGCGCGCACGGTGACGGGGCGAGCGATTTTTGCTCGGGTTGGCGTGTAAGGTCTTTTCAGTCATATTTTTTCTTCCGTAATTCTTTACTTTGATTGGCGAGCGGGAACGAGTGATTATTCCTCGTCTGGCACGGCCGATAATTCTTGCAAGGCTAAATTTAAATTAGCCATTTCAACCGCGACCCGCGCTGCATCAGTACCTTTTTCGGCCATGCGTGCCTCTGCTTGTTCATCGGTATCGGTTGTCAAAACCGCATTTGCAATCGGGATACCGTAATCCAAACCGACACGTGTAATGCCGGCGCCCGATTCATTTGACACCAGTTCGAAATGATAAGTCTCGCCACGAATCACGGCGCCGATCGCCACAAGCGCGTCAAATTGCTGTGTGTCGGCCATTTTCTGCAATGCTAACGGTATTTCAAGAGCCCCTGGCACCGTCACATGCAAAACATCTTCGTCCGCCACACCCAAACGCTTTAGTTCCGCCAAACAAGCGGACAACAAGCCATGACAAACATCTTCGTTGAAACGCGCTTGTGCGATACCAACACGCAAGCCTTCGCCCGCCAAATTCATTTCATATATTCCTACGGTCATGGCATGTCTCTTTACTGAGTAGATTAATTTAGGAGAATTGGATCTTGCACTGGAGGCCCGAAGTCAAAATTGATCCAAAACAACAGATTACTGCTCTGGCTGCATTAGTCCAGACAAATTATTGGCGCTCAACTGAGCGGTGTTTGACCAATAGAGAAGCGAAGCAGGCTACGAATGAAATCTTATCAGCTCATTCATTTGGCTTAGATTGGTATCCAACTACTTCCAGATCAAAGCCTGTCATGGATGGCATTTTTCTTGGATTGGCGAGCAGCTTCATCTTTCCAACCCCGATATCACGCAAAATTTGGGCGCCGATTCCATAAGTGCGCAAATCCATTCGTGCGGCACGTCCATGGGGACGCGTTTCGGGGGTATTCAGGGCATTAAATTGCGAAAACATCTGTTCCGCCGATTCTTCGCAATTGAGCAGAACCATTACCCCACGCTCTGCATTCTTAATTGCCGTCATGGCGGACGCCATATTCCAAGAATGCGTGGTCGCCTTGGTTTCGAGCAAATCAAGAATCGAAACCGGTTGATGCACGCGCACAAGGGTTTCTGATTCTGCCGTGATATCGCCGTGCACTAAAGCTAAATGTGCGGCGCCACTTGGCTTGTCACGATAGGCAATGGCCTTAAAACTTCCATGCACGGTATTCATTGCACGTTCGCCCACGCGCTCGACAATGCTTTCGTTTCGGCTACGATAGTGAATCAGATCGGCAATGGTGCCTACCTTTAGACCGTGCTGCTCGGCGAAGACCATCAAATCGGGCAAGCGAGCCATACTGCCGTCATCATTCATGATCTCGCAAATAACTGCAGCCGGCGTCAATCCAGCCAATTCTGCCAGATCGCAACCCGCCTCAGTATGCCCAGCACGCATCAAAACACCGCCTTTTTGCGCCTTTAGCGGGAATATATGCCCAGGCTGAACGATATCGCTCGCAATAGCATTCTTTGCAACGGCAACTTGGATGGTCTTCGCCCGATCCGCGGCAGAAATGCCGGTTGTCACCCCTTCAGCTGATTCTATTGAAACGGTGAAATTGGTGCCGTAGGATGTGCCATTGCGCGTTGTCATCATTGACAAATTTAATTGATCGCAACGCTCTTCTGTCAAAGTCAGACATATCAATCCCCTGCCAAATTTCGCCATGAAATTGATGGTTTCAGGTGTAACAAAATCTGCTGCGAGCACCAAATCGCCTTCATTCTCGCGATCTTCCTCGTCGACTAAAATGACCATCCGGCCAGCGCGGAATTCGGCAACGATTTCTTGCGTGTTTGAAATATTCATAGATGAAATCCTTCAGGAGCCAGCATTTTAAAGGATTTTTGACGCAATTTCGGCTAATAAGCTGCCAAGAAATGGGTGCGAAGGGAAATTAAAGAAAATTCAGTGTAAAAGCGCTGCTTGAATGAAACGCAAGTATTTTCCCAGTTACTTCAAATACGCGTTATTTTAATGACAGGGTTCAGCATTCACATAAAGACCTATGTAAATCGTGCCAAAACACGTAAGTCAGTGCCAATTTGCTTTACTTCATGAAATTTCAACGCAATCTTGCGATCTAGGCTATCAATCGGATCCAAGGCAACCATGCTTTGCGCGTCACCAAGCAGCATCGGTGCAAGATAGAGCAACAACTCATCAACACAACCATTACGAACCATCGCACCATTGAGCTTTGCACCAGCCTCCACATGTAACTCATTAATCCCTCGGCGCGCGAGTTCCAACATAAGTGCATGCAAATCAACTTTATTGTCGTCTGTTGGAAGATAGAGGATATCGGCGCCCACATCGCGCAAAAGATTCTCTTTTGCTAAATCATGCGTTGCTGTTACAACCAAAGTGCCACCACCTGACAAAACACGGGACGTGGGGTCGATCTCAAGTTTGCTGTCTAGCACAATGCGTCTCGGCTGTCGTGGTGTTTCTACGGCACGCACCGACAATCGCGGGTTGTCTTGCTTAACTGTACCTATACCAGTCATGATCGCGCAGGCACGGGCACGCCAAAAATGTCCGTCTTCGCGAGCCGCTTGCGACGTAATCCACTGACTCTGACCGTTAAAAAGCGCAGTCTTGCCATCTAGACTTGCCGCTGATTTCATCCGCACCCATGGCCTGCCCCGCTGCATACGGGAGAAAAACCCGATATTCATTTCGCGCGCCTCATCGGCCATCACGCCACACTCTACCTCTATTCCAGAAGCACGCAATCTCTCTATGCCCTGACCCGCCACGAGCGGATTGGGGTCTTCGATCGCGATCACCACCTTGGCGACACCAGCCCGAATCAGTGCGTCAACACAAGGTGGCGTACGTCCATGGTGATTGCAGGGTTCTAAGGTGACATAGACTGTAGCGCCACGTGCGTCCAAGCCATGCAGCTGTACATCGGAGAGCGCCATAACTTCGGCATGCGCCTGGCCTGCGGGTTGAGTACAACCCTTGCCAATGATATGACCGTCCCTAGTAATAAGGCACCCAACCTTCGGGTTAGGTGAGGTCGAACTGTGACAGCTTTCTGCAAGAGTCAGCGCATGACGGATAAGATCTATCGAATCAAGCACTATCAAGCCTTCCATTCCCAAATAATGTCATGGAGGAATAGGCGGGAAGAAACGATTTAACAGGAATAAAAATTCCCTATCATGAAGTCGCTGTACAAGTAGTCGTCAACGATTTATAAACACGGGGGCGCCCCAACAAATTCACAAAAATACATCGCGCCTTGCCATCTTGTAAAAAAGTGACGTTACCAAATCGATTTGAAACCGGGGCGCCGGCCGCTGCCTCGTTCACTGGACGGCCAGTGCCGTCGTAAGCGATATACTCGCCTATTCCGGTCGCAGAAACGCTAAAAGCAGTACTAATCGTAATGCCAACAGGTACTGCATCATGAGAAGAAATAAGGGTATCTGTTGCGGTATACAATTTATTTGCGTCACCAGCAGGGTTAACAAATATCACCCAACCGGCCGCCCAATTGGTTCCATCTGCTGGGCGCATATAAACTCGGCCACCACGTTCGATAGCCTTCGCTCGGGTCAAATTGATTGCAGAAAAAAAATTAGAAAACCTAGATATAAAACCCATCGGCACCG
>JAZKIX010000229.1:0-3938 GCA_040384645.1 Pseudomonadota bacterium | reverse complement strand
CGTGCAGGAACAAATCGAAGTTAATAAGAAACGCGCTCGTGCCCTTGATGATCGGTGGGGTTTCTTTCTTAAAGAAACGTGCTTGGTTGACACCAGCATTGAAAGGTGTTGCCGTGGTCGGAAGCTGCGCATTGGTGTTGGCGCTTGTGGTAAAGAGGAAAGCAGTGCGGCACCAAAATTAAGTTTTCTGTACCAAGTCGTAAAAATATATGTTTTGTCTGATACGACGAAAAAAACCCGCCAAATATGGCGGGTAAAGCTCCCAAATCTCAGAGAGCGAGGAGTAAAACACGGGTACAACTAAATTGATTGATCTAACTGAGAGCGCGCCGAAATGCGGTCTTTGATAAATCAGTTCGGGACTATTTCTTCATGTTTGAGAAAATTACCGAACCATTTTCCACTGGTTTTTAAGGTGCGTTCTTGTGTTGCGAAGTCGATGTATGTCAAGCCGAATCGACGTATATAGCCTTCGGCCCATTCAAAATTATCGAGCAAGCTCCAAGCAAAATAGCCTTTAACCGGTATCCCTTGCGCAATCGCTTGTTTGGTTGCGGCTAGATGACGGATTAAGTAAGCTTGGCGCTCCGGATCGTTCACACTGCCATCGGCAGCCACGAAATCATCATAGCTTGATCCATTTTCGGTAATATAAATATTGGCCGGCGCATAGTCGGCAAATACCCGGCTTAGTAAAGTCACCAAGCCCTCGGGCGATACTTCCCACCCAAAAGCAGTGCGTTCGACATTATCCGGCGCCACTACAGCAACACCGATTTGACCATCACCTGGTGCGTCGGCAATGATTTCCGGGAAATAGTAATTAACCCCCAAGAAGTCGGTTGCAGTTGCAATGGCAGCGAGATCGCCAGCGTGGATGGTCGGGGCATTGGTCCCGCACAATTCCAAAACGTCGGCGGGATAACCTCGTCCAAACAAAGGATCCAAAAACCAACGATTTCTGATGCCATCGTGCCGTTGAGCTGCTGCTACATCGGCCGCGCTATCAGACGCTGGCTTGATCGGGTGCAAACTCAGTGCGATACCTACTTTGGCTTCTGGCACGTTTGCCCTGATGATTGGTATCGCCTGACCGTGCGATACCAATACGTTATGGCATACCTGCAAGGCTGTTTTCCAGTCTTTGATTCCTGGCGCGTGATTACCTTCAAAGTTGCCGTGGAAGGCGGTACACCAAGGTTCGTTATGCGTGATCCAGTGCTTGATGCGGTCGCCCAGATGGCGTGTCACAACGTTGGCGAACTCATTGAACGCAGCTATCGTTTCGCGGTTAGTCCAGCCGCCTTCATCTTGCAATGCTTGCGGCAAATCCCAGTGATACAAAGTTGCCCAAGGCTCCAGCCCACGTTCCAGCATGCCATCCACCAGACGCGAATAAAAATCCAGTCCTTCTTGGTTTGGTGTGCCCCGGCCATTCGGGAATATACGTGGCCAAGCAATGGAAAAGCGATAGGCATTGAGTCCTAAGTCGCGAATCGAATCTAAATCTTCCGGCCAACGATGGTAGTGATCGCAGGCGACAGCGCCGGTGGACGCATCGCGAATGTTTTTTGGATCTGCACTGAATCGATCCCAGATAGATTCGCCACGGCCACCCTCATGGATGGCGCCTTCAACTTGGTACGAGGAGGTGGAGCATCCCCAGCGAAAATCATTGGAAAAGTCTGCACGATGCAGAACAGGCAATATCTCAAATTTTTGGGTATTCATAGGTTCAGCTAGTTAAAATTCCGTTGCCCAATATGACACTCATGTGCCAATCGGTGGTGGAAATAAAAATCAGTGTTTTATGCCTGACGTTATATTGGACACGTTTTAATGGTGTGTCACCGGTTTTTTTATAACGACGCTGCAAAAAACATGGCATTAAAATAATTTAATCACATGGAAAGGTTTCCAATATGAGTGCAAAAAAAACACCATTTACGGCGTCAAATTTACTACTTCATGCTTGATTCATGCACTTCTTTATAAACATTACTTAAGTAATCAATTTTATATGAACTAGTGTAACGCAGCAATACACGCAAAGGACAATTTTCAACGCATTTTTCAATAATGCCGATAAAGCGACAAGCCTTATTTGAACTGGCGGCATGCTGCAAGATGTTAAATTCAACGCCCTTGACGC
Source organism: Pseudomonadota bacterium (assembly GCA_040384645.1). Taxonomy (GTDB): domain Bacteria; phylum Pseudomonadota; class Gammaproteobacteria; order Burkholderiales; family Burkholderiaceae_D; genus JAZKIX01. Next base: position 1,786 of record JAZKIX010000229.1, on the reverse strand, counting down.
AATGCTGTAACTGACGCACGCCATGTTACTTTGACCGGGAATTGACGTTCAACCGGATGTGCCATGTCATAACATTTATTGAGCAACCAATTTACCGCATTCGAGGTCGTTTCTTGCATTGGCATATGAATCGAAGTCAACCTTGGTGCGGTATACTCGGCGGTGTAAGTGTCGTCGTAACCCATGACGGAAACTTGATGCGGAACCGCTATGCCGGCTTGTTGGAAATAGGACAAAGCTCCCACGGCCATCTCATCATTGGCGCAAAAGAGGGCAGTAAAACGGCGACCGGAATCCAATAATGTGGCAGCAGCTTTCCATCCGCCTTCCGGCGAGAAGTCACTTTCGATAATCGGTATTCCGGCGATATCGATACCGTTTTTTTTAAGTTCATCCAGAAACCCACCGATACGAGCCACGTTGTCAGGTGCAAAAGTGGGGCCGGAAATAATTGCAAATTCGCGATGTTGCAGATCCAGAAAGGTATGCGCAGCTAGCATTCCACCTTGACGGTGATCGGCAGAAAAGCATTGTTCAGCGATGGTGTCAAACAGGCGATTCAAGATCACGAGTTTTGGCTGTTTTCGATGAATCGCCACCACATCTTCATCGATCAGATCATTACTGAAGACAATCAAACCATCGCAATCTCGTTCGATCAAAAACTCAATCCCTTCAATCGCCTGCCGCCGTTCGTCACCGGTACCGCAACCGAAAGCAACCACCATATGGCGCCCGCCGGCACGTAGTTGTGCGTCCACAAGTTGCAGTATAGGGGTGTAAAACGTGCCTCTAAGAATGGGCACGTAAACGCCAATCATTTGCGATGTACCTGATAACAGGGAACGCGCTGCATGCGATGGGCGGAAATCCAGCGATTTGACAGCTGCATTAACGCGTGCAGCAGCCGCGGCCGAAACAGAACCTTTTTTATTCACGACACGTGATGCGGTTCCGAGACCAACTCCCGCCAAACGGGCTACATCTTTAATTGTTGCCACAACTTCTCCGATACGGTATTGATTTCGGCGCTATTCTAAAAAGAGCGGTGGAGCAAGGCGGGGGATAATTTCGGTCCGCTTGGCAGAGCAACCATGCCTTGACTCTTGATTTTATGGAAGTAACAAAACAAAGAATCGTTATGCTAAATGCATGTCTTTCAAACGATTAAGCCTTCATCTAGCAATGCCATACATCACCGGCGCGATCTATTTTTATTGAAAATAATGGTGAAAGATCGCGCCATGTTGATTCTGTTAAAGGCGTTCTTCTCCAGCTTGGTCGAACAGCGAGATTTTGCTGAGATCAATCGTGAATTTAATGACATCATCAACATCGAACTCAAACGATTCATGCATGATTGCTGACAGTAGAGTGCCGTTATGGTCAACCCACACGACATGGTGATTGCCCATAGGTTCGATGAGCGACACTGTGCCGCTCATGGCGCCATCGCTGGCAATCTGGATATGCTCTGGACGAATTCCTAACACTGTCGCATGCCCATTCGCTGGTTTTGTCTTGAAGTTGTAGCCTGAAAGGTTTAGTTGCAGTTGATCAGCAACAAAGACAAGTGATTGCTCACTAGACTCAATCTTGCCTTTCAAGAAATTCATGCTTGGCGCACCTAGGAAGCCTGCAACAAACAAGTTAGCGGGCGTTGTATAGACCTCGTCCGGTGTGCCGAGCTGTTGAATGCGTCCATCGCGCATGACCGCCAGCCGCGTTGCCAGTGTCATTGCCTCGATTTGGTCATGGGTGACGTAGATCATGGTGTTGCGCAAGT
>JAZKIX010000228.1:1613-13139 GCA_040384645.1 Pseudomonadota bacterium | reverse complement strand
ATCCGATTTCGGTTATCACATTTTGCTGCTGACTGGTATTAAACAATCAGCCGTCAAAGATCTGGAAGAAATCAAAGGATCTATTGCTGAGGAATTGAAAAAGCAACAATCTGCCAAGAAATACTCTGAAACGGTCGAGATATTTACCAATTTGGTTTATGAACAGGCAGATAGCTTGCAGCCGGTAGCCGACAAGTTGAAATTGAAGATTGAAACAATTGCCAATGTAACGCGTCAGCCAAATCCTGCAGTCGCACCTACAGCGCCATTTAATGATGCTAAATTTTTGAAAGCGCTTTTTTCGGATGACGCGCTAAAAAATAAGCGCAACACCGAAGCTGTTGAAGTTGCCAAAAGCACTTTGATCGCAGGTCGTGTTGTCGAGTATAAAGCGGCAAGCAAAAAGCCATTTGAAGAAGTTCAAGCTTTGATCCGTGAACGTGTAACTCAAATTGAAGCTGCGAAACTTGCAAACAAGGCTGGAGAAGCGAAATTGGCTACGTTGAAAGCTGCAGTAGCGACCGCAGATGCAAATGGTTTTTCGGAGGTAAAAATAATTTCGCGTTCGAAAAATGCAGGTCTAAACGGAAGCGCTGTTAATGAACTGATGAAAATCGATACCAGCAAACTGCCTGCATACCTTGGCCTTGATCTGCCGGGGCAAGGCTATGCTATTTACAAAGTCATTAAAATCAATTCACCTGCGAAGCTGGATGCCACACATCTACAAGCAGAGCAGCAAAAAACGACGAATGCCTTGGCTCAACAAGAATTAGCCGCTTATGTTGAAGTCTTAAAGAAAAAAGCCAAGGTACGCATTATGAAACACACATCCAGCGCCACTACGGCGAATGATGCGGTGGACTGATATTGAAAAATTTTAAAGCCACTTTCAAAAGTGGCTTTTTTTATCGAATATTTCAGTTCGAACAAAAGCGGAAATAGCAATATTGTTTTTAAAATTGCCGCTATTACTGACCTCTAAAAAGTCAATACGCTACCGCACTAATGGCATCAAGAATGGCCATACATTCGCCAACATAATTGGATGCGCTGTGGCGAGTGGATGAATCCGATCCGGCTGAAATAAGTCTGGTTTGTCAGCGATCCCTTCCAATAAAAAGGGAACTAGCGCAATGTTGGCTTCTTTGGCTAATGAAGCATAAATCTGGAAAAATTTTTCTGTGTAATCTCGTCCGTAATTGGGCGGAAGGCGCATTCCAATTAACAATACTTTTGCACCTGATTTTTGTGCAACTGAAATAATTGACCGAAAATTGCTTTCAGACGCAGCCAAAGATAAACCACGCAAACCATCGTTGCCGCCTAACTCTATAACGACTACGGCGGGATGATGTTTGTCGATCAAAGCCTGTATCCGTGCTTTGCCGCCGCTACTCGTTTCTCCGCTAATGCTGGCGTTAAGAACCGCCGTGTTCAATTTATTTGCCTGCAGTTTGCGCTCTAGAAGTGAGACCCAACCCGCGCCGCGTGGCAAACCGTATTCTGCGGAAAGACTGTCGCCAAGCACAAGCACCGTTTTTGATGCAGAATGAGCGCTCATTGCCAAACAGGCACATGTCAAAAAAATTCCACAACGAACAAACAACGCCAACTTTGCGTATTTACTGAAACCTATCTGCATGCATGATCTCTCAAATAAAATTAATACTGTTATGCCGGCGATTGAAACCGTCAACCTTAGCAAACGTGTCGCCGACGCCAATGGCGAACTAACGATTCTGCATGAAATAAATTTTACAGCGCAAGTAGGGGAGACGCTAGCCATTGTCGGCGCATCAGGCTCAGGGAAGTCTACCTTGCTGGGACTGCTGGCCGGTTTGGATTCGCCATCAGGCGGCACCGTTAAACTCGCTGGGATTGATATATTTGCCTTGGACGAAGATGGGCGAGCGGCCTTAAGAAAAGCATCAATCGGATTCGTATTTCAGTCGTTTCAATTATTAGCGCATTTGACCGCATTAGAAAACGTGATGCTGCCGTTAGAACTACGCAATGATGATGCCGCTAAGGAAAAAGCAACAGCGATATTGGCGCGTGTCGGCTTATCGAGTCGTTTGAAACATTATCCAAAGTATCTGTCCGGCGGCGAACAACAGCGTGTTGCATTGGCGCGCGCATTCGTATGTGCACCGCAATTATTATTTGCCGATGAGCCAACCGGGAGCCTGGATGCAAGCACTGGCGACGCAGTAATTCAATTGATGTTTGATCTCAATCGTGAGCAAGGTGCAACCTTGGTATTGGTAACGCATGATCCCAAAATTGCAGCACGTTGCGGGCGGATTGTTACCGTGGTGGCTGGCCGATTAGCCTAATGCTTACCGATAGTGCAAGCGATATCGGCATGCGACTTGTTCAAAAACGTGGTTTTTACTTAAAATATACTACCCTATGTATATTTTAAGGCCCTTATAATCCGTGCGGGACGAGGGTGGTTTTTAGTCATACTCCAGATAAATGCCTAGAAACGTCAAGTGCGTAGGTGAAACAAATATATCATATGCGAGACTATTGAGCATCGATCAAATGCGAACACCCATTAAACGCCGCTGACGATTACCGCGTTCAAGGCCTGGCGGATCGAAGGAATTAATTCACTTGCCGTGACGCCAATTGGCCCAACGCCTTGCTTAATTAGGTTGTCAGCCGCACGCCCATGCAACCAAACCGCAGCCAGTGCCGCTTGCCAGGCACCGCATCCCTGAGCCAGAAACGCACCGCAAACCCCAGCCAGAATATCGCCACTGCCGGCGGTTGCCAATGCTGGGTTGCCGGTCGGATTTATCACTAAGCCGTTAGCCATGTCGGCAATGACAGTACCAGAGCCTTTCAAAATGATGGTTGCATTGAATTTTTTATTCAGTGCCTTTGCCGAAGCCAGGCGATCCGCTTGAATTGACTTGATCGATACACCGAGCAAGCGTGCTGCTTCCAAAGGGTGCGGTGTCATCACACAAGGATTTGAACGCTGTACCAAAAGCGTCTGTAAAAATGCATCGCCTGAAATGAGGTTTAACGCGTCTGCATCGATAACCATTGGCAACGCGGTACGTAATACCTTCACTAATGCTTCTTTGGCGTCAGATGACGATCCCATACCCGGTCCAAGCACCATGCTGCCAGACATCGGTACGCAATCTTGCGCCTGACGCAACATCAGCTCGGGATGACTGCTGTCATACATTGGTGCTTGTCCGATAAAGCCAATAATCACGCGCCCGGCACCGCAATACGCCGCCGCTCTCGCTGCCAATAGTGGCGCGCCAGTCATACCACTTGCACCGCCGACAATAGTGACGTCGCCATAACTTCCTTTATGCGAATCGTGTAAACGGGGCATTAAAAAGCCAGCGAATATTTCTGGGCTATTGAGCCATCCATCGGGCTCCACGAACTGTCCGGCCTGTATGCCGAGCGATGCCACCTCGACTAGGCCGGCATGATCACGACCTTGCCCTGTATGCAAACCTGGTTTAGTGCCAATAAAAGTCATGGTATAGGTGGCGCGAATAGCAATGCCTTGCGGCCCGACAATTTGACCCGTATCGGCATTCAAGCCACTTGGCACATCAAGCGAGAGTATCGGACATCCCAAGTGATTGACGGCGTCAATCAAAGCGGGCATGACACCAACAATCGGCCGTGACAAGCCAATACCGAATAAGCCATCAATCACAAGCGTCCAATGCACTTTTTGAATCGCTCTGACTAGGTCATCGATTGAATCTAGCTTTAACACTTCGAGACCGTAACTTTGAGCAACGCTCAATGCCTGCGCTGCATCGGCCGACAAAGTCCCACTATCTGCCCAAGAAATTAAGGTCACGGCAATACCGCCAGCGGTCAATTCAGCAGCGACCAATAGTGCATCGCCACCGTTGTCACCTGGGCCAACCAGAATCAAGACCGCCGGCGGCGCCGATGATCGGGTAAGTATTTCTAATGCTGCCACACTGGCCGCCCTGCCAGCACGTTGCATCAAGCTCAAGCCAGCAAGTTCCTTCGCAGCGGCTTGCTCGATAAGGCGGATTTTCGCAATTGAATAAAAATGAATCATCGGCTGCCAGTTTTCTAAAACGGAATCATGTGAGCGCCGCGTAATCGATATAGCCTTCCGGTTTTCCGCCATAAAAAGTGGTCGAATCAGGCTGATTAAGCGGACCATCAACTTGAAAACGATGCGGCAGATCAGGATTGGCAATGAAGAGTTGGCCGAAAGCGACTGCGTCAGCGTCGCCCGATGCCAGTAGTTGCTGAGCGCTGTCTCTAGTCAATTGCTGATTGGCGATATACGGCCCGCCAAAAGCGCGCTTTAACGCAGGTCCTAAGCGATTTTCTCGCTGCGCTTCACGTGCGCAGATGAATGCGATGCCACGCTTACCCAATTCGGTTGCGACATAGCCAAATGTAGCCGCTGGGTTTGAATCGCCCATTGAGTGCGAATCCGATGCCGGCGCCAGATGTACCCCCACCCGCGACGCTCCCCAAACTTCAATGCAGGCATCCGTAATTTCCAACATCAAGCGGGCCCGATTCTCAATGGTTCCACCATAAATATCGCTGCGTTTATTGCTGCCGTCTTGCAGGAATTGATCGAGTAAATAGCCGTTCGCACCGTGCACTTCAACCCCGTCGAAATTGGCTAACTTTGCATTTTGTGCGGCCACCCGATACGACGCAATAATGGATGGAATTTCTGCAAGTTCAAGCGCTCGTGGTGTTACAAATGCGCGCTTTGGATGAAGCAAACTTACATTCCCCATAGCCGCGATCGCGCTCGGTGCAACGGGCAGGGCGCCATTAAGGAATATAGGGTCTGAAATGCGTCCGACGTGCCATAGTTGCAATAGGATAAGACCACCAGCTTGATGCACGGCGTCTGTCACTAGCTTCCACCCTGCAACTTGTTCTGTGGACCAAATGCCAGGCGTATCAGCGTATCCCACGCCATCCGGTGTTACCGCAGTCGCCTCGCTGATAATCATGCCGGCCGATGCGCGCTGCGCATAATATTTTGCCATTAAGGCATTCGGCACGCGCCCCTCGCCAACTGCACGTGCTCTTGTGAGCGGAGCCATGATGATCCGGTTTGGAAGTTTGAAATCGCCCATGGTGATAGGCGTGAATAGATTGGTCATGAAATAGAAATGGATGAGTTTTGGTGGCACATATAACCGCTGCGTCGCGTTCAGAGACAGCGTTGATGTGAAAATAAGCATCCAATTCTAATGGAATAATTTTTTTCAGGATCTTGGTGTCAGCACTTTTCAAGCGGTAGGGATGGTTATAACTGCGCGCCAATCAACGACGCCAACTGATCCATTAGCTTTTCGCTGTGCGAACGTTGCTCCCATGAGGCAAGCGTGATGGCCTTCGTGCGCCGCAGGTCATCTTCAAAAATCGCAACTTGTCTGGCTGCAAAATCAGCGTCAAGTACGTTTAGATTAGCTTCATCGTTTAAACGGAACGAGCGATTATCGAAATTTGTCGAACCTACGGACACAAGTAATGCGTCTACGACGAATGCCTTGACATGGAACATGGTCGGCTGAAACTCTGAAATCTCTATGCCCGCTTTGAGTAAATCTCCCCAGCGCGCGCGCGAAGCACTGCGTACCACTTGCGCATCGATGTGGCTACCTGGCGTAATAATGCGAATTTTCACCCCACGCTTTGCAGCGGCTACCAGCGCTTCTACTGTCAGTGCGTCTGGCACGAAATACGCGCTCGACAGATCAATGCTCTTGGTTGCTGCGGTGATCGCTAGCAAGTACATCAACTGCATGCTTTCACTGCCACCGGTCGGCGAACTGCTAAACATTTGCGCCGAATGCGACCCAGCCTTGGACAGAGGAGGGAAGTAATCCGACCCATCCAGAACCCGTCCAGTCGCCTTAGTCCAGTTGTCGTTGAAAACGGCTTGGATTTGGCCCACTACCGGTCCTTCCACGCGGAAATGTGTGTCGCGCCAATGCTTATCATCTTGTGCGTTGCCACGCCACTGGTCTGCAATCCCGACGCCGCCGGTAAAGCCAACCGCGCCATCCACCACAAGCAATTTGCGATGGGTGCGATTATTAAGTCGCGTTAATTTCCACCAGACCGGCTTATGGTAGCGCTCAAGCTCGATCCCAGCTTTCTTCATTTCATCCAGACTAGCGAGATCCATTTTTGCACTACCGATGAAGTCGAGCATGAGATGCACTTTGACGCCTGCCTGCGCACGCTCGATAAGTGCGTCGCGAAATTCTGCGCCGATCGATTCCGACCAGTAGATATAGGTTTCAAACGTAATAGTTTTTTTCGCGCCGCGTATGGCGCCAAGCATCGATGCAAATATGGCGTCGCCGTTGACCAACACTTCAACCGCATTCCCATCCAGGATCGGAGGCCCGAGCAAGACGCCTAATGAACGTCGAAACTGCGGGTCGTGCGTACTGTAACTGTGTGTGAGTTGGGTATGGATGCGTTTTTCACCCGGCATCAAGTTGATCAATATGAAGCCAACAATGACGGTCACGATGCAACTGATGATGGCAATTATGACGGGGCGGCGATGCAATTTAGAAAGTGGCATGTAATGTCGAGTAAGCGAAGGCGCACCAAAGGAAGTCAAATTACGCCTCAGTCGTTGGCGCCGTACACGTTAGGTTTTGGATCGGGGTTCTACTTATCATAGCGGTGTAAAAATGTAGCGGCGCGGCAAGTTGAATTGTCGCCACGCTAGCGTACCCGCTGCCTGATTTATTCGACATCAATGCGGGGAAATCCTCATCTCGTCCTACTTTAGCGATGATTCGGTGCAAATCTGTTGTATATATACTGGCAGGGGTATTTATTGGTAGCCAATAAAAACGAGCGGCTCATTAGTTAAAATGATGCATACCCCCCATTATTATCGAAAAATAGTGTTCTACGTATCGACTACAGCTTATAAAAAGTAGTTGTGCAAATGCCTTTGCAATGCCATTTAGAACAACCTTGCAAAGGCGGTATTGCTACGGATGGCCTAAAAACCCGCTGGCCATCCGCTACTAGCGGAGCTCGACGAACAATCGCTAGCGTGTAGCACTGACGTTATCTTGAAATCCGGCGTCCAACCTTTTCCCAAGCGGAGCGCGATGCTTGTTTGGCTTGTTCCCAATTTAGACGCGACGTCCCCTTGACCTGGTTCCATTCATTGCTGAGATCTTGTTCGACATTGTCGAAGGAACCGTCATACCGATTGCGCGCGTTGTAACCCAGCGCATATGCCGGATCATAATCTGCGTAATCGTAACCTGGGGTGTAGTAGGCTTCATCGCGGAAGGAAGTGCGCCAGTAATCGGCCTCTTCGGCCGGATTGACCAAACCGCCAGCACCTTGACCAGCCACGCCGCCAACCACCGCACCGATGGCAGCGCCAGCGACCATGCCAACGGGACCACCGATGGCGCCAACCGCGGCACCGGCAGCAGCACCGCCACCAGCACCGACCCCTTTAGCTAGATTATGTTGGTCCCGCTCGTCGTTAAGATCTGAGTTGATTACTTCGCCCACACCTTTGCCTGCCAAGCCGCCGGCCACCGCGCCAATGGCAGCGCCAGCGGCCATGCCAATCGGCCCACCGACTGCACCGATGGCCGCGCCGGTTGCAGCACCACCACCTGCACCAACGCCTTTCGCCATATTGTGATCTTCCAATTCGTCACCAGTTTTGGGGTTGACAATTTCCGCTGCGCCTTTACCAGCCAAGCCACCGGAAACGCCGCCGATGGCTGCGCCAGCTGCCATGCCGATCGGGCCGGCGACAGCGCCGATGGCAGCGCCTGCGAGCGCACCAGCACCAGCACCGAGACCAGTGCCGATAACATGCTGGCCGTCATTTTCAGTCCAATCGTTTTCGATCCCGCGCGCATCGTCATCGGAACGGGTTTTTACGCCCAACAAGATACCGCCATTATCGATGCCATCTTGGTAGTGTTGCACCCGTTCTTCTGGGATGCCAACGCCAACCAACGCACCGATCAAACCGCCGGTGACGCCACCTGCGCCAGCGCCTGCGATCGCTGCTGCCAGTGGGCCAGCCACCACTAAGCCTAACCCTGGTATCACGAGGGAGGTGCCAATGGCAGCGACCCCAGCTATTACCGCGCCAAGCGTACCGCCAATGCCAGCGCCGATACCAGCTCCTTCAGCGGCTTTATTTCCCAACTCTGTTTCGATGGTATCGCCATCGACGAAATAACGTTTACGTGTATCGTCCGACATCACCAATGACACGTCGTCTTTGGAATAGCCACGTGCCGTGGCAGCGTTATAGGCTTGCTCCGCGCTTTTTCTGTCATTGAATAGTCCAGTAACCAGGCGCGAATCGTTTTCTGTATAGCTCATGGTATTGCCTCCGATTGGTAACGTTGAGTATTTCAAAATCGATCCACCGTTTGGTGGCGTCGACTGTTAGCAGCGGGTCAACAATAGTCAAGCTGACATGATTGCACTGTGCGGTCACGCACTTAAATCATGCATTAGTTCAAAATTTCCAAGGTATAAATTATTCGGATGGGACTTTATTCGACGAGAAGTGATGCGAAGTCGAGAGGAGGGTTACGACAAAATTGCAGCCGCATTTCCATAGCGAGGCGTTTCAAGTTTTCAGCGCCGAGTTCCATCGTTTCGGGAAAATATGTTGATATCGCCGTTGACAATTCGGGTGAGCCTACGATAGCCATCAAGTTCAATTTCGCACTGCCAGTCGTCTGGCATGGGTGGCTGGTCGACCTGGGTCGCAAGTGGTGCGCTGAGCCGTTACGGCAATGCGGACTTTATCGTTCCATGTAGCATGGGCAATGTGTCAACGTTTTGCTCATTCAGGACGCGCGCGCCTTTCTCGCCGGCACTGGGTTTTCGATGAGTACGACAGACGCCATTACTTTTTTGGCTTTTGATCGATGTTTTTCGTGCGTAGCCGCACAGAGATATCGCACCTTGCACGTCAAAATGCGATATCTCTCATCCCCGATCCTTTCAACATGCGCCCACGTGATATATGGACTCTGATCAAGGCAGCGTCATCATCCTGGATCGACGACTACGCGCCAAGTATGGGCGCGGCCCTAGCTTACTACACACTGTTCTCAATAGCGCCATTGCTGTTGATCGTTATCGCAATCGCCGGTCAGATCTTTGGCGTAGAGGCAGCGCGTGGCGAAATTGTCGGACAACTGCAACATTTAATGGGGCGCCAAGGCGCCGAAGCGATCCAAAGCCTGCTGGAAAGTGCACATAAGCCAGCCGATAGCATTTTTGCCACCTTAATCGGCGCAGTGTTTTTGTTGATCGGTGCGACAACGGTATTTGGCGAATTGCAAGATGCACTTGATCGGATCTGGCGCGCACCCAAGCGGGAAAAAGGCGGTCTCTGGAGTTTGTTACGGGCCCGTATTCTTTCCTTTGGCATGATCATGGGGATCGGTTTTTTGTTGATGGTATCGCTGGTTGCCAGTGCAGCGCTCGCTGCTTTAGAAAAGGTCTGGGGACCATTGTTTGCCGGCTGGGGTATTTTTGCCAACATCATCAATTTGTCGGTTAGTTTTGTGTTTATTACGACCTTATTCGCAATGATTTACAAGATCATGCCACGCGTAAAGGTCGCATGGACAGATGTATGGATAGGTGCATCGGTCACTGCATTGCTTTTTACCGCCGGAAAGTTCGCGATTGGGCTATACATCGGTAAGAGTGGGCTTACGTCAGGATTCGGCGCTGCTGGGTCATTGGTCGTAGTGATCGTATGGGTGTACTATTCTGCGCAAATATTTTTGATGGGTGCTGAATTTACCTGGGCATACGCGCTAACTTTCGGATCCCACAAACAACAGCCTTTACCCGCTGCAGCCGCTGACATCCCAAGTCAAACAAATACGGCCGTTCCAGATCCAGCGTTGGTCAGCGCCAAGCACGCGGCAACCTCGCCGCAGCCAAATGCTTAAGCACATACCTTGTATACGCTTTCGTTGCACACTCACTGGGAGCAATTTTATTGGTTGTCGCGGCTCGTTCTGATTGAGGTGCGTATTTTTGGTGAGTTTTTGCTTAATCTTTTTTTTAGGCTGGACTCCACAACTTGGTCAGAGCGTCGACATAGTTAGACCATCATCGTTTTTGGTCAATTCACGTGAGGCAACAGTGGAGTGGTCAATTCATTTCGGACGCAGTTATAGGTTTTTTACTGCCACGTTCGCACAACGACAGCGGAAGGTAGATTACCTAATATTTAAGGCAACCGTTCGAGGTCATAGTGTATTAATCGGCATTGCTACCGGGCATCTCGCTATTGTCCGAATCGGCGAATTGAAAACAATTCTTACCTAGACGCTTGGCCTGATACAGGGCAGCATCCGCACCGGAGATCAAATTTTCGGCGGTTTCCGCGTTATCAGGGTAGAACGCAATACCGATGCTTCCGGTGACATTCAGAACCAACCCTTCTATGCTTATCGGTGAAGATATGGAACGCAGGATTGTGGAAGCAGGGCGGATGAGATCGTCCCGACAATCGATCTCAGGCAATATCAAGATGAATTCATCCCCGCCAATTCGGGCCACCGTGTCGACCTCACGAGTGGCGCTACGCAAACGTTCCGCTATTTGCATCAAGACGTAGTCGCCACAACCATGGCCATGCACGTCGTTGATTTGCTTGAAACCATCGAGATCCAAGTACATCGCTGCGAGCATTTGCTTGTTACGACGAGCATATTGCATTGCTGTTTCAATGCGATCCCCTAACAAACGCCTATTCGGCAAACCTGTTAGGGGATCATGTAAGGCGAGTAATTCCTGCAACCGACTCTGTCGGGCCACTTCCTTATACAAAAGTCTCACCTCAAGGGTATTGCGTATACGCACGTCCAATTCGGCGATTTCGAACGGCTTTGTAATAAAGTCACGGGCCCCAGCTTCCAAGGCTGAAAGCTTAAAGCGTGCATCCGCAGTAATGGCAAGTACAGGGAGGTACCCATCTTTTTCGATTTCGTGCAAATCTTTCATCACACCTATGCCATCCAAGCCAGGCATGTGCATATCCAGCAAGATCAAATCATAGGTATTCGTAGCGTGAAGTTTAGCCACCTCGCTGGAATTCATTGAGGAGGACACCCTTGTATATCCCTTGATCGTGAGCAGTTCTGACAGCAAAGAAATGTTGTCAGCGTTATCGTCAACCAAAAGAATGTTGGCGTCTAAGATGCAGTTTAAGGTAAGCATCAATTCATTAAATGTAAATTCTTAGTACCTACAGGGAATTAAGCATATTAATTTTAAAAAATGTTCATTCACAAAAAAGACGCCTATTAACGGTATGCATTGCCAAAAAACAAGACTAATTTTCATGTTAATACCCGCACTCGACTGTACGGTACCGTACCAAATTTGGCTAAAGTAGAAATGGCTGTTAGACAGCGCACGGTCTTTTAATCGGCTTTTCTATACGGTAGCGTAATGCAAATCTACAAAATCAAT
>JAZKIX010000228.1:0-1603 GCA_040384645.1 Pseudomonadota bacterium | reverse complement strand
GGAACCGGAGACTTCTTGCCGTTTCAACCACTACCGAGATGATCGGATTGTGTCGACGTTTGATCGTGAATTTTGATTTTTAACTCAATCGAGACCAGACTACGCTTTTAAAGGGAAATAGATGCCAACCCAAGTCGCCGTATGCCAAACAGCGTTAAGTTCAGCGGTAGAAGCTGGCGCGTATCTGTCCAGTGAAGTGCTTCAGAAATTAGGAGGATTGACTCCTGATGTACTAATCGTTTTCGCCTCGCCGCAATATTGTTACCCAGAACTTTTGGCTGCGCTTAATCTTGGCTGCCGACCAGCCATCCTATTAGGATGCTCATCTGCGGGAGAGTTTTCTGGCTGCTCGGTTGGCAATGGTTCTGCATCCGTAATGGCAATCAAATCGGACGAAATGCGATTTAATGCGTCGTTGGGTCAAGGACTGCGCAGTAATCGCGCTGATGCGTTACAAAAAATCGGATCTGCTTTCATTGGCCACTTGCACGCAGATTTTCCCTATCGATGCGCACTGGTATTGACCGATGCGCTTGCGGGTCATGCTGACGATCTGGTTCATGAGCTGACAGTTCAAACTTGTGGTACGTATCAGCTGTTTGGAGGCGGTGCTGCTGATGACGCCAGATTCCAAGAGACCCACGTTTTTTATGGAACTGAAGCTTTCGGCGACGCAGTACTTGTACTGGAAATACTTTCCAAGAAGCCTTTGGGTATCGGAGTAAAACATGGATGGAAGGTTGGGAGCCGTGCCTTTCGCGTCACGGAGTCTGAAGGCAACTGCGTTGTCAGTTTGAATGCGATGCCGGTGGTCGAGGTGCTCACGGAACATGCCATGAGAACGGGGCAGATTTTTGATCTGGCTGATCCTATACCCTTTTTTTTACACAATGTGATCGGCATTGATGCTGGCGGTGAACATAAATTACGTGTACCGCTTTCACTCAATGCTGACGGCTCTATTACCTGCGCCGCTGGAGTGCCGATTGGGTGCACTGTGTACATAATGACTGGTAGCGCGGAAACTGCAAGCCAAGCCGCGCGCGAAGCATCACTTGCGGCACTTGCCGGCCTTCAGGGGCAAAAGCATGCCGGGTTCATTTTATTTGATTGCGCAGCGACAAGATTGCGGTTGGGTAGGGCATTTACTGATGAACTTAAATCTGTCGCGGTAGCACTTGGATCCGATAATTTTGCGGGTTGCAATACCTATGGTCAAATTGCTCGAACCGACGGGCAATTTAGCGGATTTCACAATTGCACAGCAATCGTTTGCGCCATTCCTGAGTAGCGCTGCATGGTTCCTATCGCGCTTATTGAGATATTTATACAACTTCAATTACCCGAATCGAGACAACTTGGGTTGAGTACACTCGCCGGATTTGTCGACGCCACAGACGCATATCTATTCGGAAAGGATGAGGAAATAGGTGTATTTTTGCCAGCTCAAGGGCTACGGCAAACACTTCAGCATGGCGCCAAATGGCAAGGTTTTTTACAAAACTGTACGTCTTTATCCCCGTACCATGGCATGCTACCTATGCATCCAGACGGATCATTGATAACAGCTTTGGGACTGATGGATGCATTGAACTGCTCTATC
>JAZKIX010000227.1:0-10096 GCA_040384645.1 Pseudomonadota bacterium | reverse complement strand
CTTTTTACTAGCTATTCCGCACGTTTTACCTGCGTCAAATAAAATACCCCTACCTGTATATATTCACGTCGTGAACGCCCTCCGTCCTATTTTCGGCAAAAAATCCCTGGAGGGCGTTTGCCGCTCCAGGGACAAAATACCCTACCACGCATGGTGCGCGACAGGGGCCCGCTCAGGGAGGGGAGCGGGAGGTGAGATTACTCGCCTGCAGCTAGGATAGGGCGCGCTCTATTTAGTTCATCGCCGCGGTCACTTTGTTTTGGATAATTGTTATGCCTGCTTTTAGTCTTGCCGCTACTCAATACCCAGCCACGCGTCTGCGCCGCATGCGCAAAGACACTTTTTCGCGTGCATTAATGCGTGAAAACGTGGTCACCGCATCCGACCTGATCTATCCCGTCTTTGTCATGGCCGGCAACAATCAAAGGCAAGACGTGGCATCGATGCCCGGTGTCGAGCGCCTGACTTTGGATCACTTACTGACAGTGGCGGAAGAATGCGTCACCTTGGGCATCCCCGCTATCGCCCTGTTTCCCGTCATAGACGCCAGTCTGAAGACGCCGAATGGCATCGAAGCTGTCAACCCCAACGGCCTGGTGCCGCTTGCCGTGCGCGAACTAAAGAAGCGCTTCCCTGAGCTGGGCATCGTGACCGATATCGCGCTCGACCCCTATACCAGCCACGGGCAAGATGGCCTGATCGATGCCAACGGCTATGTGCTCAATGACGAAACTTGCGAGGTCCTGGTAAAACAGGCGCTGGTGCAAGCGCAATCAGGTGTTGATATCGTCGCGCCCTCGGACATGATGGATGGCAGGATCGGTATTATCCGTGGCGGGCTAGAAGCGGCCGGCTTCATCCATACCCGCATCATGGCGTATTCGGCCAAATACGCGTCGGCATTTTACGGCCCTTTCCGCGATGCGGTCGGTTCCAGCGCCACGCTTGGAAAGAGCAATAAAGCAAGCTATCAAATGGATCCGGCCAATAGCGATGAAGCCGTGCGTGAAGTAGCGCTCGACATTGCGGAAGGCGCCGATATGGTGATGGTCAAACCCGGCATGCCTTATCTGGACATCGTGCGCCGCATCAAATCGGAATTGAAAGTGCCGACTTTCGCCTATCAAGTCAGCGGCGAATACGCGATGATCAAAGCGGCCGCCCAAAATGGCTGGATCGATCATGACAAAGTCATGCTGGAAGCCATGCTCGCCTTCAAGCGCGCCGGCGCGGATGGCGTCTTGACCTATTTCGCACGCGATATTGCGCGGCTGCTCAAGCAGCAAGCCTGACTTGCGGAGGCCGTAGAATTGTCATGGATGTTTTTCATATTTCCGCTGAGCAGGCCACACTCCAGCCAGACCTGTCCGACAGCGCTTTTTTGCAAGGCTTTCTCTGGATCGACTCGACCCATGAGGAAGTAAGTGCCGACCCGGACGGCTGGCGCAGCAAAGTCAGTGCGCTTACCGGAACCCAGATTTTCGATCCGCACTTAATCGACATCGCCAATCTCGCGCATCCTTCGTATTTCGATGCGACCCAAGACTACGCGATGGTGGTGTTTCGCAAATTGATGCTTGGAAATGTTCCCGAACCTATTCCTGCGCAAACCACCCACAAGCGCAAGATTCCGGCGGCACTTAGCAAGCTCGTGACTCAACCTATTAGTTTTATCTTGACTGACCGTGCGCTCATCACAGTACGCAACCCCAGTAGCCGCACCGTTGCGGCGGCCCGTGTCCGTTTGCTGGAATACCGCAGCCGGCCAGAAAACGGCAGCCACGCCAATCGACCACCGCAATCGCCCGAGGAACTGATGTTGCGGCTGTTGAATGCGATGGTTGATCAGTTTCTCGAATTACGCCAACCGCTCACGCACCAACTCGACCGCTGGCAACACGCCTTGCTTGATCCGCGCCGCCCATTCAAGGATTGGGTCGCACTCTTAGAGGCACGGATCGCTTTGCGGCGGTTAGATAACCTCTGCGAAGAACAGCACGACGCCATGCAAGAACTGCGCGATCATTTCATCGATACGCGCGCTTTGCGTGACACTACAGCAGCAGACATCAACGCTGCGATCCGCGCCCAGGATCTGCTTTTGGTGCGCGTTAATGATGTGATGGAACATATTGCGCGGGTCTTGAATCACGCCCGGCGACTGGAAGCATCGTTGGAGTCGGCGGTGCAAATTCATTTTTCCGCGATGGCGCATCGCACCAGTGAAATCATGCGCACGCTTACCGTCATCACTGCGCTATTTATGCCGCTGACTCTGGTCACTGGGATTTTTGGGATGAATTTTGTTGAGATGCCGCTACTGAAGCAAGCATATGGTTTCTGGGTCTCAATCGGCGCAATGAGCACGATCGCAATCGGACTCGTGATTTTCTTTAGGCGGAAAAAGTATTTAGAAGACCAGGCAGATTTGGAACCACATTAGCGGTCGCGTTTAGATGTGCGAGGTTTTTTGGTGCCTCTTGACCCACAATAATACTACCCACAGTATTATTTTTGATGCGCAAAATACGTGCGGGAACGGCATATTTTTCGCCTATACTCCCCGTATTTATCAAAAAAGGCGCCCACAAGCGCCTTTGTTTTCGCCCGCCGAAGGTGATTTGTTTGGCTGTGGCGTCAGACGTAGATACGGTCTAGGCGCGGTATAGCCTTTCGGATATTTCTGCTTGATCACGGCTTCATCCTGCACAGTCAACGGGATGATCACGTCATCGCCATCACGCCAATTGCCCGGTGTAGCCACGGTGTAGCTATCGGTCAGTTGCAAGGCATCGATCACACGCAGTACTTCATCAAAATTGCGGCCGGTACTCATCGGATAAGTGATGATCAATCGCACCTTCTTGTTTGGATCAATCACAAACAAGGAGCGTACCGTCATCGTGGCAGATTGCTCGGGATGGATCATATCGTACAAGGCCGCGACCTTTTTGTCGGCATCGGCAATGATGGGGAAACCAACGACCGTATTTTGGGTCTCTTCGATATCCTTGATCCATTTTTGATGCGATTCAACTGGATCTACCGACAATGCAATCGCCTTCACATTGCGCTTGTCAAATTCGGGCTTGAGCTTGGCCGTCAAACCCAATTCGGTAGTGCAAACCGGCGTGAAATCAGCTGGATGCGAAAATAATACGACCCAAGAAGAACCCGCCCAGTCATAAAACTGGAGCGGGCCTATGGAAGAACTTTGTTCAAAATTTGGAGCGGCATCGCCTAAACGTAACGTCATGAGAATCTCCTGTTATTTGTTGTTCACGGATTGAAGTGCAAAGCCAAAAGGGAGCCCAGTTTAAAGCTCGCCAAGTAAAATTCCAACCACTTAATCGTGTTAAACAAATAACCCCGCGTTATCTCAACAGGTCCAAGACTTGCAGGAACTTGTCTGCCTTTTGATACCCGATCACCCGTGCCGAACTAATTTCTTGTCCTTGAGGGTCAAAAAACAAGATCCCCGGCGGTCCGAATAAATGGAATCGCTTTAGTAGCGCTTTGTCGCTGGAATCGTTGGCCGTCACATCGGCCTGCAATAGCAAGATCCCCTTAAATTTTTCGCGTATTCGCGCATCGTTGAAGGTGAACTTTTCCATCTCTTTGCATGCAACACACCAGTCGGCATAAAAGTCGAGCATGACAATTTTGCCGTCCGCACGCAGCAGTGCAGCGTCTAGCTGCTCAACGTTTTTTATATGCTGAAATACGATTGCTTGGCGTGATGTGCCCGTAATACCCGACCAAGGCGCCAGCACTTCTTGCGCCCCAGTGAATGCACCTGCCAACTCTGCCAAACCTATCAGCAAGAAGAAAGCGGCGCAGGCTTTGGTCCAGATACTGGATTGTTGAGCGCGTAGCAAATAGGCGCCATACCCTATTGCAAGTACCGCCCATCCAAGCATTTGCAGCCATACCGGGGTCAGCGGCGTCACCAGCCACAAGGCCATACCTAGCAATAGCACACCAAAAAATATCTTTACGGATTCCATCCAGCGGCCGGCACGTGGCAGCAGCGACCCAGCAGAAACCCCAACCATCAATAAAGGCAGTCCCATTCCAAGCGCCAATGCAAACAATGCGCTGCCGCCGATCACGACATCCCGGGTCTGGCTTATATAAACCAGCGCACCGGCTAATGGCGCGGCGACGCAGGGACCGACGATCAATGCCGACAATGCCCCCATCACAAAGGCTCCGATCAACTTGCCTGCCTGCTGCGCATCGGATACCCGAACCAACTTGCTTTGAATCAAAGCAGGAACTTGTAAGTGATACACGCCAAACATGGATAGCGCCAAGGCCACCATTAATACGCTGAAACTGCCTAGCATCCAGGGATTTTGCAAAGCTGCCGACAACCCCTCACCAAGCAATCCGGCCGCAATGCCAAGACCGGTATATACCAAGGCCATGCCCAAGACGTAAGTCAGTGAAATAATGATGCTTTGCAAACGGCTAGCCTTCCGACCTTCGCCCACAAGAATCGCGGACAAAATTGGCACCATCGGCAACACGCACGGCGTAAAAGCCAGTCCCAATCCGAGGAGCAAAAATAGCGGCAAAATGATGTGTAACTTCCCGCCGCTGAGGGCGGCTTCGATTGAACCAGATTCCGTTTTCGGCTCGGCCAATGTTGGATTGATAGAGTACTGGGCGGCATTTACTTGACTGGAGGAAATATTTTCCGAGGACGCAGGTGTGTTTTCTGCAACCGCACCGTCTGCTCGCGCTGCGGCAATAGCGGCTTGCAATCCAGACACTGGCTGCGGCGACAATTGCTTCACCGAACTCATGGGGGCATAACATAAGCCTTGATCGGCACAACCTTGACTTATGACCGATAGAGTGAAGGCGCCATTGGCAGTGACCGGTACATTAAACTCTACTGTCCCGCGATAGGTCTCGACCTCTTTTTGGAACGTGTCGTCAAATTTGATAGCCCCTTGCGGCATTTTAGGCGCATCGATACCGGCTCCATTTGCAGTGAATTTGAAACGTTCACGATACATATAATAGCCATCGGCGATTACATAAGTTACCGTAATGGTCTTTGCATCAAGCATCCGCGCTGAAAATTTGAACGCCTGTTCCGGTTCAAGAAACTCATCCGCTGCCAAGGAGATCAAAGGTAAGCAGGCGACGAACAGTAATAGCCAGCTCTGAATAATTCTTCGCTTTGCGGTGGTGAACGGAGTCCAAGCCAAGCTCGTACAACGCAAATAGGCACGCGTGTCAGATCGCATCAATCTCTTTCAATTGGGTGAGGTGATCACAATTGTCCTTGCGAACCATTGCTCACGCAGAATAGACAGCCTTGGAAAGTAAAGGTGCCGCCGAGATCCGATTCATTTCAGCAGTCCCGTACGGATCGATGGTTGGTCGAGTTTTCAATAGGTGCCATTACAAATCCAGACCGCAGTCGCCGATAATTTGAGCGCGCCGGGCAAAGACACTTTTGACTGGCAATGTGCGCAGCAATTAAAAAAGCCAGGCGTTGCCTGGCTTTTCTATTACCGATTTGATTAAATCAGCTCAACCGACCAACTTACTCGTCGGCAATTTCAACTGCTTCAGTTGTGTCTGGACGATCCAACAACTCAACATAGGCCATCGGTGCATTATCGCCTACGCGGAAACCCATTTTCAAAATACGCAGGTAACCGCCATTCCGGTTAGCGTAACGTGGGCCGAGTTCGGCGAACAACTTCACAACCATTTCACGATCACGCAGGCGATTGAATGCCAGACGCTTGTTAGCCAAAGTATCGGTTTTGCCGATGGTCAGAATTGGCTCAATTACGCGACGCAATTCTTTAGCTTTAGGCAATGTGGTTTTAATTGCTTCATGGCGTAGCAATGAAACAGTCATATTGCGCAACATTGCAAGACGATGGGATGAGGTACGGTTCAGTTTCCGTAATCCGTGACGATGACGCATGGTATTTCCTTTTCAGTTGAGTATAAGTCCAGCTCTTCGATCAACACCTCCAGTGTTCGAGGTGTTGCGGGCCGGTTAATCGATGACAAATTTGGTTGCCAACGTTAAGGTTGGCGATTATAGCGGAATGCTTGCTGCATTAAAACTACTTCTCTAGTCCGGCTGGCGGCCAGTTTTCTAGCTTCATGCCTAACGTCAAACCGCGCGAAGCCAAGACTTCCTTGATTTCGTTCAAGGACTTACGTCCAAGATTAGGCGTTTTGAGCAATTCATTTTCACTGCGTTGAATCAAGTCGCCGATGTAATAGATATTTTCGGCTTTCAAACAGTTCGCAGAGCGTACTGTCAATTCAAGATCATCAACTGGACGCAGCAGGATTGGATCGACCAACGGTGCACGTGAAGGCGCTTCAGCGGCCGCTTCGGTACCTTCCAGAGCGGCAAACACATTTAATTGATCCACCAAGACGCGTGCCGATTGGCGAATCGCTTCTTCAGGAGAGATCACGCCATTAGTTTCTATATTGATGACCAACTTATCGAGGTCAGTACGTTGTTCGACACGAGCGGACTCGACAAAATACGAAACGCGGCGAACCGGTGAAAAAGAAGCGTCGAGGATGATGCGGCCGATAGTTTTGTTCGTATCTTCGGAAAGACGGCGCACGTTACCAGGGACATAACCACGACCCTTTTCAACTTTGATCTGCATCTCGAGCTTACCACCGGCTGTCAAATGCGCGATCACGTGATCTGGATTGATCAGTTCCACGTCATGCGGCAAATCGATATCGGACGCCAAAATCGGGCCCTCGCCTTCCTTCTTCAAGGTCAAGGTAACGGAGTCACGATTGTGAACCTTGAAAACGACACCCTTCAAATTCAACAGCAGATCGACCACGTCTTCTTGCACACCATCCAGCGACGAATATTCATGCACCACACCTGCGATGGTCACTTCAGTCGGCGCGTAGCCAACCATCGAAGACAACAAAACACGACGCAATGCATTTCCGAGCGTATGGCCATAGCCACGTTCAAAAGGCTCCATCACTACTTTGGCATGACCGGCACCAAGTGCCTCTACATCAATAATACGGGGCTTCAACAAACTGTTTTGCATGAAATGTCCTTTTCAATACCCTCGGCTCATTACACCGATAAGGCTGACGGCAACATAAAAGCCCGCCAGATTCCCGGCGGGCTCAAGACTCAAAAATTAACGTGAATACAATTCAACGATCAACGATTCGTTGACGTCATTGGCGAACTCGGTGCGGTCTGGCATTGATTTAAAGGTACCTTCCATTTTTTTGGAATCAACCGCAACCCATGAAGCCATTCCGACTTGTTCAGCCAAAGAAAGCGCCTCGACAATGCGTACTTGCTTCTTCGACTTTTCACGCACGGAGATTACATCGCCTGCTTTTACTTGGTACGAAGCGATGTTGACAACAATGCTATTCACCGTAAAAGCCTTGTGGCTAACCAATTGACGGCCTTCAGCACGTGTAGAACCAAAACCCATACGATAAACAACATTGTCCAAGCGCGACTCAAGCAACTTGAGCAAATTCTCGCCAGTATTGCCCTTGCGACGATCCGCTTCGGCAAAATAACGGCGGAACTGGCGCTCCAGAATTCCGTACATACGTTTAACTTTTTGCTTTTCGCGCAACTGATTTCCGTAATCAGATGTGCGAGCACCAGATTTAACGCCGTGCTGACCTGGCTTAACATCTAGCTTACATTTCGAATCGAGTGAGCGACGTGCGCTCTTCAAAAACAGATCCGTACCTTCACGGCGGGAAAGCTTTGCTTTAGGTCCAATATAACGTGCCACGATGAGTCCTTTTAAATTTACGCTCCAGAATATGTGTACCACTGAGGTACAAATAAGCAAGCGTTAGTCTGAATGCTCGCAATCAGACGGTGGGCTTAACAACAAAAAACCCGCCAAAATTTTGGCGGGCAACTTACATCACTGCAATAACAAACAATTAGATGCGACGGCGCTTTGGCGGACGGCAACCATTATGCGGCACAGGCGTCACGTCCTGAATCTGAGTAATCTTGATACCAAGATTATTCAACGCACGAACAGCTGACTCGCGACCTGGGCCAGGTCCCTTGATGCGGACTTCGAGGTTTTTGACGCCGCACTCAACAGCAACTTTACCAGCGGCTTCTGCCGCGACCTGCGCTGCAAATGGCGTTGATTTGCGCGAACCTTTAAATCCCGCACCACCAGAAGTTGCCCATGACAGCGCATTACCCTGACGATCAGTGATTGTAATAATCGTATTATTGAACGAAGCATGTACGTGAGCTATGCCCTCGGCTACGTTCTTCTTAACCTTCTTACGCACACGTGCTGCTGCGGCGCTATTCTGTGCTTTTGCCATAATAATTTCCTAAAGTCTTACGACCAATTTAGCCGGGCGACCGGGTTATTTCTTCAGCGACTGCGCTGCTTTACGTGGGCCCTTGCGAGTGCGCGCATTGGTGCGAGTCCGCTGACCACGGCAAGGTAAGCCTTTACGATGACGCATGCCACGATAGCAACCTAGATCCATCAATCGCTTGATGTTCATCGAGATTTCACGACGCAGATCACCTTCAACGATGAACTTGCCGATTTCATCACGCAGCTTTTCTAATTCGCTGTCATCGAGATCTTTGATCTTTTTAGTGGTCAAAACACCCGTCTTTTCGCAAATTTTTTGCGCGCGTGGGCGGCCTACGCCGTAAATTGCTGTCAAGCCAATTACGGTATGCTGATGGTTGGGAATGTTTACCCCTGCGATACGTGCCATTCGTTATGCCTCAATCAATAACGTTAATTAACCTTGACGCTGCTTATGGCGTGGCTCGATACAAATAACTCGAACAACACCCTTGCGCTTAATAATCTTGCAATTGCGGCAGATCCGCTTAACTGATGCGAGAACCTTCATTTTTGCCCTCTTTCTTTCACGTCTTGCTATGTTTGATTACTTATTTTGTACGGAAAACAATACGTGCCCTACTTAAATCATAAGGTGTCAATTCAACCGTCACCTTGTCGCCAGGAAGAATACGAATATAGTTCATTCGCATTTTCCCTGAAATATGACCCAGTACTACATGACCATTTTCCAACTTAACTCGAAATGTTGCATTTGGAAGATTTTCTAATATCTCCCCTTGCATCTGGATAACGTCGTCTTTTGCCATTCGGTATGCTCTTACTCCTGGGCGCTTAACGCGTCGGAATTCCGCCCTTGAAATTTGCTTTACGAAGAAGTGATTCGTATTGCTGCGACATGACGTAATTTTGTACCTGCGCCATGAAGTCCATCGTCACAACAACAATAATCAATAAAGAAGTACCACCAAAATAGAACGGCACTTTCCATCGAGCGATCAAAAATTCAGGCAATAGACACACCAACGTAATGTATAGAGCACCAGCGAGTGTTAAACGCATCAAAATCCTATCTATATAGCGAGCGGTTTGTTCACCTGGACGTATACCTGGGACAAAAGCTCCGCTTTTCTTTAAGTTATCAGCAGTTTCCTTGCTATTGAATACGAGAGCGGTATAAAAAAAGCAGAAAAACACAATCGCGATAGCATAAAGCAAGGCATGAATTGGCTCGCCTGGCGCCATAGACGCGGCCAAATCTTTCAAAAACCGAATTACTGGATTAGAAGCATCACCACCTGATGTAAACCAGCTAGTCAATGTAGCCGGAAACAAAATAATCGAAGAGGCAAAAATAGGTGGAATCACACCAGCCATATTCAACTTCAAGGGCAAGTGACTGCTTTGCCCCCCGTAAATTTTATTCCCAACTTGTCTTTTTGCGTAATTCACCAAAATTTTACGTTGACCACGCTCTATAAATACAACTAAGAAAGTAACCAAAGCAACAATTAGACAGATCAATATTGCTGAAAGCGCATTCATCGAACCTGTACGAACCAATTCGAACAAGCCGACCAATGCACTTGGCAATCCAGCTGCAATTCCGGCGAATATAATAATTGATATGCCGTTGCCAAGGCCACGTTCAGTGATTTGCTCACCCAACCACATCAAAAACATGGTGCCTGTTAACAAGGTCACTACCGTAGTAAATCGAAAAGCCAATCCAG
>JAZKIX010000226.1:17286-19205 GCA_040384645.1 Pseudomonadota bacterium | reverse complement strand
GAAATGGGCGCAGCACTGGTCAACCCCTTAGGAAAACTGGCACCAGCATTTTCCGTCGGCAACGTTAAATCACTTTAAAACCCTGAATCGACTATGGCAACTACACACAAGAATTTTATCAACGGCTGCTGGGAAAGCAGCACCACCCTCGGCGTGCGTGAAAATCCATCGGACTTGGACGATATCGTCGGCGAATACATGCGCGCCGACGAGCGCCAGACCGATCAGGCGATTGCGGCTGCGGCACATGCCTTCCCAGAATGGTCGCTCAGCTCAGGGCAAAAGCGTTTTGATATCCTCGATAAGATCGGCTCGGAGATTCTGGCGCGCAAAGATGAGCTGGGCCAGCAACTGGCACGCGAAGAAGGCAAGACACTGGTCGAAGCGATTGGCGAAACCGCGCGGGCCGGCCAGATTTTCAAATTTTTTGCCGGCGAAGCCTTGCGCATCCCAGGCGAATCGCTGGGATCGGTACGACCCGGTGTCGATGTCGAAGTCCGGCGCGAACCGGTCGGCGTAGTCGGCATCATCGCGCCGTGGAACTTCCCTTACGCGATCCCGGCATGGAAAATCGCCCCGGCTCTGGCCTACGGCAATAGCGTGGTGTTCAAACCAGCCGAGCTGGTATCGGGCTGTGCCTGGTATCTGGCCGACATTATCAGCCGCTCGGGCTTGCCGGTCGGTGTATTCAATCTGGTCATGGGCGCCGGACGCGTAGTCGGCGGCAGGATCGTCGAAAACCCGCTGGTCGATGCGTTCACCTTCACCGGGTCGGTCGCCACTGGCCATCAGTTATTGCAAACCGGCGCCGCCCGCCAGGCCAAAATGCAATTAGAAATGGGGGGCAAAAATCCCCTTGTCATTCTCAACGACGCTGACCTTGATCGCGCCGTTGAATGCGCTATCCAGGGTTCCTTTTATTCAACCGGACAGCGTTGCACCGCATCGAGCCGCTTGATCGTGGAACAAGGCATATACAAGAAATTCATCGAGGCGATGCAAAAGCGTATGAGTACCCTAGTCGTCGGCCATGCGCTGGATAAAGAAACACAGATCGGACCGGTCGTGGACGAACAGCAGCTCAAGCAAAATATCAGCTACATCGAGCTAGGTAAAAAAGAAGGTGCGCAATTGCTGGCCGGCGGCGAAATCGTCAGCCGCCAGTCCCGTGGCCACTTTCTCACGCCAGCCTTATTTGCCGCATCGCATCAACACCGGATCAGCCGCGAAGAAATTTTTGGACCGGTTGCCTCGGTCATCGAAGCGCGTGATTATGAACATGCGCTGACGATGGCCAACGATACCGAATTTGGCCTGTGCAGCGGCATTTGCACCAATTCCTTATCACTGTCGCGGCACTTCAAACGTAACGTCAAAACTGGCATGGTCATGGTCAATTTACCGACCGCCGGGGTCGATTACCACGTGCCGTTTGGTGGGCGCAAGGCATCGAGTTATGGCTCACGCGAGCAAGGTCGTTATGCAGCAGAGTTTTACACCACAGTCAAAACTGTGTACGAAGCGTAAGTAGATACAGCGGACGATAAATTTGCATTTTATCCATGTGCAAGGAACACCATTTGCACATGGGTAAAGTCATATCTATCCGCCTATAAGCCTGGAACGCCACTAACAATAACTAAAAATAATCAACCCTTCGGAGCAAAAAAAATGTCATCTCAATCCACCTTACGCCGTTCAATCATGCTCACGCTTATGAGCATGGGTCTCGGCGTCAATACCGTCGCACAAGCGGAAAAGCAGCTGGTGCTTGGCTTTTCCCAAGTCGGCGCGGAAGGTGACTGGCGCAAGGCCAATACCAATTCCATCAAGGATTCGGCGGCGTTGGCGGGGATTGACTTGCGCTTTGCAGATGCCCAAGGTAAACAAGAAAACCAGATCAGGGCGATCCGCTCCTT
>JAZKIX010000226.1:0-17276 GCA_040384645.1 Pseudomonadota bacterium | reverse complement strand
GACCCAGCGGATCGAGGGCGGCGTGGTGCGGCTGGGAACCGGTCTTGCGCGAAGCGCGTGCGGCGCGCATTCCAGTGATATTGACGGATCGCTCGGTCGATGTGCGCGACCGCTCACTGTATGTCACCTTTCTTGGATCTGATTTTGAATCGGAAGGCCGCAAGGCAGGCAAATGGCTGATCGAACGGGCCAAGAAAATGCCGCAGCCAATCATCAACATCGTCGAGTTGCAAGGCACCACTGGATCGGCCCCGGCAATTGACCGCAAGATTGGCTTTGAAAAAACGGCGCTCTCCAATTCACGCTTTCGTCTATTGCGTTCGCAAACCGGCGACTTTACCAAAGTCAAAGGCAAGGAAATAATGCAAGCGTTCCTCAAAGCCGAAGGTAAAAAAATCCACGTGTTGTACGCCCATAACGACGATATGGCCATCGGTGCAATTGAAGCGATTGAAGAAGCCGGCATGAAACCCGGTGTCGATATCATCATAATTTCGGTCGATGCGGTGCGCGCTGCTTTCGATGCCATGATCGCCGGCAAATTGAATGTCTCGGTCGAATGCAGTCCACTGATCGGATCACAGTTAATGAAGGTCGTGTCCGATATTCATGCGGGGAAAACGATACGCAAACGTATCACCACGGTGGAAGGAATCTTCCCGATGGAAGTCGCGGCGCAAGAATTTCCGAATCGAAAATACTGATCCTTGAGACAGTTGAGACAGCCTGGCAAAAAATCGCTAAATCCGGCGCAAGGCCAATAGGTGCTGAGCGTGGAAACTGACTCAGTTGTACCTCACGTCATCTTGTGTACTTTCAAGCAGCATACGTCGGCTTAACGACGTATGCTGCTGATCGACGACCCCTCTTCGCTGGCTGATGCAGTGGATGAGATTGCGCACCTTGAATGGGGAATCGAGGAAGGCGGCGACCGGTTCGGCCTGGCACTGAACGATTGCTTTACCAACTATTGCTTTACCCTCAGTTCGGTATTTCATACTCATCACGCTCGATGTTCCCATTTGCAGATACCTTACCAAGGCCGGCAGGGCCAGGTATCTTGGAAGCAGACCGGGAATTCAGAACAAAGAAAGTCTTAAGGCGCAATTGACAGGGCGGACGTCCCATCTGCATATTGAATATCAAAACAACGGGTACATTTCTCGCAAAACATATGTTCGCGCTTCACATTGCTTTGGCGTAAAACCAACTTCAGGTGGCCATCGGTACACGATGGACATGGTTCACGCATTTCCCCGATAATTTTGGGGTCTTCCGCCAAATAGCCATCATTGAGCCTGACGCCATCGACCACGCTCCACGGCTCCACTTCGACCAACACACCAAGCAGACCGTCTTCACGCCGCTTATCTGCTTGAACCTGGGCATCATCTTCAGCTGTTTCGTAGATTGATTGTGACTGATTCATTCCATACTCCTTGTATTTCAACCTTGTAGCCCGGCATCGAATTTCAACGACAAAAAGCGTCGAAATTGGTTTGCCGTCTCCCTACCTTAGTAGACAAACCACAATGAAGCAATGGAAAAGTTAGTAGCTTAGCTGACAGATGCAAGCACAGCAGTGACGGCTTTGCATCAATTGCATTGCGTGAATGAAAATCACAATCTGACTAAGTAATTGGTCAATACTAATACGAAATATTGTGAATAAAAGGGGGTATAAAGCAAAACAATCGCTATCCCGCAGGTATTTAAAGCATCAAATTTAATACACCACCCAGTATAAAATTGCCAAAAACCAGTCTGCTAACCCATATAACGGTCAACATCCACACGACAACGACCTGTCCGGCCGAGCCGTTGGTGACTGTTGCTGTCACGCGCCGATCGGTTCGATGCGGATCGACGTGCTTGCGGCGCAGCCGCGCTACCGATCCTTATCTTGCTTGACGAGGGCGTTGACCAGATACGACTTGCACCGGCTGATCACTTGCGTTGTACGTTGATTGCAGTGGGTGTCAGAAAAATCCGATCCACAATTGAAATTGCGCCACCTTGCCGCTAGGCAATGGTGGCGCAATCGATGGCAGTCCTGACAACGGAGAAACAGGTATTGCTGTTACCGAAGTTTAGCGTTTGTTTGCCTCCGCACCGATGGCTAGCAGGCGCTGTGCAACGCAAAATACCAGCAACAAGATACCAATCACGATCTTGGTCCACCATGAACTAAGGGTGCCGTCAAAGGTGATCAAGGTTTGTATTACGCCCAAAATCAAGACCCCGAACATGGTACCAATCACATAGCCAAAGCCACCGGTAAGCAACGTACCGCCAATGACGACTGCCGCAATCGCGTCCAGTTCGGTGCCCAGGGCATGCAAGCCATAACCGGACAGCATGTAGAAAGAAAACAGGACACCGCCAAGGGCCGCGCAAAAGCCGCTAAAAGCGTACACCATGATCTTGGTTCTGCCTACCGGCAAGCCCATCAGCAAGGCCGAATGTTCATTGCCGCCAATGGCATACACGGTGCGGCCGAAGCGGGTGTAATGCGCCAGATACACCGCTATGGCGAGCATGCCGATGGCGATAATCACGCTGGGCGAAACGAAGGCGCCGAAAATTTCAATCCGCGTCTGTGCAAATGTGGTGTACAGCGGGTCGGTAATGGTCATTGAATTGATGCTGATCAGGTAGCACAAACCACGTGCGAAGAACATGCCTGCCAGTGTCACGATAAACGGTTGCAAATTGAAGAAGTGGATCAACGCCCCCATGCCCGCGCCCAGCGTCAGGCCGATCAACAATACGCACACCACCACCAGGACTGGATTCCAGTGCAGCACTTGCACCAGGTAGGCCGACACCATCGTAGTCAACGCCACCACCGACCCGACCGACAGATCAATCCCGCCTGACAGGATGACAAAGGTCATCCCGATCGCGATCACCAGCAAAAACGCGTTATCGATAAACAGATTCAAGAAAACCTGTGTCGAAAAAAACCCGGTGTAAGAGACTGAGCCAATGCCAAAGATCAGTGCAAACAGGCTGACTGTAATCGTCGGCGCCAAATAACTTGAATCAAACAGCTTACGTGCGCGCGCAATCATTTGCCCACCTCCATGGATTGTGGCTGTGCCAATGGGGTGGCGGCCTTGGGCTCGATACTTTGCGCCTTCTTACCTTTGCTGCCAAAAGCAATCATCTTTCTGAACTCAGGCGATTGCGACAAGCACACCACAAACACCACGACCGCCTTGACTACCATATTCACTTCCGGCGGTACGCCCATGGAATAAATGCTGTACGTCAGGGTCTGGATAATGAGCGCCCCGATGACACTGCCAACCAAGCTGAAATGCCCGCCGGCCAACGAGGTGCCGCCCAAGGTAATGGCCAGGATTGCATCAAGTTCAATCATCAGCCCGGCATTATTGGCATCGGCACTTTTGATGTTGGAACTGACCATCAAACCCGCGATACCGGCGCAAATGCTGCAAAACACATAGACCGAAAATATCAACTGCCCAGTCTTGATCCCAGCCAGCCGCGCCGCCACCGGGTTGATACCGCAAGCTTTGATGAACAGGCCCAAAGCAGTCTTGCGCATCAGCAGTTGCAGCAGTAAAAACACCCCAATGGCGATGTAGATCGCGAATGGCAAGCCGAACAGGTAGCCGCCGCCGATAAAGAAATAAGGCTTGTAATAGACGCTGACAATTTGTCCATCAGTGAGCAATTGCGCCACGCCACGGCCTGCCACCATCAAGATCAAGGTGGCGATAATCGGCTGTAAACCGAGTCCCGTCACCAGCAGCGCGTTCCAGGCGCCGCACAAGGCCGCTGCGCCTAAGGCGGCCGCAATGGCGACCCACATCGG
The DNA here is from genome assembly GCA_040384645.1 of Pseudomonadota bacterium. Taxonomy (GTDB): domain Bacteria; phylum Pseudomonadota; class Gammaproteobacteria; order Burkholderiales; family Burkholderiaceae_D; genus JAZKIX01. Next base: position 13,432 of record JAZKIX010000226.1, on the reverse strand, counting down.
CAAGTTGCTGACGTACTCAGCAACGCCGTCATGCATCACCGTCGTACCCACCACCAGCATGGCCGATACGGTGCCAGAAATGGCGACCACCGCACCAACCGAAATATCGATGCCACGGGTCGCGATCACCAGCGTCATGCCAAGCGCGACCAAGATCAATGGCGCGGCGCGATTCATGATATCGATTACCCCGCCATACAGATGGCCGTTCTTGAACTGCAGGCTAAAAAAGCCCGGAATCATGACAAAGTCAACCGCCAGCAGCGCCAGAAGCGCCATGACTGGCCAAAACTGCGGATGTTTCGTTAAAGCAAACTTATTCATGCGCTCCTCCTGCGATCACTTGCATGGCCGAATCCTCGTCCAGCTCGCCGCGGTTATATTGTGCGACGGCCTTGCGGTCACGCAGCACCGTCAGTCGGTCACTACATCGAATGACTTCTTCCAACTCGGACGAGATAAACAGAATTGCCATCCCCTTGCGACACAATCCGATCATGTAATCCATGATGTCGATCTTGGCACCGACATCGATGCCCCGGGTCGGCTCATCCAGGATCAACATCTGCGGTGCGGTCGCCAGCCAGCGCCCCAGCAAGGCTTTTTGCTGGTTGCCGCCGGACAGCTTGCCAATCGCCGTCTCAATACCCGGCGTCTTGATGCCGAGACTTTTGACGTATTCGTTGGCGATCTCATTTTGGCGTTTACGGGGAATACGGCGCAAGATGCCGGCCCGCGCCTGTAAAGCGAGGATGATGTTTTCGCGTACCGACAATTCAAGAATGGCGCCCTCGAGCTTGCGGTCTTCCGAACAAAAACCAATCCCGGCCGCGATGGCACTGCGGGGCGAATTGAGTTTGACTGGCTTGCCATTGATGTGTACATCGCCGTAATCAGCTTTATCGGCGCCGAACAATAAGCGCGCCAACTCGGTACGACCGGAGCCGAGCAAGCCGCACAATCCTAATACTTCGCCCTTGCGGCAATCGATATCAACCGGCGACAAGGCGCCGCGCCGGCCCAGACCGCGCGCTTCCAGGTACGCCGGCTTGGCTGCATCGGACGACTTGTTTTGCACCAGGGCTTCGATCTTCGATTCCTTCGGCTCAAAGCCAAGCATCTTATTGACTAGCAGGCGGCGCGACAAATCGGCAGCCAGATATTCGCCTTCCAGTTCACCGTTGCGCAGCACGGTGATGCGATCCGAAATTTCGTAGGTCTGGTCCAGAAAATGAGTGATAAACAACACGGCAATATTTTGCTTGCACAGGCGGCGGATCACTGCAAACAACATCTGCACTTCGCTGTCATCCAGACTAGAGGTTGGTTCGTCCAGCACCAGCACTTTGGCCGAGACGCTGATGGCGCGTGAAATGGCCACCATCTGCTGTATCGCCAGTGAAAATCTGGACAAAGGCGCGGTCACGTCGACATCGATGTCGAGGTCGCCCAGCAATGCCTTCGATTGTTTGTGAATCAGGGCCCAGTCGATCACTGGACCACGCATGGGGTAACGGCCGATGAAAATGTTTTCTGCCACTGACAGGTTCAGACACAAATTTACTTCCTGATACACGGTACTGATACCGAGATCTTGTGCGTCGAGAGTCGATTCGGGATGAATCGCCTGTCCTTCCAATAGAATCTGGCCTTGATCCGGTGCGTGGACGCCGGTCAACACTTTTACCAGTGTCGATTTGCCCGCGCCGTTCTGCCCCATGATCGTGTGTACTTCGCCGGGGAAAAGCCGAAATTTCACATTAGATAAAGCTTTCACGCCAGGAAAGCTTTTGCTAATACCAACCAGTTCTAGTATGGGTGAAGTTGTCATACGCTTCCTCATAAAATAAATCCCCGCGCCACGCTACATCATGTGGAACGGGGACGTCTTCGCAAGGCTGCGCCGGATGTTCCCGGCTCAGCACTTACCATCCGGTTTGAGCGACTTAGTACTTGCGATTAGGCAGTTCTTTAGCAGCGACTTCCATTGGGAAAATGCCTTCAACGGTGACAGTACGTTTTGGCAGGGTTTTGCCAGCATGTGCGTCTTTGGCCAGTTTCATCAATGCCGGTCCAAGCAAAGGACTGCATTCGACTGTTACGTTCAGTTTGCCGGCGATCATGGCTTCAAATGCGGCTTTCACTGCATCGACCGAGACGATGACGATGTCGACGCCTGGCTTCATGCCGGCTTCTTCAATCGCCTGGATCGCACCAATGGCCATGTCATCGTTATGGGCGTAGACCACATTGATTTTCTTGCCTTCGGCTTTCAGGAAAGCTTCCATGACTTCCTTACCCTTGGTACGGGTAAAGTCGCCAGTTTGGGAGCGGATGATCTTGAAACGTGGATTAGCAGCAATCGATTTTTCAAAACCGACTTTGCGGTCGATCGCAGGACCAGCACCGACGGTTCCTTGCAATTCAACGATATTGATATCGCCTGTGGCTGGCAATTTATTGTATGCGAGCAGCCAATCACCGGCTTTTTTGCCTTCAGCGACAAAGTCGGAACCGATGAAGGTGGCGTACAACGATTTGTCGGCAGCATCGACTGAACGGTCGGTCAGGATGACCGGGATTTTTGCCGCTTTAGCTTCGCGCAGGACAGTGTCCCAGCCTGATTCGACCACCGGAGAAAACGCGATCACATCAACTTTTTGCGCGATGAAAGAGCGCAGTGCCTTGATTTGGTTTTCTTGCTTGCCTTGCGCATCGGAGAATTTCAAATCTACGCCAGCGTCTTTGGCTGCAGTCTTGATCGATACGGTATTGGCAACGCGCCAGTCACCTTCGGCACCGACTTGTGAGAAACCCAATACCAGTGCTTTTTCAGCATACGCTGCGCTTGCACCAAAACCCAAACCCAGGCTGAGTGCCATGGCCAGTACTGTTCTGCGTGATACTTTCATTTTTGGATCTCCAAATATTATTGATTGATTTGTAACGACAAAACAGTCGTCCCCTCCTATTGACAGCCCCGCCCGTCACCCCGGCCAAGCTATCCCAACCACGCTTGCTATACACCCAACCTGAACCATATTGCATTAAATGGACGGTCACCCGCAATCTATTTTCTTGCCACCAAAATCTATAAGCAAGGATGGTGGCCGAAGATCGATCTCATATTTAATATTACTAATGGCAGACAAATGATAATCAGAACTGCCATAACGTTCAAATGATTTTATTTACAGTTTCGATACGGAAATTGATATCAGTCATAACTTTGGCGAATGACGTCTTTGACGAAAGATGGCGCGCGCGAAATACTGCATTGCAACAATAACGCGGCAAGGGGAAATTAATTGGTCAACTAAAACAGCAGGGCCGGCAAAATGAAAACGAATCCCCAAACACGACCTATCAAGCCATGCTGGAAACCATATTCTTTACAAAATAACGGGGGTATATACGAAAATACCGCGCTATCCGCACGGATTTATTGGCGCTTTAAATGTACTATCACCAGTATATTTAAAGAAAAATACCTCGGTACGGCGTCTTTTAGCTGTTGCAGAGCACCGTTACCGGGTATGTTCAATTGCATTCGATGGCTATCGGGCTGTCATGACGGCGGGACTAAACGCTGCGTACTATTTGCTGCACAGCAGCTTAACTAGCCAGAAACTAGCCAGAAACGATCATTTTACGTCGAGTAATTCGACATCAAATACCAAGGTTGCGTCCGGTGGAATCACGCCGCCAGCACCTTGTTTGCCATAAGCCAAATTACTTGGAATGGTGAGTGTGCGTTTTCCGCCCACTTTCATGCCGGCAACGCCTTGATCCCAACCCTTGATGACGCGCCCGCCGCCTAATGGAAAGCTGAATGGCGCCTTTCCGATCGAGCTGTCGAATTGTTTGCCATGAGCATCAGGCGCTTTAGGATCGTATAACCAGCCGGTGTAATTGACCTGAACCTGGCTGCCACCTGTGGCTTCTTTGCCAGTGCCGACTTGGGTATCTTTAATTACCAGGGTAGTGATTGCAGCAGGAACCGCTGCGGATGCTGAAGCCGATGCCGAACTAGAGGCGTCTGCAGCCAAGGCAAACGACGAGCTGGCTGCCAGAACCATGACGATAGAAAGTGCGCGTTGTAACATGGAAATCCTTTTTATAGATGAAAAAATAAGGTCGAAGACCGGTTACAGCCGATATTGCAGTTGACGAATTCACATCAACAATCGAGCAGAGCCGCATCATAACAAGCTTGCGCGGCGCTGTGGCGCGACCGAATCAGGCTGTAATAGTTCCTCAGGCTGGTTCGCCCAGTTCGGCAAGTTCTGCCTGGTCGACCTCGACCGCATCGCCGGCAGCGAGTTTGCGCAATACCTGCGCCGCCGCCACCATGCCAAAACTGGCAGTGACTACCATCGCAGAACCAAATCCGGCGCAGTTAAGGCCGGTCACTGCCCGTTCATCCGCATCCAGCGAACAAGCTTCGCCAGAATCGGGCATGCGCAAAGGCTCCATCGAAAATACCGCGTCGATCCCGAATTTGGTCTTGGTGCCACGCGGAAAGCCGTATTGCGAGCGCAGCCGCTTGCGCACTTTTGCCAGCAAGGGTTCTTGCTCGGTGCGGCACAGATCGCGCATTTCGATCCGGGTCGGGTCGATTTGGCCACCAGCGCCGCCAATGGTAACCAGCCGAATCGCGTGGCTGCGGCAATAGGCGATCAAGGCTGTCTTGGCTTTGACGCTATCGATGGCATCGACCACATAATCAAATTGATGGGCGCCGATCATGGCATCCAGATTATCTGGCGTGACAAAATCTTCTACTTGATGCACCCGGCAATAAGGATTGATTTGCCAAATCCGCTCTGCCAGCGCGCCCACCTTGGCCTGGCCCAGCGTATTGCTCATGGCTTGAATTTGCCGGTTGACATTCGATTCGGCCACATTATCCAAGTCGATCAAAGTCAGGCTGCCAATCGCGCTGCGCGCCAGTGCTTCCACCACCCACGATCCAACGCCGCCAACCCCCACTACGCAGACATGTGCCGCTCTAAACCGTGCCAGCGCAGGCGCACCGTATAAGCGGGCAATGCCACCGAAGCGGCGTTCAAAATCGACCTCATCCGGGCTACGCTCGGGCAAATTATTTGTGATTGGTTTCATGCCGGCATTTTAGCGGAAGGCAAGACTGATCTGATCTAAAATGGCCCCAATATCAACACACTCAGCAGCAAACGTAGCCAGGCACGTCACATGGCGTCGGCCGCTACCATTCCCCCACATCGCGCAAGGAGCATCACCTTCATGGACGCTTTATTTGACCCGGCACCCGGTTTCGACCAACCGATCGCCGTACTAAAACATTGCCACGACCGGATACGCAAGCAAATCAAAACCATGCAAACCTTGCTGGAACATTTGCCGCAGCACGGCGCCGATGCCCAAGCCCAGAGCGCCGCCAGCGCAGTGCGGCATTATTTCAACCGGGCAGCCCATCACCACCATGCCGACGAAGAAGAAGACTTGATCCCGATGCTGCAAGCCACCGCCAGCGCCGACGATACCGCGTTGCTGGCAAGCCTGGTGCCGCAACTATTGCAAGAACACAAGACGATGGAAGCTGCATGGCAACTACTCGACCTGCAATTGAGCCAGATCGCCCTCGGCACGGCGGCACACTTGTCGTCAACCGAAGTCCAGACCTTTGCAGAGTTGTATACCGCCCACATGTTGAAGGAAGAAAGCCACATTGCACCAATGTCGAAACGCCTGTTCAGCCCGGCGCAAATGGCCATGTTGGGCCAAGCCATGCAGCAACGGCGCGGCCTGCTACCGGTAGCCAGCACGCCGAGCGTCAATCTGGCCGATCTGCGCATCGACTACAGCCACGCCAGCTTGAGCGAAACCGATGTCTTGGCTAATCCGACCGCGCAATTTAATAAATGGTTTGAGGAAGCCATCAAAGCCGACATCGCCGAACCCAATGCCATGACGCTGGCGACCGTCGCCGCCAACGGCCGCCCAGCGGCCCGTATCGTCCTCATCAAAGACGTCGATCAACGCGGCTTTAGCTGGTACACCAATTACGATAGTCGCAAGGGCCACGAATTGCTCGACAATCCCCACGCTGCGCTACTATTTTTCTGGCCAGAGCTACAGCGCCAAGTCCGGATCGAAGGCCGGGTCGAACGCGTCGCCGCCGCCGAAAGCGACGCCTACTTCGCGATCCGCCCCCTCAAGAGCCGGCTCGGTGCCATCGCATCAGCACAAAGCATGCCCGTACCCAATCGAGCGACCTTGGAAGCGCGCATGGCGCAAGTCGAAGCTGAATACGGCGACCAGCCGCCACGTCCCGCCCACTGGGGCGGCTATCGCCTGGTACCAGACCGGATGGAATTCTGGCAAGGCCGGCCTTCCCGATTGCACGACCGGATTGAGTTTTTGCTGCAAGCTGATGGCACTTGGCTAACGCAGCGTTTGCAGCCCTGATGATGATTTTTGACTCATTTCGGCTTAATAATACTGGCGTGAGTATATTTTTTTGCGCAATGAAAACGTGCGGGGGATGGCATGTATTCATTGATACTCCCCACTTAATACCAATAGCTATCAGGCAATCCAGCCTCCTCTGCCCGTTCTCTTGCCAAGCAAACGCGCCATCATTACGCCACCAATAAACCCGCATAAATGTCCTTGCCAGGAAATACCGCTTTGACCCGGCAACACGCCCCAGATCAAGCCGCCGTAGACAAAACCAATGGCCAGCGACAGCAGGATTGACAGCACGCTGCGTTCAAAATAGCCGCGCGAAATCAAAAAACCGAGGTAACCGAATACCACGCCGCTGGCGCCAATGTGGACTGTGTTGGGCGCCGCGATCAACCACGTGCCCAGGCCACCGATTAGCATGACCATTGCGGTGACCGTATAAAAGTCACTGGTCCGGCGCAACATGACGAACCATCCCAAGCAAATAAAGGGCGGCGTGTTAGCGAGAAGGTGGGCAAAATCCAAGTGCAAAAATGGCGCAAACACCATCCCGCGCAAGCCGATCAGTTGGCGCGGCACGATGCCCAATTGGTTCAACGCACCTCCCAACAAAAAATCCACACATTCGGTCAGCCACATCATGGTGACGCACGCAGCCAAAATCTTGGCTTGCATGCTGATGTGATTGAAAAAGCCGTTTTGGCGATATGTGCTCATGAATCGACCTGCGCGATGGATGATGATGCAGTGGGATAGGCAAACAAAGCCACAAGCCAAGTCAACAATAATGGGAGGCATCGCTCCCGCTGAGGTGTAAACACGGTCTATTTCCGATTAATAAAATCCCGCCATCGTATGCTATTGTCGCCAGACTTTGTCCGAAATCGATGGCGATTCACTTGCCGCGCTCGAGCACACGTAACGCAGGATTTCATGTATATCGCCCACGCTAGTCGATTCGGTTTTATCCTCTTGTCTACAGCGAGAACATCCGCTGCTGACAAATTTCTTTTCTAGCCATCGTTTTATTGTCTCGATCCATGACCGCTTCCGCCCTGCGCTTCGAAAACATCGTCAAACGCTATGCCAAAAAAGAGGTCTTAAAAGGCATCAATCTCGACATCCGTGCCGGCGAATTTTTTGCGCTGGTGGGCATGAATGGCGCCGGTAAAACCACGCTAATCAAATGCCTGCTCGATTTTTGCGAAGCCGACGGCGGCACGATCGAAATTTTCGGCAGCGATAATCGCCTCACGCAGGCACGCAAACCGTTGGCTTTTTTACCGGAACGTTTCATGCCCCCCTACTATCTGACGGGAACGGATTTTCTGACATTCATGATGAAGCTACAAGATTTGCCATGCCCAAGCCACCCTGGCCGCGCTTGACCTGGATCTGTCTGCCTTGAAAAAACCGGTACGTTCTTATTCAAAAGGGATGACGCAAAAGCTTGGCTTGGCTGCCTGCTTTTTAGCGCGCAAAGATTTGTATGTGCTGGACGAACCGATGAGCGGACTTGATCCAAAGGCGCGTGCCCTGCTAAAAGCGCAGTTGCAGCAATTGCGTTCTCGCTCCGGCACCCTGTTTTTCAGTTCACATGCGCTGGCTGACGTCGATGAAATTTGCGACCGCATGGCAATTTTGCATGACGGCCAATTACGTTTTGTCGGATCGCCTGCAGAGTGCCGCACCCGCTATCAAGCCGCGACGCTGGAACAAGCCTATATGAAATGCATCAGCGCCACTGGAATCGGACACGATTCGAGTTCATAATCGAGAGGCAAACATGGCACCGCATAATATTCAATTTAAGCCACATATTGCCTCGTATATGTGGGAGTATATGCACAAACACCTGCTGATCCGCAGGCTTTTATTACGTTTAAAAAAATACTGCACCCAGTATTTTTAGATGCAAGATAGGCTGTTTGAGGTGGAATCCGATCCGGTTTTACGCAACCCCATAGTCTCGGGCAATTTGATCAATCACATCAGGCCAGGCAACACCCCGCTCCCATGTACCTCTCTCATTTCGGTCTGAATCAATCACCTTTTGGCATTACGCCCAATCCTGTGTTTTTTTACACCGGCAACCAGCGCGGTGCGATTCTCGATGCCTTGATGTATGCCGTTGTCAATGGCGAGGGCATCATCAAGGTGACCGGCGAGGTCGGCAGCGGCAAGACCATGTTGTGCCGCATGTTAGAGAGCATGCTGCCGTCCAATGTTGTACCGATCTATCTGGTCAATCCGACCCTGAGCCGCGATGAAGTGCTGTATGCGATTGCTGGCGAACTCGGCTTGGACACCAGCGACAAGCGCGCCGCCGATGTCATCCGCGATGTGCAAAACGACCTGATCGCCAAGCACATCGAGGGCAAGCAAGTTGTTTTGCTGATCGAAGAAGCGCAGGCGATGTCGCTAGAGACGCTGGAAGAAATCCGCCTATTTTCAAACCTCGAAACGGCGCATCACAAGCTGCTACAGATCGTCTTGTTCGGTCAACCGGAACTCGATGAAAACCTCCGGCTGCCACAAATGCGCCAGTTGAAGGAGCGCATCACCCACAGCTTTAAAGTGCCACCACTGATGCCGACCTTGCTGCCCGATTTTCTGATGTTCCGCATGCGCGCCGCCGGTTATCACGGCCCAGATATTTTTACCAAGGCGGCAATTCGATTGCTGGCCGCGGTATCGGAAGGCGTCGTCCGGCGCGTCAGCATTTTGGCTGACAAATCCTTGCTGGCCGCCTTCGCCGACAATACCCATACGATCAAGGCCAAACACGTCAAGGCCGCGATCGACGATAGCGAGTTTTCCCATTCAACCCGCCTCTACAGGCGGCGTTTATGGAAGCCGATAGCGGCGCTCACTTTATTAACAGTGCTGGGCCTACTCGGCTGGCTGGCAATCCAATATAACCAAAATCACCCGCCCCCGGCGCCGTTGACGATCAGCAGCCAAACAGTCCCTTCACCCGATAATCCAAGCGTGCGGGCAGTTGCAGCGCCATCTGCCGCCATGGTCGACGAGGTGACAGCGGCTACTTCAGAGGCGCCCCGCCCAGAGGCAATACCAGCGGCAGGCATCCATCTCTATCCAATTCACCAATACCTCTCAAAAGCGTGGCTCAATGCTCAGGCATCCAGGCTTTTCAGCATACAAATTGCCTTAATCGATAACGATCCGGTCCAGATAAATGCTTTTTTGCGCAAAGCGAAAGAAGAAATGCGCTTGGAAAACATCCATTTCTATCCAACACGCAGCGGAAAAATTGTACGTTTGGGCGTGCTGTACTCGGTCTACACGACCCGCGCAGAAGCGCTGTCGATGAAAACCCGATTAGCCGACGAATGGGGATATCAGCCGCGATTACGCACCATCGCCGGCATCAAAGCGGAAGTATTGCACACCCAAAGCGACGATCTGTGGCCAAAAGCAGAGGATGTTGTAAGAATTGGCGAGATTCAAAAGCAGCATTAGTTGAATTGTAGAATTTGACTTAGAATTCTTCTAGAGCAATGTCTTCTAACTCTTTGATTGTGTTCAATCTTAATGATTAAAGTTGCGGCTTCTCTGGTTGTATGCATCCTTGCCACTGCCTGTGGCACGCAAGCCATTGCCCCATCGGCCAACCATATCCGCGAAGAAATTAAGCTGACGGGAACCATTCCGGCACCGTTGCAACACAGCGCTACGCTGCGCCCTCCCAAACCCAGCATCAAGGCCGAGACCTACAGCGTCACAGTCTATAACGTACCGGTGCAATCCCTGCTATTTGCACTGGCACGCGATGCCAAACTCAATGTCGATGTGCACCCTGGCATCCAAGGCACTGTCACCCTGAATGCGCTGGATCAAACCATGCCGCAATTGCTGACACGGATCGCCAAACAAGTCGATATGCGCTTTGAGATCGAGGGGCCCAATCTCATTGTCAGACCCGATACGCCTTTCCTGCGCAACTACAAAATCGATTACATCAATATCGCACGCGACTCAAGCAGCACTATCAGCATCGCGACCCAGATTTCCACCACCGGTGCGACTGGGGAAGGCGGTGGTACGGGCAATAACAACTCCACCACGTCGGTATCGAATACATCGAACAACCGATTTTGGGAAACCCTGATCAAAAATATTCAAGACACCTTGCGTGAGACGGATAAGGTTTTGCCCGGCAATAGCGCCGACGCCGCGCCTCCTGCTGCTGCCGCAGGTACCGCCACAGCGGGCAAAGCAGGAGATGCGGCTAGCGCAACCATAACGCCGGTCGCCCGTGCCGCCACTTTCCGCGAAGCCGCTGCGGTGATCGCCAATCCCGAAACCGGCTTGATCGCCGTGCGTGCGACCAGCCGCCAACATGAAAAAATTCAAGAGTTTCTTGACCTTGTGATGTCGAGCGCACGGCGTCAGGTATTGATCGAAGCAACGGTAGTTGAAGTCCAGCTCAACGACAATTACCAGCAAGGCATCAACTGGTCCAGCTTGCGCACCAGTGCGAATCAGGGCTTGAGCCTAACGCAAGGACAAGTCGGCACCAACGCCTTGCCTAGCAACGTTTCGCCCGGCATCACGCCGGGTATGTTTGTGGCAAATTACCTTAACCCGCTCACCTCTATCGGCAACCTGACCGCCACTGTCCAGTTACTGGAATCGTTCGGCAAAGTGAAGGTGTTATCGAGCCCAAAAATCAGCGTCTTGAACAATCAAACCGCCCTATTGAAAGTCGTCGACAACAAGATTTATTTTACGGTGACCGCCACCACCACGGCGGGTAGTCTGGGCGTGCCGGCGACCTCGGTCTACACCTCGGAATTACACACGGTTCCGGTGGGATTTGTAATGAGCGTCACACCGCAGATTGCCGATTCGGACGAAGTTTCGATTAGCGTGCGTCCAACCATTTCGCGCATCGTCGGGTATGTGCAAGATCCTAATCCTGCGTTGGCTGCAGCCTCTGTCGTTAGCAGTGTGCCAGTGATCCAGACCAGGGAAATGGAATCTATTTTACGGGTCCAAAGCGGCCAGGTTGCGGTGATGGGCGGCCTCATGCAAGACACTATCAACAACCTCAAAGATGCGGTTCCGGTACTGGGAAAATTACCTGGCATTGGCAACGCACTCGGCTATCGGAACGAAACCACCAACAAATCCGAGCTGGTTATTTTCATGCGTCCTATCGTGGTGAAGGAAGCAAGCTTGAATGGCGACTATAAGGATTACCGCTCGTTCCTGCCAGATAATGCGCCCTTGAATGTCGAGCCTTACACCGAGACCAAGCAGCGTCCAGCACAAGGAACGGGAGCGCGCGGCTCATGAGCTTATTAATGCAGGCACTCAAAAAGGCCGAATCCGCCAAGCAAAAACAAGCTGAAGCCACCGATGCCAAGCCAGTAGCGGAGCTGCCTGCACGTACTCAAGAACACGAAACACTGTCCTTACAACCGCAAGAGCCATCGCGCCACGACGCGGCGCCCGTTGCCGCCGCTCAGGCTAACAGCATGCCAGGCAACGTGGCGGAGTCACCGCCGCCGACCAAAATCGAGCCAGTGGATTATTTTTCGTCCGATTTGCGTCCGCCACCTGCGAGCTTCATACCTACGAATGTGCAACAGCAAGGCTTTGATTCAGATTTAGGGTTTCCGGCAGCGTCGCGAAATCTTCCGCCTGCGCCGCCGGTGGACGCGGCTGCAGATATGCGACAAGAGCCGAAACCAGAATCGAGGCCTGCAGACCAGAATTCCAGTACTGGCACCCCGCCAAAGCTAAAGATCGGTAACGAACAACAGCAAGCCGCAGCTAAAAAAGCCTCGGATGCACGCAATTCGGCCAAATCGATGTTCGCGTCAAAAAAGCCGACACGCAGTCGCAGGCCGATGATTATTGCAGTCGTCGGGCTATTGTTGCTGATGGCCGCAGTGGGTTATGGCTATTTCCAGTTTTTGGGAATCGCCCAAGCGCCGCTGACCACCGCCATACCGCCGGCACCGATTGTGCCGGAGCCGACTATCGAAACCGAGTCGGTGCCCACCGTCATAGCCAGCGCTGAGCCAAGCGTTGCAACCAAGCTAAGCACAACAGAAGACATGTTAGTACCCGCCACGGCTTCCCTGCCGCTGGCTGTGCCCAAACAGGTGTCGCCCCGTCCTGCACCAACAACGGTGACCACTGCGCCACAAACCGCAGCAGTGCAGCCAACGCCAACTTCAGCTTCGGGCCGCCAATCGCCGGTCGCAGAACCGCAAATGACGACAATGGAAGCAGAAAGTCAGGCGATTCGAATCGAACGCTCCAAAGCATCGCAACAAACTAATCCAACGCTCAACGCAGCCTATCAATCGTTCGTATTCGGCGATATCCATTCTGCCCAAACGCAGTATCAACGTGTTTTGCAGCAGGAACCGGATAACCGTGATGCCTTACTCGGGATTGCCGCCATTGCACTTAATCGGGGCCAGACCGCCCAAGCCGGTTCGTTTTATACCCGACTATTGGAACTTGACCCGGCTGATGCCGATGCCGCAGCCGGCTTGGCAAGTGTGCAGCAAGGCGACGTCAACAGAACCGAGAGCGCACTGAAAAAAGTACTGACGCAAAATCCGCAAAGCGGTTCGGCCCTATTCGCGTTGGGCAATACTTATGCTCAGCAATCGCGCTGGGCCGACGCGCAACAGGCATATTTTCGCGCATTCGGCGTGACGCCAGAAAGCGCCGACTATGCGTTTAACTTGGCGGTGAGCCTCGACAAACTCAACCAAAACAAGCTGGCACTCGATTATTACCAACGCTCGCTGCAATTGGCGAAACAAGGCGGCGCAAATATCAATAAGGAAACGGTGAAGAACAGGATCAGGGAATTGCAATCGGCTGTCGGCAGCGCTGCCGAATAAGTCTTGATTGCTCGTCGCCCATAGGTCGCTGCGTCACCTTGCGCATTGTTTCTGGCTCGATATTCGTCGCCAGACCCAACTTTTAACCT
>JAZKIX010000225.1:0-5835 GCA_040384645.1 Pseudomonadota bacterium | reverse complement strand
TCGGCAAGCCTGGAAAGCTGCTCAATTCCATTGAGCATGCTGACTGCGCGATTGGCACATTCAAACTTGACGACTTGCTCGGCATAAAACCAGCCATTGTGAGCGGCCTGTTCGGTCAGGCAATTTTGCAAATTCGTGTCCGCCAGCGTCGGCAGCGGGGTCTGCGCCTGGACGGGCGAGGCCATGCAAGCTGCGAGCGCTAGCGCAAGAAAATTGATGCGAGTGGGAATTTTTGAAAAGGGCATATTTAGCGTTGCTTTCTCAATGAGCTTGCGGGTTATTGTTATCAATTCAACAGGCAATGCGTAATATAGTGCTAACTTTTGAAAATAGCCATTACCTTAAAGAAATTTTATTGGCTTGACAAAATGCCGCCGCAGAACGGCTTTTCAGCGAGTGTTAAAAACGCAGTGCAGTCGGCACAGATTGGGGGCGCCCCATGAGGCAGATGGCGTGCAATCGGTGTCGCCTGTATTTGAACGGTTGCTAAAGCTTATACGCAAAAAATGAGGGGTATAGGCCAAAACATTGCCTCTCCCGCACGGTTTTAAAGCGCCTTTAAAAATACACTAGGCAGTATATTTTCGGATAATTTGGCTCGCGACCGCCGGTGCAAAGCTGTGGGCGGCGCCTTTGCCAGGGATGTCGATGAAGGGATCGAGCTGCATCAGCGGGATCAATACGAAAGCGCGTTCGGTCAGGCGCGGGTGTGGCACTTGCAAGTTGTCGCTGTGGATGGTCTGTTGACCGTACAAAAGCAGGTCGAGATCAAGCGTGCGCGGCGCATTGTGGTACGGGCGCTCGCGGCCGAAATTTTGTTCGATTGCTTGCAACTGCTCCAGCAATTCTTGCGCCGGCAAGCGGGTTTGGATTTGTGCTACGGCGTTGATGTAATCGTCGCCAGCGGCATCGACCGGCGCGCTGCAAAACAGGCTTGATTGCGCTTGCAGCTTGCAGTTGGGAAGCTGACTCAATGCTGCGATGGCTTGGGTCACGCTGGCGGCGGCGTCACCCAGATTGGCGCCTAGACCGATGTAGGCAGTCACCAGCGGTGTTTTACCTGTTGTCTTTTCTGTTGCCTTGCTCATTCGTCGCTATGGTCGCTGCTGGTTGTCGCGGCTGCGGCATTCTCGGCGCCGGCAATTTTTTTCTTTGGCGCACGCCGTTTGGCGCGTTTTTTGGGCGCTGCGGCGGTGTTTTCCGATTTCAGCTTGGCGTTGACCAGGCGTTCGCGCTCGGCGGCATCGCCTTCGTAAAACGCGGTCCACCATTCGCCAATATCGGCCTCGATTTCGCCAGAAGCGCAGCGCAAGAGCAAGAAATCGTAACCGGCGCGGAAGCGCAGATTCTCTAGCAATTTATACGGCAACTTGCCGGTACGGCGCTCGAAGCGCGGTTGCATGGCCCAGATGTCGCGCATGTCGGAACTGATCTTGCGCTGGATCGACAGCTTGTCTGTCTGCGTTTCCAGTACATCATCGGCCGCCAGATGCAAGGCCGGGATCGGGAACTCGCCGGCAGCGCGGTACGCGGTCCATTTTTCCAGCACCTGATGCCACAGCAAAGAGGCAAACAGGAAGCCGGGCGAGATGCCTTTGCCTTGTTGAATACGCTCGTCGGTATTGGCCAGCGCCAGCGTGACAAACTTGATGCCGAGCGGTTGTTCCAGTACCACGTCGAGCAGTGGCAGCAAGCCGTGATGCAAGCCTTCTTGCCGTAGCTGTTGCAGGCAAGCCAGCGCATGGCCGCTGGTCAGGAGCTTGAGCATTTCATCAAAGACGCGTGCCGCGGGCACGTTATTGATCAAGGGCGCCATCACGGGGATCGGCGCCTTGGTCGCCGGGTCGATCGCAAATTTCAGGCGCGCCGCAAAACGCACCACGCGCATCATGCGGATCGGGTCTTCGCGATAACGGGCTTCCGGCACGCCGATGATACGCAGCACTTTCTTGCGGATATCGCCGATACCGCCGTGGTAATCGAGCACCGTTTGGCTGGCCGGATCGTAATACATGGCATTGATGGTGAAGTCGCGCCGGATCGCATCTTCATGCTGCAAGCCGAAGGTGTTGTCGCGCAGCACGCGGCCATGTTCATCCTTGAGCGCCGCTTCCGACGACGCGCCGCGGAAGGTGGTCACTTCCAGCAAATCCTGGCCGAACATGACATGCACGATCTGGAACCGGCGACCGATGATGAAGGCGCGCCGGAACAGGCGCTTGACTTGCTCCGGTGTGGCATCGGTGGCGATGTCGAAATCCTTGGGCTTGATCCCCAACAGCAAATCGCGCACCGCACCGCCCACCACGAACGCCTTGTAGCCGGCTTCTTGCAAAGTTTGGGTGACCCTGATCGCGTTGCTGGACAGCAGTTGCGGATCAATGCCATGTTCTTTGGGGCCGAGCACGGCGGGTTTGGTGAAATCGGGCGCTTTTTCTTTGACGCCGAGGATTTTGCGGATAAATTTTTTGATCATGCTTGCTTTGTTTTGCTCATTGCGCAATTCATTCATTGAATAGATGTATCTGTGGCCAGCCGTGGCTTGCGGCATGCGCCGCCAATGTGGCATTGGGGTTGGTCGCCACCGGGTGGGTGACGATGGACAGCAACGGCAAGTCGTTGTGGGAATCGCTATAAAAATACACTTGCCCGAAGTCGCCCAAGGTTTTGCCCGTGGCGCTCAGCCAGTCGTGCAAATGCGTGATCTTGCCGGCGCCGGAGGTTGGTACGCCCAATAATTTGCCGGTGATGCGGCCATCGCGGGTTTGTTCCGGTACTGCAGCCAGCAGGTTGTCGACCCCGAGCGCGTCTGCGATCGGCGCGGTGACAAATTGGTTGGTAGCGGTGATGATCAGGATCAGATCGCCAGCGTCACGGTGCTTTTGCAATAAGGCGTGCGCCGAGGGCAAGATGGCAGGGTGAATCACCTCAGCCATGAATTGCACGTGCCAGGCATCGAGCTGGTCGCGTGGGAATTGCGCCAGCGTACCGAGGGCAAATTCCAGATATTCAACCGGATCCAGGGTGCCGGCCTGATATTGGGCGTAAAAGCCAGCGTTGCGCTGCGAAAAAGCGTCGGCATCGACTGCGCCAATGCGGACCAGAAATTGGCCCCATTCATAATCGGAATCGAGCGGCAGCAGCGTATGGTCAAGGTCGAAAATGGCCAGGTTCATGCTTTGGCATCGCTTTCGAGTTGGAGTAATTCACGTAACAGCGGCAAGGTAATGGCGCGTTTGGTTTCCAGGGAATATTGGTCGAGGGCGTCGAGCATCGTGGATAAAGAGCGCATATCGCGTTGAAAATGGGACATCAGATAGGGTAACACGCCCGGTGACAGGCTCAAACCGCGCGCCTGTGCGGCTTGCGTGAGGGCGTCGATCTTTTCTTCATCGGTCAGGCCGTGCAATTGGTAAATCAGGCCCCAGCCCATGCGGGTGCGTAAGTCTTCCCGCACCGCTAATAATGCTGGCGGCATGGCGCCGGCGCTGATCATCACGCCGCCGTTTTCGCGGATCTGGTTGAACAAGTTGAAGGCTTCGATTTGCATCGTCGCCGATAATTGCTCGCAATCGTCCAGCAGGTACAGGCTGATGTCAGGCGCATATAAAAACGCCGCTTCCGTTGCGTCGGCGCCAATATAGCGGGCCTTGGCTGTAGCCGCCAGCGCTTGTAGCAAATGGCTTTTGCCAGCGGCCGACTCACCCCAGATATAGGTAAAACGCTCGTTGGACGTGATCGGCTGGTGCTCGTCAAATCGGCGCAGCAACGCTGCCAGTTCCGCATTTTGGCCAACCACAAACGTGTCCAGGGTTTGCGGCTTGTGCAGGCCCAGGTCGAGCGGCAGTTGCCGCATGCTGGCAGGCTTATGCATGGATGGTGGAAGAGTCATTACGCATTGTAAAAACTGCTTTGCAGATAAAGAAGACGTACATGGCGCAGCGCCACCATCAAGATTGCCGAGGCCGGCAGGGCCAGCAACACGCCGACGAAGCCGAATAATTGGCCGAATGCCAGCAAGGCAAAAATGACCGCCAGCGGATGCAGGCCGATCCGTTCGCCCACCAGACGCGGCGTCAGGAAAAAGCCCTCGATGATTTGGCCAAAACCATAAATCACCGCCACTGACACCAGACCATGCATGTCAGAAAATTGCAGCACTGCTGCAATCAGCGCCAGCATCAGTCCCAATCCAAAGCCAAGGTAGGGAATAAAAACAAGCACGCCAGTAATGATCCCCACTGGCACCCCGACATCGAAACCTGCAATCGACAACGCGATCGAGTAATACGCTGCCAGGATTACCATCACCGATAATTGACCGCGCAGATATTGCGCCAGCAATTGATCGACTTCACGCGCCATGCCCATGGTTTTTGCCACCCAGCGCCGTGGCACTGCATTGGTAAGCCGCTGCAACAAGCTATGCCAATCCATCAATATATAAAACAGCACCACCGGAATGAGCACCAAGGTCGCCAGCCAACCCAAGATCGCGGTGCCGCCGACCTTGACCGAGGCTACGATCGCAGCCCAGATCTGGTCGCCGCTGTTGGCCATCTGATCGCTCAAGAGCTGCTTTAAACCGGCGCCGTCGAGCTGGATGTGGATGCCCCATTGTTGCAGCTGTGGAGTTGCCATTTCATTGAGCTTGACAAGAAAAACCGGAATTTGTGCCTGCAACAGCGGCACTTCTTTTTGCAGCACCGGCACCACGATCAGCACCAGCGCCAGCAAGGCTGCGATCAGCAGCAATACCATGATGGTGACCGCAATCGCACGCGGCATCCGATACCGCTTGATCCTGAGCGCCGCCAGCCGATCCACCCCCGGATTGAGCGCATACGCCAGAATCGCTGCCGTGACGAAGGGCGTCAGCACCGGCCCCAGCGTCACCAGCAACATAATCAGGGCCAGCCACAATGCCAGCCAAAGGATGGTTTGTTTTTGTTCCAGTGAGAGAGAAAATGGCATGAATTGGCGGATTGTCCGGGTCAGTTTGATAAAATAGCGGTTTGGCCGAACGGTTTTGGCCTTCCCTTCCTATTTTACCGCCTCTGCTGCCCAAAAAACCATGAACTCACCTTCCCCTGTTTCCCTTTCCTATCGCGACGCCGGTGTTGACATCGATGCGGGCGATGCCTTGGTCGAAGCGATCAAGCCCTTTGCCAAGCGCACCATGCGCGAAGGCGTGATGGGCGGTATCGGTGGTTTTGGCGCACTGTTTGAAATCAGCAAAAAGTATAAAGAGCCGGTTCTGGTATCCGGCACCGACGGCGTCGGCACCAAACTCAAACTCGCTTTCATGCTCAATCGTCATGACACCGTCGGCATCGACCTGGTCGCCATGAGCGTCAACGACATTCTGGTGCAAGGCGCCGAACCGCTATTCTTCCTCGATTATTTCGCCTGCGGCAAACTTGACGTACCGACCGCCACCGACGTCATCAAAGGCGTCGCCAAAGGCTGTGAGTTGGCCGGTTGCGCCTCGATCGGCGGTGAAACCGCTGAAATGCCGAGCATGTATCCCGCCGGTGAATACGACCTGGCTGGTTTCGCGGTCGGCGCAGTTGAAAAATCACGCATCATCGACGGCAGCAAAATTATCCCCGGCGACGTGGTGCTGGGCCTGGCATCCTCCGGCGCCCATTCCAACGGTTACTCCTTAGTCCGCAAAATCCTCGACGTCGCCAAACCCGATCTGGAAGCCGATTTCTACGGCCGCAAACTGGCCGATGTCTTGATGGAACCGACCCGTATCTACGTCAAACCCTTGCTGGCCTTAATGGATTCGATGGAAGTCAAAGGCATGGTCCACATTACCGGCGGCGGCCT
>JAZKIX010000224.1:0-9857 GCA_040384645.1 Pseudomonadota bacterium | reverse complement strand
ATGAACATTGAAAAATAGCCATACATCTTCGATTTCTGGTCGTTGACATCGAGTTTGGTCAGGGTCGCTTCCGCCAGCGCCCAGAAGGCATAGGAATTTTTCATATCGCCAAAACCGTTCCACCAAAAGGCGCCGGCAGTGGCAAAAATATACGGCGCGTAATGCGACGTGCCGTGCTTGAGCGTGAGGTAAATGGTCTTGGCCAGCATCATGAGCGACGTCTCATAATGGGTCATGAAGGCCGACGGTTGCGCCACGATCAAGATCCGCATTGCGGCTAGCAAACGCTCATCCTTAATCTCTGGCAGGGACTGCAACGAAGCTACCGAGCGCATGCCCAAGGCTAGCTTGGGCGACAGCAAGCCGCCCATCAATTGCAGCTTGCTCGGCTTCTTGGGCAAGCGGATGCCGAGCTGATCCAGCACCATCAGCGCGGTGCTGACCGCTTCATCCAAGCGGTTCTGGACGGTGTAAAACTGTAGCTGCACTTCGTAAATCCGCAGCTTGTCCATCAGATTGCTAGCGCGGCTAAGGACGATTTCACTGGTGGCGTTCATTTGCGCCAAGTCGGCGCAGAGATAGGCGCTCTCGACCACTTCGCAATGCAATTCCAGCGTCAATGGGTAACGTGCCTGCCACGCCTCGTCGGTCAGCATTTCGATGCCTTTGGTAGCGTAGCGCAGGGCCGATTCAAAGGCGGCGGCTTGACGCGCTTTTTTGGCGGCAGTCAGATTGTATTGGGCTAGCTGGCTGCGTTCTTCGCCATGTTCGATCAGGGCGTGGGCAGCGTTCAAATGTTCGGCCAGGGCAAAGATATGCGCATCTTCATGCAGCTCGGACTGCGCCAAAAAACGGCCAATCTGCAAATGAAAACGCGCCGATTCCAGCTCCGACGTGAGGGAATAGGCTGCCTGTTGAATCCGGTCGTGGGTAAATTTATAAAACGCCCGGGTGCCGCCGGCACTGGCGCCCGACTCTTGCGCGGTCGGTGCGTACATGATCCAGTTGGCGTCTTCCAGCGGACGCAGGTAACCGTCTTCCACCGATTGCGCCAGCGCCAGCGATAGCTCGGCCAGGCTGCGCGCTTCGAGTACGCATAAAATATTGGCGTCGAAAGTGCTGCCAAGGCAAGCCGCCATTTGCAACAGGTGCTGGGTTTCCGCTGGCAGGCGCTTGAGTTTTTCGGCAATCAGGTCGACTACATTGTCGGTAATATCCTGTTGCTCGATGTCTTGTAAATCCCATTGCCAGCAGCGCTCTGGCAAGTCGAAGCGCAACAAACCCTTGCCATACAAGGCATGCAAAAACTGGTTCAGGAAAAATGCATTGCCATCGGTTTTGCGCAGCAGCAGCGTGGCCAAAGGCGCCAGTATTTCCTCCGATTGGTGCAGGGTATCAAGCAGCAATTGCTGCACATGCGGCAGCGCCAAAGGCGTGAGCGCGATACGCTTGATCGGGGTGCCGCCATTACCGACCTGCTCCAGCATCAGCGTCAAGGGATGGGTCGGTGTCACCTCGTTATCGCGGTAAGCCAGGATCAACATCAATTGGCCGGTATTGCCAGCCGCCAGCAATTGCTCGATAAAGTGCAAGGTCGCGCTATCGCTCCATTGCATATCGTCCAGGAAAATAACCAGCGGATGATTCGATGATGCCAGCGCACGCGCAAAGGCCTGGAAAGCAAGAGTAAACCGGTTATTCGATTCGGCCATGCCGGAAGCGGCACTCTCCGGCTGGGGGCCTAATAGCAATTCCAGTTCAGGCAAGACGTCAATGATCAATTGCGCATTGGCGCCCAGCGCCACCAACAGCGATTTGCGCCAGAACGATGCGACTTCTTCCGGTGCTGCGAGGATTTGGCGCAACAACATCTGGAATGCCGAAATCAACGCCTTGTAAGGCGAATTGCCTTGCATTTGTTCAAACTTGCCGGCAACAAAACTGCCACGGCTGCGCAAGATCGGCTTATGGATTTCATTGACCAGCGCGGTTTTGCCAATGCCGGAAAAACCGGCGATCAGCATCAATTCGGTCTTGCCTTTGGCGACCCGTTCAAAGGTATCGAGCAGAGCATTCACTTCATGCTCGCGGCCATACAGCTTTTGTGGAATGCGCAAGGCATCGACCACGTCTTGCTGACCCAGGGCAAACTTTTCCGGCACCATACCGCTATCGATTTGCTGCTGGCAATTGGTTAAATCGGCGCGCAATCCCAAGGCACCCAGATAACGGTCTTCCGGGTTTTTTTCCAGCAGGCGCTGGACGATATCGGACAGGATTTCCGGTACTTCGGGATTGATCAGATGGGCTGGAATCGGTGTTTTCGCGATATGGCAATGCACCAGTTCCATCAAGTCTTTGACGATAAAAGGCGCTTGCCCGGTCAGCATTTCATAAAACACGGCGCCCAGTGAATACAAGTCGGAGCGGCAATCGACGATGCAATTCATGCGCCCGGTTTGTTCCGGTGCCATATAGCGCAAGGAGCCTTCCATCGCATTCGGGCTGACGATTTCGGGATTTTCATGTGAAAACCGGGTCGAAATGCCAAAGTCGATGATCTTGACGCTGCTGCGATCGGCCGACAGGACGATATTGTCGGGCGAAAGGTCTTTGTGGATCACGTGTTTTTGATGGATCCGCGCCAGCGCATCGGCCAGTGCAATAGCCCAATCGAGGAAGAGCGGAATTTCCAGCGGGCCGGCGTCGAGAAAATTGCGCAGCGACAAGCTGCCGATTTGCTCCAGTATCAGCAGCGGCCGGTTTTCATATTGTTCCAGCGCTAACGCCCGGATTACGCCCTCGCAAGCCAGGTGATTGAGGATATCGAATTCGCGTTTAAAAACAGCCCATTCCTCGTTGGAAGGATAGGGCTTACCGAGCATTTTGAGCACCACCGGTATACCGCTGGATCGCTCGATCCCGCGGTATACCAGCGTCCGGTTGCTTTCATATAAAAGGCTATCAACTTGATAACCGGGGAGGCTCAACATAAATCCACCGTGTTTAAACCAGACTGCACCGCATCATTGGCGCCAATTGAAAAATTGATTCCGTACTATTCAATATTCTTACTCAATATTTTTACTTATTTTTTTCTTAACCAACGTCGCTAAAACACTTTGCTCAGTCATCGTCGCCAATGATCTTCTGCGGATAACCGCTGATGGCACGCGAAGTCTGCATGCCGGCCATGACCGAGGCTTCGACACAGCCGACATTGAGTCCGTTTTTGATCCAGTCGCCGGTCAGGAACAGGTTCTCGTAACCAGATTGGTTCGCGGCCAAACGATACACGCTGCTGCCGGTGATGGACAGTACATAGCGTTCCGACGGATCGACATTGACACGCTGGAACTGCGAATCGAAACGCGCCACGCCGCTGCGGTCCTTGACCGGATCGATCAAGAGATTCCAGTCGAATTGTTTATTTTTATCCACCGCATTTGGCCATAGGTTCCAGATCACCTCGTTCAATTGGGCGATGGTTTGCGCCTTGCCATTGGCTTTTTGACGTGCTGGGAAACCATAATCGGTTTGCGGCGGCAATTGCTTGGGGGTCTCGATCACGCCACAAAAATATGCGATATTGGCCGGCGTCAGGTCGGCTGGCCAATCTTCGCGCCCCAGCAAATACGTCATGTCGGCCCAGGTATCAAGCGGTTCGGTAAACGTGCCCAGTACTGGCGACGGCGCTTGCCAGCCCATTTGCGCCAGGTTTGGCTTGAGCCAGAGTTGGTAGGCTTGGGTTTGCACAGTTTCGACTTTTTCGACCATGGCCTTGAATTTGGGATTGCTTTTATCTGCCACCATATCGGGGCAGACATACGCCAGCGCACCGACTGAAATCCCCAGCACAATCTGGTCGAAATGCTGCCCCGCTTCGAGCACGATTTCTTGCTCATTCAGGCTATTATTCCAAGGACTCCAGTACGACTCCAGATTGATCTGGTCATGCTTGAGCAGCGCCCCTTGTTCAAGCTGCGTATAGTCGGGCACGCTGGGCCAGCAATCGAGATCCTTAACCCGCACGATGGGATCGTAGGCGGCGCCATTTTTGACGGTGGCCTGGCGCGCCATGGTAATCGATTTCACTGCCTTGCCATTGCGGTAGCCGGCATCCAGATTGAGGCTTTTGACGCGATGGAAAAACTCAAACTTGACGCCACGCTTTTTCAGCACTGAATACATCGGCGCAAAAATAGTGTCGCCCATGCCGGCCTGCATTTTCCACATGATTGCGCCCCGGTAGCAAAGCAAGATGCGCAGGGTGGCGCGCAAGGCAGTGCCGGCTTCGTAATCGGGTTGCGTGACATCGCCATTGCGGTAGGCAAACACCAGATCGTAAATACCGATCACGATGGCCGAATCGATGGCAAGCTGGCTGGCGCCATGTTTGGCCAACCATGCTTTTAGCTCGATATCGTTGATCAAATCCCAATCGTCGTCCGACACCACGCCATCGGCAAACATACCGACTAGCAGCGTCACGCCCAGATCAAGTTCGATCCAAAAATGGCGCAAGGCATCGTCGGCGTCGACCTTGTCTTCGATTTCATGCCATAACCAATGTTTAAATTCGGACAACATTTCGACCAAAATCGGATAAAGCACGCTGTCGTGATGGCTGGCGTCTTTATCGAGCGATTCGGCCAACAAGCGTGCATGCGTCAGCAAATCAGTATAAAACTCGTCAGCTATCTGATCGACATCGCGCTTGACCTTGTCGCCTAGCTCTAGCCACCAACTTTGCTTGGCCATCGATTGCGAGGGCTCTCTGCGGTTGCTCAAGGCTTGATGAAATGGCGATTGCTTGTAATGGTCTTCCATCCAGCGGATCACCAGCAAGAAGATATCCCATACGGTTGGAGTTTCGTTTCCGGTGCCGGGCTCTTGCTCATCTTCTGGCATATCGAAGGCCCAGGGTTGCCAATTGCCCCGAACCATTTCATCGAGAACAATATAACTGTGGCGTTTGAAAGCCTCATCCCATGTCGCCAACGGCGCGCCGGCGGGACGGTTGGCTTCGGCATAAACATCCTTGATCATGCGGAACGCATTCTCATAAAAGCCAAACCAGATATGCAGGCCATGTTCCTCAATCCGCTGCGCGATATCGGGATTGCGTCCGCTCGCCCCCTTGCCGCCCAAACGCCAGCCCATCTGATACAGCGTAATGTCGTAGCGGCTTTGCCAATCGGGTTGGCTGGTGAGGAAATATGCCGTGGTCATGGCAGACACGCCGCCGCCTAGAATGGCAATTTTTTGAGGTGTTGGGGGGCTACCTGAATCGGACATCTGCAATCTCCCTATATCGAAATTCGGTAAAGAAGCGAGAAGTAATTCTTGTGCAGAGGAAATTTTGCACTGGTCGATTATGAAGCATAAATCGGGAAAAATGCCGGGAAAAATTTCAGGTTCGGTGTCGCAGAATTTACGCCGCGCCCGGCCTTAAACGCATGGCAAACGGCGGATTGCCTTAGCTAAATACGGCTTTATGCGGCATGGACATGGCTTTATTGCTCACAAAGGCGAACGTGAGCCAATAAATACTCCCTCGTGTATTTTATTTTGCGCAATGAATACCTGCGGGTGGTGGCCTATATTGGGCTATACCCCCTATTTTTTGAGGTGTTCGCAGGGCTAATAGGTGTTTTGTTAAGGTGTGAGCGTAGGCGCTTTATTGAATCAATGAAACGCCTTGGATTTCCTCGGCGATTCTGCCCGATGTGTATGCCTATCAAAAGGTGCGAATTAGGGACAAAAACCCCCTTCCTTTCAGGGTGCTGGGCTAGAGAAAACAGGCACATTCCCCGGCGCTCAATACTTACAATTGCCCCGCAGCTTTTCTAGTACAGACAAAAAATAGCCGCTGATCGCGGCTATTTTTAATGCATTACCAGTGGCGAAAATCATGCCTTGTCGATAGCATCCTTCAACACTTCTTTGGCATCGCCAACACTTTTCTCGGTCTTGCCTTGAATCTGCTTGCTCAGACCCTTGAGCTGTTGCTCGTCGTTGCCGACCAGTTTTCCGGCGCCTTCTTGCACTTTGCCGGCGAGGTCTTTGAGTGTACCGGTGACTTGATTTTTGTTCATATCTGACTCCTTAACATGGGGATTACGATTTAAATAGTGCGATACAGCAAGTCTGGATTTTTTACCAACCCTGCTGCACTGTCCGCTTAAAGCGACGGGCCGCGGTAATAGGTATGGACGTGGTTGGCCCAGGTTTGGTCGGCCATATCAGGCCAATCATCGGTATCAAATCCCGGCGCATTTTCCATTCTTTCCTTATCGATATCGAGGATAAAACCGTGATTGGCAGTATCGAGGGTCAAAGCTGACCAAGGTATGGCAAACAATTTTTCGCCAATGGTAAAGACACCACCAAGCGACATCACGGCATAGGCCACTTCGCCAGTACGGGTGTCGAGCATGATTTCTTTAATGTCGCCCAAATCTTCGTCTTGCAGATTACGCACGCTGTTGCCGATCAAGGTGTTGGCGCCCATCAGTTCCGGACCTGGGCCCTTGTTTACGCTGCTGTTATACATGCCGTAGGTATCGCGTTGTAGGTTTGTCATGATCAATCTCCTGAGTGGGTAAGGGACTTCATCTTGCCCATGCGTCAGAATTACTTCTGTGCGGCAGATAACGCAAGTTGCAAATAATTAAAACTGTCTGATATCGCTCTCGACCGTAGCCGCCTTTTGGCTTACGCATATAATTTGTCGACCTTATTTCATCCGCGAGCCGCTTATCAAGACCCCGCTTGTCAACACCCCGCGTTTCAAAACACTGATACGACGCATCCTGCATGCCATCCTGTTCGAGCTGGGCGCCTTGCTGATCGTCGTGCCGCTGATGTCGTTTGTACTGAAGTTGGGGATGCTGCACTTTGGCGCGCTGGCGGTCATGCTGTCGATCTGCGCCATGCTGTGCAATATGGTCTATAACCATGCTTTCGAATGGTTTGAAAAGCGCTATCAATGGCAGCGTAATTTGTGGGTGCGCAGCGGTCACGCCGTTGGCTTTGAAGTGTTTTTCACCCTGATCACGGTGCCGCTAACCGCATGGTGGCTCAATCTGTCGTTGCTGGACGCGTTCTTGCTCGACCTGGTGTTGACCGCGTTTTTCATGCTGTACGCATTTTTCTTTAACTGGTTGTACGACACCTTCCGCGGCCGGATCGGCAATTAAGCGCCTCGCTTAAAACTAAGATTTCGGTGCTTCCACCAACACTGCGCTGATCGCTTCCGCGAGAAAATCATAGACCACGCGGATCTTGTGGCTGGAGCGGATTTCACGATGCACAGTCAACCATACCGGCAGCGCCATGCTCGGCAAATCATGCAAAATCCGGCGCACGCTTTCATCTTCGCGCCCCACATAATTGGCCGCAAAACCAATCCCTAAACCGGCCCGCAAGGCTTGCCAAAGCGCGATGTGATCGTCGCTGCGAAAGCAGAACACATGCTTGTCGATCACATAGCCCATTTTGGCAAAACCGCGAATGATGCTTTCGTCCGTATCGAAGCCGATCAAGTCGTGCTGCAACAAGTCTTTGGGCTCAAGCGGTTCGCCGCGCCGGCGCAAATAGTCGTGATGCGCATAGGCGCCCAGCGTAGCGTCGCCGAGCCGACGCGCGATCAGTGAATCCTGTTCCGGCCGCACCATGCGCACCGCGATATCGGCTTCGCGCCGCAATAAATTACTGATCTGGTTCGACGCCACCAGCTCGATTGCGATGCCCGGTTCTTGCTGGCGCAAGCGGGCCAGGATCGGCGGCAATAAATGACAAGCGGTCGCTTGGCTGGCCGTGATCCGCACCGTGCCGGTGGCGCGGTCATCTTGCGCAGTCAAGACCCGGCCAATGGCATTGGCGCTGCCTTCCATCAGACGCGCATGTTCGGCGATGCCGAGCGCAATCTGGGTCGGCACCAATTGGCGGCCGGTGCGCTCGAACAAGGCGCTGCCCAGCTGTTGTTCCAGTGTCGCGATATGGCGCCCGATGGTGGGCTGGCTGCTATGCAGTTTGCGGGCTGCTGCTTGCAGGCTGCCTTCATCGATGACGGCGATAAAAGAGCGCATCAAGGTCCAGTCAAAGAGCGGCGGCGAACTTCCCAATGTATTCATCTTTGAATTTCTGTTATGCGGATTCATGCAATTGTGGATTGTTTTCGTTTGCCTGACAATGACTTCATCGCAGTCATTTGTAGCCGCCACCTGCACCGGAGTGCGGTTTTACCGAATTCTTGTTTCATTGAAGGGGTCATTCCATGTCGCAATCATTAACAACACAATCTGTCCTGGTCCTGGGTGCCAATGGCCGTCTCGGCCGTGCCGTGGTAAAGGCATTTGCCGCTGCCGGCTGGCGCGTACTGGCGCAAGCACGGCGGCCGCTGGTCGATGCGTCACACAGTAATGTGCGTCCGTTAGCAGTCGATCTGGGCGGCGCGGCAGCGCTGGCAGAAAGCCTAGGCGGCGCCGACGTGGTGGTCAACGCCATCAACCCGCTCTATACCGCCTGGGATACCGAAGCCCTGCCGCTGGCGCGCATGGCCATGTCGGTGGCATTGCGGCTCAATGCGACCCTGATATTTCCCGGCAATGTCTACAACTTTGGCGCGTCCATGCCAACCCAATTGCTTGAAAGCACCGAACAACATCCGAGTACGCCAAAAGGTTTGCTGCGTCAGCAGATGGAACGGGAATTGAAAGATGCGACGGCGGACGGCTTGCGCAGCATTGTGCTGCGGGCCGGCGATTTTATCGGCGACTGGGGAACAGGCACCTGGATGGATATGGCGATCCTGAAAGATTTGCCAAAACATCGGGTTACCTATCCCGGTCCGCTAGACGTGGTGCATAGCTGGGCCAATTTGCCCGATCTGGCGCGCAGCATGGTAGCCCTGGCAGAAATACGGGCGCAATGCGCGGCACATGCCTTGTATCACTTCCCCGGTTATGCCGTGACCGGTAAGCAATTTATCGCAGAGCTGACCCAGGCGGCACGCGGCACCCATTTGCTGGCACCGGATCAAGAGTTGAAAACCAGCAGCTTCCCTTGGCCAGTGATCCGGCTTGGTGGCTTGCTGGTGCCGATGTGGCGCGAGATCAGCCGGATGCGCTACCTCTGGACTGTGCCGCACCAATTGGATGGCGACAAGCTGGCACAAGCCATCGGCAGCATCCCGCACACGCCGCTGGAACAGGCGCTCGGCGATCTGCTGCGGCAAGCCGGGTTTGTTGGCACGGCAGCGGTCAGCGGTACTAATTCAAGCCAGCAACAGCACGCCCTTTAAACAAGCAACGTCCGCATCCGTTTTTTCTTCCCTAACCGTTTTTTGGAGTCTCAAAATGAAACATATTCTGTTATCGATCATTGCCGCAGTTTCCACCCACGCAGCGCTGGCGGCCGAGGTGCCTTTTACAATCAGCAATATTGAAACGACCGAGGGCAGTCTGGTAGTCGCCCTGCACCCGTCTGACGAGGCTTGGCCCAAGCCGCCGAAGAATGCCTTGATACTGACGGTGAAGCCGAAAGCCGGCAGTGTCAGCGGTGTATTTCACAATGTGGCCGATGGCGAATATGCAATGTCGGTGATGCAAGATATCGACAACGATGGCAAGCTCAAAATCGGTTTTCTCGGCAGCCCTAAGGAACCGTATGGCGTGTCGGGCAATAAGTTATCGGCCATGAGTGCGCCCAAATACGACGAGGCGAAGTTCATCGTCAAGGGCAATGTTGCTACCGTCGTGATGAATTTGGAACAGCCATAAGAGTGATTGTCGGGTCGAGATCCGACCTAGGCACGACCGTCCGCCGTCGACCGATGGAGATCGGCGCGTAAT
>JAZKIX010000223.1:0-18838 GCA_040384645.1 Pseudomonadota bacterium | reverse complement strand
GAGCTGGCGAACATGGCGACAACGGCAACAGCGATCAGTTTGGCTTGGAATTTCATGGTGGTTCTCCCTGGGTTAAAAAGTAAAATTTAAGGTCGTTTTATCTAACAGCGCGGTAAGCAGCGCTTGTATGGACTCTATGTTGCGACCCTATTTCGAATCGTTCAAATTATTTTGTAATTATTTTAAAGAGATTGCATTGCCTGAATTTGCCACGGACTTACAGGCGATAGTTGCCTGCGATGCAACTGCGTCGGGCCACAGTATTTGCTTCGCCCTGTTACTTGCTTTTAGCACTCCCTAGCCGCCGGCTGCGCGCCAGTTCCAGCTTTTCGCACATGGCCTTGGTGCCGGCGATCATGCGCGGGCCAGAGCGGCTGAGCAAGTCGCTGTCGAGCGAAAACAAGTTGCCGCGGCGTACGGCCAGCAGGCTCGGATAGGGCTTCCAAAAATTGACGCCTTCGCCCTTTTGATTGCGCTGGTCGCCGCTGAAAATCGCTTCGGGGTTTTGCTGCAAGACCGCTTCGACGCTGACGTTGGGCGCGGTCACGCTCATGCTGTCGAAGATATTTTCACCGCCGCACAGGCGCAGCGCATCGCTGACAATATGCTTGCCGTTGAGGGTAAACAGCGGCTTGTCCCACACTTGGTAAAAGCTACGCACCACCGGTCGCTTGGCATATTGGGCGCGCAAATCGGCCAACGTCGCGCGCAGCTCTTGCGCAGCGATGCGGGCGGCTTTCTCGGTGCCGAGCAACTGCCCGATGCGCTCGATGCTGCCGCCAATATCTTCCAGCGTGGCCGGTTCGCTATAAAACAAGGGGTAGCCAAGCGTACTCAACTGCTCGATCTGACGCGCTGCACTGCTGTGGCGCCACACCAGAACCAAGTCCGGTTTCAGCGCGATGATGCGCTCCATATCGACCTGATTATTGTCGCCCACCAGCGGGATCGCTTTAGCCGCCGGCGGAAAATCGCTATAGCTGACCGTCCCCACAATCTTGGCCCCGCCACCGGCTGCAAACACCAGCTCGGTGGTATGCGGCGCCAGCGTGAGGACGCGCTGGGCCGGCTTGGCTAGGGTGATGGTGTTGCCGATGTCGTCCTGGACGGTGATGGCGGCATGGGCGCTGAGGCAATAGCAAAGGGCAAAGGACAGGAGGATTTTTAGGCGGGTCATGGAGGATGTTAGAGGTCGACGGGTTTCCGCTTGGGCGGGACGACGGATTCTAAAACATTGCGGCGATTGTCTGAAAATTAATATTCCTAATGACAAATGACGGGGGTATAGGCAAAAATACCCTGTCATCCGCAGGCTTCCATTGGGTCTCAAAAAATACACCATGCAGTATTTTTATCGCTCCCATAGCTGCTTTGCACGCGCTACGGGAGTCCGGACCCAACAACACAGCCGCTAACCCGCCACAAACTGCCCGTGCAAACCCAGCGGCAAGCCATACGGCAAATGCACCTGCGCCAGCGGTCCGTCGCCGACGTGATGCGCGTCGAATACTGACAAAGTCGTGCGCTCGCTAACCCAGTTATAGGCAGTGCCGAGAATCCAGCCATCGCCTTCTTTTGCCGATTGATTTTTCGGCACGAAAATATGTTCTTCGGCGATTTGGTCGCCGCCATACACATGACGATCGACCCGATTGTGGCGCAACGCCAGGACAGAATTGAAGCCGGATACGTCGGCTGCCATCGATGCGCTGCGGTGCAACAATACCGTCAGGCTACTGGGCTGGCCGGTGTGGCGGGTGTCGAAGCGCGGGAATTCGACTTGGCTCAGGCTGCTGCTTTGGCGGGCGCGGCCACTGGCGAGATCAAGCTCAACCTCGCTCCATACTGTCGGCCACGGGTTGTCGCTGCGCTGCTGGCGGGTGACTTGCATATGTTGCATGGCATTGAGAATGTCGAGCTGGATCGGGTAAGAAAAGCGCAATACGCCTTTTTCTTCCCACGCATTGCCGATGTGAAAAACACCAGCATTGGGCAATTCAAAACGACGCATCGAAAAGTCGCGCTTATCGACCAACATTGCCACCAGCGGCGCATCGCGTTGCCATTGATAACGGTCGAGGAAAGACAGGCCGGCTTGCTCGACGTGTTTGAAATTGAGCGGCATCAGCAAAAATACAAGGTAGCGCTCGGTAATGGCGAAATCATGCACCAAATCGGCTTGCGCGGTATCCAGAATGGCTTGCCGCTTCAGCACGCCATCGGCGCCGATTTCGTATAGCACCAGCTTGCCACTGCCGGGCATGTAGCCGAAGTTCCAGACCGTGCCATCGGGTGCGATGCGGGGATGGGCAGAAAACGGCGCGCCCTCGGTGTCGGGCGACCATGTTTTGAAACCTTGCGCGGCCAGCGTCTGCGGATCGATCTTGAGAGCCGAGCCACCCTCCCACAGCGCGTACAGATCGCGGCCACCATTCATCGCCAGCAGATTGATATTGGCGACATTCATGACGTCGGGATTGTTCACCGTTTTTGCGTCGGCAAACGTGGTGCCAAATGCAGGATAGAGAAAACGTCCCGCCACTTCTTCTTCCACCAATTTTGGCGTGCGCAACATGACGCCGCGATGGCTGGCCTTGCCATCGCCGAAGCGAAACGCCTGCACCATGCCATCGCCGTCGAACCAATGGTTGTAGGCCGTCGCGCCCAGCCGCATGCGTGCCGGTCCGTTGCGGTAAAACGTGCCGCGCAATGCGGCGGGCAAGCGGCCTTCGATTTTTAAATTGGCCGTTTCCAGCGTGCCGTTGAAACCGGCATTGAACGGGCCATCGTACTTGGCATAAGCGCTGGCCCAGGCATCGGCTGGCGCGGCCGCATGCGCGTGTTGCAGCAGCGGCAGACTGATTCCGGTAGCGCCCAGAGCGCGTAAAAAATGGCGGCGTGATTGATGTAGCATGGTCGGCTCCTTGGTTTATTTGACGGCAAACGCGATGCTCAAGCCATCAGCAGGCAACACGACGCTGGCATCTTTGAACGATGGCGCACCAAAGCCGCCGGCAGCCGCGCCGCTGAAGCCATATGGCTCTTTTGGCACGCCCAGCAAGTTGGTGCTGAGTTTGCCATCGCCATTTTTGTCCTGGATCGCCGACACCGCGTAAGTGCCTTCGGCCAATCCGCGAAACACCACTTGGAGATTGCCGTCAGCGCCGCGTTGCGACGGTGCCAGGATCTGGCCTTGCTTAATGTGGTTGGGGAACCCTTCGGCTGTGTCGTACAGGCCGACCATTACTTGACCATCGGCTTCGTGAATATTGCCGATGTTGACCGTGAGGTCGGCGGCGTTGGCATAAAGGGTGCTGATAGCCAGCAATGTGCTTGCCAGAATAGTGAGGGAAGGTGTGCGCATGGTGAACTCATCAATAAGTGGTGGAGAGCTCACTGTATTGGGCACCTATCGGACCAACAATGCGGTTGCGATGAAATGCGGAAAAGGGGCGGTCAAACGAGGATTTCGCGGACAGACATACTGCGCGGTTCCATCTTTGAGCGAGATCTGTGCGCACCCGTTCGGCGGCGGCGCGGCTTGACGCGCGCCGCACGCTACATGGAGATAAGCGAATTGGGGGGTATATTAACAAACACCCCTCTACCCGCAGACATTTATTGGGCCTTAAAAAATACACTACGGAGTATATTTTATGCGGTACAGCGACTCTTCATTGTGCCGCCAGAGATCAGCAGTGCAGCGACGCCCTAACTTCTCTTGCGTATCTGGTGCAAGCCTTGATCAAGTTTTAAATTCGCCGTCGTCAAAGGCTTCGCTAAAGGTTTTCCAATCTTTAACCACGTGCGCCGCGCAATCGTTGGCTGTGGCCAGCAGCGGTTTCTTCCATTTTTTTTGCTGACCGAAATCAATTAGCTCATCGGCGATGGCAGAGCCATTGCGTCCAGTCGCACGCAAATGAGCCCAGGCGACTAGCTGGCCCATGACATCCATTACCTCATGCAGTTGTTTCATCGAATGGCGCGCCCGATCCAGTGAAACCCTGTCTTCGCTCGGTTGCAGGGCTCGTAAAACGTAGGGGCTTTTACCGACCTTGACTGCCTGCAACAGCGCCATAGAATCGGCTTGCAGACGCTGTTGCAGGGATACGATCCGGCTTGCTTCGGATTTCCAGGACGACAGCGCCGACTGATAATGTGGTGTGACCGACGACGACATCGCTTGTCGTAAGTCAAGCAGGCGGTGACCGTTGCCAGAATGCTCACCCTGCACCAAAATAACATAACGATCCAGCCCCAAACTGCCGGTGCCGGCGACGCGGCGTGCGACATCGAGCACTTTGTAAACCGCTGGATCAGGCTGTTTGTCGGCAAAACCTTCCATGAAAGCACTGATTTTGGCATGCTGTTTTTCTGACGCAGGCAATGCCTTTTCTCCATCGACACGCAGCCGGCGGTTTTTGCCTTTACCGACTGTGCGCCCGGCCAGAAATTTTGTGTGATCGCGCGTGCGCAAATCGTCCAATAATTCCCGCACCAGGCCTTGCGCGGTATCGCGTTCTACCCAATGACTTTTGCCTTTTGCCAGTGCGGCTGCGTAGGCATCGATAAAGCGCACACTTAAAGCGTGTCCTTCGTGGGCCTCCAGCGCCAAGCTGCGCGCGCCGACCTGGACGCTGCTGACAAAGCGCACCAGATCCAGGGTGAGTGGCGCTAAAGCGGCCTCGTCGAAGTCGTTAATGTCGAAATGGGTAAGCCCGTTATCGGCTTCAAAACTGCCAAAATTTTCCAGGTGAAGGTCGCCGCAAATCCAACTTATCGGCGCCGATGCAAAAACGTCCTCACGCGGCAAGCGGGAATAAAAAAGATGGCAGGTGCCGCGTAAAAAAACAAAAGGATTGCTGCGCAAATTTTTCCATTTCATTTGCAAGCGTTCCGGCTCGCGGCCGGCGTTAAAATCTTTGAGGAGGCGGATGATGTTTGGCATGGTTTCCTATCGTGTCTATAAAATTCGAACGCCGGTTATGCCGGTGTAACGATCCAATGGATTAACTCTCGCACTGTGCTGTATGACGCGAGAACGGCTTTCACCGTGCTTATGCTTTTTCTAAATCACACTTGTATTTTGTTGCTGGCTCTAACCTTACGAGCCTGATGTCGGCGACCTTGCGTTGCGTTCACTTTCGATTTAGATACGGCATTCTCTTGCAGAAGCGCATCCTTTTGCCGCGTTCTGCAACCCTACTCGAACAATGGGCAGTTTAACAAGCATTACACCAAGCGCTGCCTTTGATAATAAAAGACACTAAAGCCATCAAGGCTTTCGGCGCTTCGCCGGTAGGCAGCTTGTACTGTATTGGGTAGGCATCAGGCGGACAATTGGGCTGCGCGAAATGCGGGAAACGGGGTATTAAACGTAGAAATTGTGGACTGCGCCAGAACGCAGGGTGTTTAAGGTGGTGGCTTTTTAGATTAAGAAAGTGGCAAGCATAAAAGCATTTTTTTCTCCATTTTTACGTAGAAAGAGAAGGGTATATGCCAAAACAACCCTTCACCCGCACATAGTTGTTGGGCCTTTAAAAATACATATCCCAGTATATTTGGGCCATTTGTAGCCAAAAAACTTATTTGAATGCGTCAATTTCAAGCTTGCATGCCGTCCATCGGCACCTTCACCGCCATGATTTCCATACACGCCTTGTAACGCAAGCTGACGTAAAAGCTGACTGGTCTGAAGCCACAGCGCCTCAATAAAGCAGTCAGCGAATCGCGGGAAAAGTTGTGGTAATGCTCCAGTTCGGCCCAGTAGGGATTGCTGTGTGTGCGGTCCATTTCTTTCCATGACACGCTGTCGCTATTGGGGCAGGAGATAAACACTACGCCCTGTGCGTCGAGCAATTGATGCACCCGTTGCAGTGCGGCGGCGGGATAGGGGATGTGTTCCAACACATCGGCCATCGAGATTACGTCGACCGGCTGCGCCATGTCGATGCTCATCAAATCGCCTTGAAGAGCTGCGTAGCCCATATCGCCAATCCGCTTAACCGCTTCGTGCCGGGTATCGACCCCAATCGTAGCGAAGCCAAATTCGGCGGCGGTAAATACCAGACCGCCGTTGCCGCAGCCGATATCCATCCAACTCAAGCCGCCGTCAAACAGGGCGTCTTGATTGGGCAAGGTGCGCAATACCCGTTCAACTACCGGCGCCCAGGTAAAGCGCTGCTGATCCCAATCGCCGCCGGCAATCTGGCCAGGGTTGGCTTTGCTGAACAGGATCGATAGTCCGGCTTCGGTAAAAAATCCATCGGTAAATACGTGCTGGCAAGCGCCGCATTGCAGCCAGCTCAAATGGCGTGGCAAGGGGGCGCTCCAGATCGGGTGGCCGGTGCAATCGAAGCTGCCAAGTTGCGTGGTCGCAGCAGACGGACACAGAGGGCAGCCGGGGAATGGTGTTCGATATTGATTGGCAGATGGCAATGCAACCGTTGCAGCGGCATTGGACACGCTGCGTTTCGGCACCGGCACTTTGAGGCCGGGGATATAAGCCAGATTGGCTTCGATTCTTGGCCTGTCGCCGGTGGGCAAGTCGGCATCGTCCAGCATATGCAACCATAACTGGCCGGCTTGTTCTATTTTGCCGCTATAGAACGCGGCCAGCGCCAATTCATCCTTGCAAGACCAGCCATAAGCAGCCGGTTCGACAAACAGGCGGTCGGTCGATAGCGGTAATTCAGCTGCCTGTTTGGCATATAAATAGGCCGGCGGCCAATCGAGTTGCAGCCGCAGATAGCGCGCCAGGGCGACCAGCGTTTCGGCACGGCTCGGCCGGGCAGCATAGGCGTGCAGGTAAGCGCTCATGACCTGCGCCTTGGGTTCGCCCAGCAATTCGCTCAGGCGCGCCATCTGGTACAGGCTGTACCAGACTTCCTCATCCCAGCCGCCCATGGCGGCGCGCTTTTCGTAAGCCTGGCGTGCCTGGGCGGTTTGTCCAGCGTCGCGATAACTTTGCGCCAGGTAAAAAGCGTAACGCGCATTGTGCGGTTCATCACGTAAGGCGGCTTCCAGCACAGCGGCGTCTTTGTCGAATTTTCTCGGGTCTTGCGAACGGGCGCCTTCGGCCCGGACTTCAATCCAGAAATTAGGCAAACGCGGCTGCGCCACCGGTTGGCCGGCATCCAGATATTCATGCAGCACACCAGCCCAACGCCACAGCAGACGGGTCGCCACCAGACTGACACGGTCATAACTGAGGCCATTGAAACGCGCTTCCAGCGAATAGGCGGCTTCGCTCAAGTGCGGCCAGCGCGCACCAGGAAGAGCAGCCAGAGTTTCGTCGGCATCGATGAAGAGCAGGTAATCGGCTTTACCCCGCGCCAGTTCCAACGCTTCACTGCGATTGTGGCCAAAATTGCGCCACGGCCGGTGATGCAGCTCGCCCGGCACGCCGGCTAGGGCGGCCTTGATCCGCGCCGGCGTATCGTCGACCGAGCCGGTATCGACGATTACCCAGCAATCGATATAGGGAAGAAGCGAAGCGAGGCAGCGTTCGATCACTGCCGCCTCGTCGCGCACGATCATGTTGAGGCAAATGGACAAAAGAAATTCCTGTAAAAACCGGCAAAATTATGCGCTGCAGGCATCAAGCCCGGCAAAAATAACAGGGTGCCAATCATGCACTTGCTCAAACCCTCGCGCATAGGAAATCTCCTTTAACCAGATTACCGATTCTATGAGGTAATCTGGCTGCAAGGCAATGACATTTGCTTACCTTTCAAAGGCACCTCAGCTTTCGCAAAAAATGGCGCCGATTCTTCGCCAGTCACTTGCCATCTTGTTTCGGGCTGCCAAACAAGAAGCATCCAGAATGGCCGCTCCCTGCCTCCTCCGGCTCGAAAATATCCTCGATCTTGAGCGACAAAAACTGCGCCAGCTTGAAGGCCAGCGGCAAGCTGGGGTCGTATTTTCCGGTTTCGATGGAGTTGACGGTCTGGCGGCTGACGGCCAGTACATCGGCCAGTTCTTGCTGGGTCAACTGGCGTTCTTGCCGCAGCGCTTTAAGCGAGTTTTTCATCTGGCCGGCCCTTCTGCGGTGGCGCAGCCAGCAAGCCATCGCGCACGATCTGTTCGATATGGTCATTAAAGGTGACGTCGAGGCTGCGGTAATCGATCCCCAGCTCGCTCTTGCTGCGGCTATTGTTAAAAAACAGCGGGTGGCCGACATTGCGCGCCACGAAGCTGCGCTGCAGGCCCACTAGCGGGCCGATCAGCCACATCAGGGCTTTCGGCGCTTCGCCGGTAGGCAATTTGTTTTTGATGCCGTGCTCATCGACCCGCATGACGGCGGCCATTTCCAGCAGGCGCGCATTCTGGCCGACGACGATGTAACGCTTGCTCGCAGCCGGCAAAAGCGCAGCCTTGACGTGCGCCAGCGCCACATCGCGCACATCGACCACGCCTAGCCACAGACGCGGCACGCCGGTACGGAATGAGCCCTTGAGGAATTGGATCACCATGTCAACGCTGGTCGCTTCGGCACGCGCTGAGAGGGACGGACCGTAAATAGCGCCGGGATGAATCGTCACCATGTCCCAGCGGCTTTGGGCTTTCTGCATTTGCCAGGCCGCTTGCTCGGCCACGGTTTTGGAATAAGCATACGAGTTGTGGTGGATATCGGTATTGGGGTTGATATCGTCTTCCTGTACCGTGTGGGCTACGTTGGCGCCGACATCTTTGGCATCGTTGTACAACGCCACCACGCTGCTGGTCAGCACTACCCGCTTGACCGACTCGGTCCGGTTGACTGAATTTAAGACATTGCGGGTGCCTTGCAGCGCAGGGCGCACCAATTGCGCCTCGGGGTCTTTGGATTTTTTCAGAAAATAGGGCGAGGCGGTATGGATCACGGTGTCGCAATGTTGCATGGCACGGTCGAAACCCTGCTCGGTCAATAAATCGGCTTCAAACAAATGCAGGGTGCCGGGCAACTGTTGCGCCAGCTTGAGCAGATGCGCCACTTTTCGGGCGTCCTTCAAGCTGCGCACGGTGCCATGCACGGTATGGCCGGCGCGCAGCAATTGCTCGACGACCCACGACGCCAGATAGCCGGCGGCACCAGTGACAAGAATGGTTTGTTTAGATGTGTTCATGGCAATGTCCTTATTTGAATATTTATTTGAATAATTATTTGAATTTTGCATCGGTGAGCATCAAGCCAATCGCCCACAAGGCGACGATGGCGGCGAATGTCCAGAGTTGGTTGAAAAGTGGGATGACGTCGTTGGCTTGCAAGACGCCAACCACGGCGGCCAGCGCGACCGACAGCGCCAGTGCGGCGGCGCTGGCTTTTTCATGCAGCGCTTGCTGTAATTCATCCATGCGGTGCGACACGCTGCGCACCAGCGGGAAGAGGGCGAGCAAGGCCAGCAGCACCACCGCCAGTGCGACCATATTCGCGGTCGGCGCCAATCCGAAACTCTTCAAACACACGCCCGCAGCAATGACCCCGGTCAGCAATACCACGCCACCAATAATATTGAACAGATAGCGCACCTGCCCCGGTACAACCAAATTTTTTGCCATATTGGAACTCGCTAAAGAATTGAAAAGTAAAGCTTGCTTGACATACTTTAGGTGGATTTATATGTAATGTCAAGCAAACTTTACTTATTAAGGTGCAGCCTTCGAGATAGCCATGGCGAGCGCATCCAATAACAGCAAACAAGATGCAATTTTTCGCTACAGGTGGTCTTTGTGTGTCGGGGACGGCGGCTTAGCGCCGCTAGGTGCACTGTTAAAGGCAAACTAGCATCACAAAAAATATGTGAATAAGGGGGTATATAAACCGACGTAAGGTGAGCGACGACCTGCTTTGTGATCGTATAAATACCTGACCCTAGTTCGCGTTACTTGGACGTTCAAACTCTGGCAGAAACTGCGCCATCAAGACGCTGGACTTGTGTTATTGGTCTCGTGTAGTTATCTGCCGTCTCGATCATGCCCGCGCATTGGGCATGCAAGCGCAATTTGGGCAGTTTTTAACCTGTGTGTCGTTCCACGTATCCGATGTAACGCGAATGAACACTACGCATCAACAGCATTGCATAAAAGAAATTTTTGTTTTAGTCTCGGCCTCTTATTGTCTTAAGCTCCCGACGGAATGGGTTCTTAAGGTGGCCTTCCCAAGCTGTCACTACATTGAGCAATAAAAAGGACAATCCTGTGAGATCAATCCGGTATGCGCCACACATTACGGCGTTGTTGGCAGCAACTCTTCTCAGCAGTGCAGCGGCCTTGGCGGCTGGCACCATGCAGTCGCAGGAGCAGGGTTCAGTTAAGTCCGGCGTCAAATTCGACGCGCAAGCGACCCCGGGCCAACTTGCGGCCGCACGGGGTGCAGCAACCGTGCCAATCTGGGTGGATGACATTTTAATTTTCGCCAAGAAAAAGCCCACCGCAGCGCGGCGGCTGTATCAGCAAAGTTTCGAGGACAGCTTGCGGCCGCCTGAACTGGAATGGTGGTTGTATGGCCCGGTACGCAGTACGCCGACACGCCTCAATCAAGCCCAGGTGACGTCACAGCCCAAGGACGGCCAAAAAAGCTTGCGCGGCAACTTCAATACAGCGATCACCGATCCAATCAGCGGCTTGCCGGGCCAGTCTTTCACCATGTCGTTCAATTTCAAGGACGTACCGGCGCTAAAAGACTGGTACGCCACTGCGCCGAACGTATACGTCAGCTGGTGGCTCAAGATCGACAAGTGTTTTTACAAAGGGACCGGCAACGCAAATACTGATCCGCTTTCGGTGCTGGGGAAGCTGGCATATCTGCGCATGAATGGCAGACCTGAAACGTCTTATTACCTTTCCATGCGCGGCGGCATTGACGGCATTGGTGTGCTATCGGCCAATCAAGATGCATGGATGAACTTGTGGGCAGAGTGGTACCCGACGCGACCGCATTCTTTGTGGCTGTCGAACCAACGCAGTTATGGCGCCGATAGCCAGTGGCACAAAATTGCGGTGCTCATTGGCAAGCGCGAAGACGGCAATAAATATTTGCAGTGGTTCGTCGACGATCACGTCATGAAAAAAGAAACATTTGAGCCTGACGGCCGGAACCGGATATTTCAGGATTTCATTCTCGACGGCATCCAATTCTGGCACATGAGTGATGGCGGCATCAATCAATCGACACCGATTGCGGGCGGCTACTGCAACGGCTGGCAATTGGACAATATCGAAGTCTGGGATGGGCTTCCGCCCTGACGCTTTGGTAGCCAAAGCGCGCGCTAAAATCACCCTATCGATTCAGGACTGTTAATAAGCCGGTCGCCAGTTTTTGCGCCATGCCTCAGAGGTCGTTTTCACGGCAATGGGCGGCAATTTGTAATGCATGCATACCATGGATTTTCTGCACGCATTTTCATCGGCTATCCTGTCGATATCATGCATAAATATGGGGGTATATGGCATTTTATGCCGTTACCCGCTCATATTTAAAGGATCGGA
This sequence comes from Pseudomonadota bacterium, assembly GCA_040384645.1. Taxonomy (GTDB): domain Bacteria; phylum Pseudomonadota; class Gammaproteobacteria; order Burkholderiales; family Burkholderiaceae_D; genus JAZKIX01. Next base: position 7,369 of record JAZKIX010000223.1, on the reverse strand, counting down.
ATAAATACACTGCTGAGTATATTATCTAGAAAAGCCTGCTCAAAGCGCTTCCATGTGATCCATGCTTCTCCGGAATGCCCCCAACATCATGCCTTTAACGGTGCAAATACGACCAGCAGTTTATTCTTTGTCAGCGAGCCATTTTGCACCAGGCCATGCACCGTGATTGCTTCCTTTTGCTACAGTTCGTGCGATCCATGTTAACGATGTTGATGTAATGCTTGAGGCAAGCCTGCCTTTCGTTCAACCATCGGGAACGGTATCAATTGAGCGCGTTATGCCGGAAATCTACAATCCGTCGTCTTTGCGCAAGCGCCGCGCTGCCATTTCGCAGGTCAGTTTAAAACCCGTCATTGCTATTGAAGTTCAACCAATTCAATTTTGTAGTGGTCGGGATCTTCGATAAACGCAATAAACTCACTTTGTGCTCGGTCGGGCGAGTCGAACGACATGGGTCCTGCTGGACGCAATACCGTCACGCCGGCTAATTTCAGCATTTCACAGGTGGCCATCAGATCGACCACGCTCAAGGCGATATGACCATGAGCGGTGCCGTGATCGTAACTGTCACGATCCCAATTGTGGGTCAGTTCGATGGTTACACTGGTGCCTTCTTCACCGTAGCCGACAAACGCCAAAGTAAATCGGCCGCTTGGATACGCCTCGGTACGAAACAAGGTCATGCCAAGCTGGGTGGTATAAAACTGAATCGACCTTTCAAGGTTAGCGACCCGCAACATCGTGTACAACATGCGGATGGGATAGTCCGCCGGGCTTGCCTCCAGACGCGTTGTCATGTGTCGGCCCGCATTCAAAACGAAATCGTAAAACCGGCTTTGCCCATAACCGCATTGCTTTGATTCAGCGCTGGCGAGCCGGTCTTGCTCACCTCCGGCGGCAATTTTGCCGCGACCGTTGTCGCCCAAATTCCCAAGCCCGTGGCCGCAATATGATTGAGCAGTTGTCGTCGCGTGAAACGAGGTGTGAATGGATGTGTCAGATTCGTTGTTTTCATCATTGATATTTTCTAAAAAATGCGTGATGACCTTGATCGTCACCACGCCGGTATCGAATAAACAGTGCTTAACCCTTGGCGAGCGCTGCGCCAAGTTCGGCATTGGTCAGCGCGTTACCCATGATGCCCACATGCCATCGACCGCATGTGTGCCATGCACCCAGATGTTTTCTCGTGGGTGCTTGCCGGCACAGGCTTCGTAAATGATGTCGGTTGCTTGTTTGACATAGGCGATTTGGATTTCTCGTGTGGAGAACGCCACTGCTGGCGTTAGCCAATCCACGACGGCGACAGGTGCCGCCTTCAATCCCGAAAAAGTGCGACCAGCCGGAACCACTTGGATAGAGCCAATGACATTGGTCGTCATTGTCTTGTTGCCAAACAGGCCGTGCAATTTCAACATCGCTTCGGACAATGCGGTCATGGTGCTTTGCTCGCGCTCCTTTGGTAGCAAACCTTCGGTAATGGTCAGTGTGACTGGCATAAGTAATTCCTTTTTTGGTTAAGTGACGGGACGTTTTACGGCGATTCCGGTAGTTGAATATTCGTATAACGACCGTGATCCCAATATATATAACGATCGTTATTTGGTCAAGTATAATTTTGAAAATTGATTGAAAAGGAAATTGCCATGTCCCGCTCCGAGCAAAAAAACCAAACCCGCAAGCGCATTCTGGAAGCGGCCGGACGCGGCTTTCGGCAAGGCGGTTTTGGCGGAATCGGCGTCGATGGTTTAGCCAAGCAAGCGGGTGTTACGTCGGGTGCTTTTTACGGGCACTTTGACTCAAAGGCCAGTGCTTTTCGCGAATCCGTCACCGCCGGCATGGGCGATTTAAAGAACGGTCTGCGTTATTTTCAAGCGGAATTCAAAGCCAGCTGGTGGGAGCATTTCGTCTATTTTTATCTCGGCACCAAGCGCACTTGCGACCTTGCAGAAAGCTGCGCCCTGCAATCTTTACCGCCAGAAGTAGCCCGCGCCGACGTGACTTCGCGCATGTCATTTGAGATCGAGTTGCGCGAAGTGGCCACCATCATCGCGACCGGTCCCGCTGCGACCGGCGCGCCATCGAACGTGGACGCTGCATGCGCCGCGTTGGCGACATTAGTGGGTGCGGTCACACTTGCGCGCGCGGTGAATGATGTCGTGATTTCTGAGCAAATCGCAATGGCTGCGCTGCGCGTGCTGCTACCAGCGGAATCGGTCGATGACAGCCGGATACGTTCGACACTTTAAGCGCTTGGGTGCAAGGGCGTCGTGATTGAGATTGTCGTCCTAGGCATGAGATTGGCCCGATAGTTTTGGGTAAGGTCAGTTATTGCTTTGATGGGTAGCGTAAACCGATCGAAACGAAAAATAAGGGGGTATGTGACATTTTATGCCCTAACCCGCAGGTAATTAAAGCACTAAGAAATATACATCCGCCAGTATATTTGTCGCCAAAAGCGGCCAACACGCGCCTTCAGCCAGTCTGTCAAGGCTGAGATTTACTGTGCGGCGTTCATCGCGCAATAGATAATGTCCATTGCCCCCGCCCTGTTTTAGCGGAACATGCGCATTGAAGTGGCAAGCATCGTGTCTGGCTGTCTCGCCATATAAACCCTTGACGATATTGCGGGCCGGTGTGCGAGCCTAGGCCGCAGCGGTAAGTTGATAGCTAGTACCCGAACACAAAACGCGGCCAATTCGGAAATTTCGCAAGTCGGGTTAAAACCCGAGCAACAAGTGTACTTAAGACTAGTTATTGATGTGATGGCCGGAATAGAAGGGAACATTTTCCGCCAGCAGTTTTTGAATGTCGCCGGCCAACTCTTCAGGCTTGGTCGCTGGCGCATAGCGTTTGTAGACGGTGCCGTCTTTTTTAATCAGGAACTTGGTGAAATTCCATTTGATGGCTTTACTACCCAGAAGGCCGGGCGCCTTGAGCTTGAGATGTTGGAACAGCGGGCTGGCGCGGTCGCCGTTGACTTCGATTTTGTCGAATAGCGGGAAGGTGACGCCGAAGCGCAGCTCGCAAAAGTCACTGATTTGTTCGGCCGCGCCCGGTTCCTGGCCGCCGAACTGATTGCAGGGAAAGCCCAGCACTTCCACACCTTGGTCCTTGAATTGCTGGTAGACCTTTTCCAATCCCTTGTACTGCGGCGTGAAGCCGCATTGGCTGGCGGTGTTGACGATCAGGAGCACTTTTCCTTCATAGATCTTGAGGTCAATTGCAGTGCCGTCTATCCCTTTCGCCACGAAATCAAAAACAGTCCGCATGCTTAAACGATTCCCAAATGCTCGGTGCCGGCCGACAGGTCGCGGTTCTTGGCATCCTTGCCGCGCAACTTGATCGAGAGCCGCAAGTCATTCACCGAATCGGCATTGCGCAAGGCGTCTTCGTAGGTGATCTTGTCGTCTTCATACAGGTCGAACAGGGCTTGGTCGAAGGTTTGCATGCCCAGTTCACGCGACTTTTTCATGATTTCCTTGATCTCATGCACATTACCCTTGAAGATCAGGTCGGAAATGAGCGGCGAATTGATCATGATTTCAATCGCGCAGGCACGGCCCTTGGTGTTACGTAGCGGTACCAGCCGTTGCGAAATCATGGCTTTCAGATTGAGCGACAAGTCCATCAGCAATTGCATGCGCCGTTCTTCTGGGAAGAAGTTGATGATCCGGTCTAGCGCCTGGTTAGAACTGTTGGCATGCAAGGTGGCCAGGCACAAGTGACCGGTTTCTGCAAAGGCGACCGCGTGATCCATGGTTTCGCGGTCGCGGATTTCGCCGATCTGGATCACGTCCGGTGCTTGCCGTAGTGAATTCTTGAGCGCTGCTTCCCAGTTCTCGGTATCGACCCCGACTTCGCGCTGGGTGATGATGCAATTCAAATGGGGATGGACGTATTCGACCGGATCTTCAATCGTGATGATATGCCCGTAGCTATTGGCGTTGCGGTGGCCCAGCATGGCGGCCAGCGTAGTCGATTTACCGGAGCCGGTAGCGCCCACCATGATGACCAGGCCGCGCTTGGTCATCACGATGTCTTTCAGCGTGTCGGGCAAACCGAGGTCTTCCATTTTGGGAATGGTGGTGGTAATGGTCCGCAATACCATGCCGACACAGCCCATTTGCACGAAGGCCGACACCCGGAACCGCCCCAAGCCGCCGGGGCTGATGGCGAAATTCGATTCCTTGGTGGTTTCAAAGCCGGCAGTCTGCTTATCGTTCATGATCGAACGCACCAATTCCATCGTATGCGACGAGGTCAAAGGCTGATTCGACACCGGCGTCATCTTGCCGTCGATCTTGATGGCAGGTGGGAATTCGGCCGTGATGAATAAGTCGGAGCCGCCCTTGCTGACCATCAGACGCAGCAAATCGTACATGAACTTGGTTGCTTGATCGCGTTCCATAATGCTTCCTTCGTGTTGCTATTGTGAGTTTGTTATTGCAGCCGATGTTGGCAAATCTGATACGAATAAGGTCGATTTAGCCGGGGAAGTTTTCCGGGATCTTGGCCGCAGCGCGCGCCGCACCGGTCGAGATCATATTGCGCCGCACCAGGTCGGACAGGCATTGATCCAGCGTCTGCATCCCGACCGTGCTACCGGTCTGGATCGCTGAATACATTTGCGCAATCTTGCTCTCGCGGATCAGGTTGCGGATCGCCGGCGTGGCGATCATGATTTCATGCGCGGCGACACGGCCGGAACCGTCCTTGGTTTTGAGCAAACTTTGCGAAATAACGGCTTGCAGCGATTCGGACAACATTGCCCGCACCATTTCTTTTTCATCGGCCGGGAATACGTCGACCACGCGGTCAATTGTCTTGGCGGCGGAAGAGGTATGCAGGGTGCCGAATACCAAGTGACCGGTTTCGGCAGCTGTCAATGCCAAGCGGATGGTTTCCAGATCGCGCAACTCGCCCACCAGTACCACATCAGGATCTTCACGCAGGGCCGAGCGCAAGGCGTTGTTGAAGGACAGGGTATGCGGGCCGACTTCACGCTGGTTGATCAAGCATTTTTTGGAATCGTGGACGAATTCGATTGGATCTTCAATGGTCAGGATGTGGGCATATTCATTGTCGTTGACATGATTGACCATCGCCGCCAAGGTGGTTGATTTACCCGACCCGGTCGGGCCGGTCACCAGCACCAGACCACGCGGTTTGAGCGACAGGTCGGCGAAAATTTTCGGGCAATTGAGTTCTTCGAGGCTGAGAATTTTAGAAGGAATGGTTCGTAATACTGCCGCCGCGCCGCGCTCCTGGTTAAAAGCATTGACGCGAAAGCGTGCCAAGCCGGGGATGGCAAAGGAGAAGTCGATTTCCAGATTCTCTTCATATACCTTGCGTTGGCCGTCGTTCATGATGTCGTACACCATGCCATGCACGTCTTTGTGTTCCAGCGCAGGCAAATTGATACGACGTACATCGCCGTGGACCCGAATCATTGGCGGCAGACCCGCCGACAGGTGTAAATCGGATGCTTTATTCTTGACCGAGAAGGCCAGTAATTCGGAAATGTCCATTTATAATCCCTGTGCTTGCGAAAGTGGTATGCGGCTGAGACGCATTTTTGAATACTTTTCAGCAACTAAAATTCTTTTGCGGCGCCGTTATATCTTCGTTATTGCCTTGATTTCAGGCTGCCGCCGCTAATTAGATGTTCCTTCTGTGCAAAGTAAATCGATTATGTCCGCAATCCCCCAAAACTTGCAAGCTGTGCGTGACAGAATCGCCATTGCTGCCCAGAGCGCTGGGCGCAGCCCGGATCAGGTGTTGCTGCTGGCAGTATCCAAGACCTTTGGCGCCGACGCAGTACTGGAAGCATTGCAGGCAGGGCAATATGCTTTTGGTGAAAATTATCTGCAAGAAGCACTGGACAAGATGGCAACTGTTGCTGCTGCCTTGCCCGGCAATTTGAAGGCGCCGCCGCAATGGCATTTTATCGGGCCAATTCAGAGTAATAAGACACGACATATTTCCGAACATTTTGACTGGGTGCATACGGTAGAGCGTATCAAAATCGCACAACGCCTGTCGGATCAAAGACCGAGTACCTTGCCGCCCTTGCAAATTTGCCTGCAAGTCAATATCAGCGCAGAAGCCAGTAAAAGTGGCATCGAACCTGACCAATTGAGCGCGCTGGCGCATGCCGTTAGCGTTTTACCGCGATTACGCTTGCGTGGATTGATGGCAATCCCTGAGGCATCGCAAAACCTTGCGCAGCAAGCACAGACATTCCGGCAATTGGCTTTGCTGCTGGAACGGTTGCGTCAGGATGGATTGGAACTAGATACCTTATCGATGGGAATGTCGGCCGATATGACAGCCGCTATAGCGGAAGGCGCCACCATCGTTCGAATTGGCAGTGCAATTTTTGGAGAGAGAAATTATGAGTGATTTAAAAATTAGTTTCGTCGGCGGCGGCAATATGGCCACTGCCTTGATTGGCGGCCTGGCGGGTAAATTGACTGCTGGTGCAAATATCCATGTGGTCGACATCAATCCCGATGGCCTGGCAAAACTGGCGACGCAATTTGGCGTCAGCACGGCGCAGAAAATCGACGCCACCTTGACCGACTGCGACGTTATCGTGTTGTCGGTCAAGCCTCAGCAAATGCGCGATGTCGCACTGCAGTTGCAGCCGTATATTGCAGGCCAGTTAGTATTGTCGATTGCAGCCGGTATCCGGGCCCAAGATTTGGCGCGCTGGCTAGGTGGGCATGCGGCGATTGTACGCACCATGCCCAATACACCAGCCCTGATTGGAAAGGGTATTACCGGCATGGTGGCGCTGGACGGCGTGTCGGAAGCGCAGCGCAGTGCCGCCGATGCCATCATGCAAGCGGTCGGCGCCACGGTCTGGCTCGACAATGAAGCTTTGATTGATCCGGTGACCGCAGTGTCCGGCAGCGGGCCGGCCTATGTGTTTTATTTTATTGAAGCGATGCAGCAAGCTGCGTTGGAAATGGGTTTGAGCAGCGCTCAAGGCACGGAGCTGGCAATTGCCACTTTTGTTGGCGCTTCACAGCTGGCGGCGCAATCGTCGGAGCCGATATCGGTTCTGCGTGAACGGGTTACCTCCAAAGGCGGCACCACCTACGCCGCCCTGACCAGCATGCAAGAGAGCGGCGTCAAGGAAGCCATCATTGCGGCGATGAAGGCGGCCGCTGCCCGCGGTGAAACTCTAGGGCAAGAATTTGGCAAGGATTGAAAGGATTACGGCTGGAACAAGCAAGTGAAGACGTTTAAAAGTGCCGATTAAACCTGCACATTTCAGCGTATCAACGATCTTGATGCCGTACCGGCCTTATCCCGCGCCAGGTTTGCCAGATCACGCTGCCGGTTTGGATCAGCCTGGCTA
>JAZKIX010000222.1:608-22525 GCA_040384645.1 Pseudomonadota bacterium | reverse complement strand
AAATTCAAGCTTGGAGTTGCCACCGCCACCGCCTGAAGTACAAGTGGTTCTCTGACAAGTTTGCCTCTCCCTACTTTATTTCGTCAAAAACTCAATCCATACGCCAGGAACACCAAAATGCGCAGATTGCCCATCTTTTTCCTACTTGATGTGTCCGAGTCCATGGTCGGGGATAATCTGCGCCAGTTGCAACAAGGTCTGGAGCGGTTGATCACCAGCTTACGCACCGATCCGCATGCGCTCGAAACAGTGTACTTATCCGTAATCGCCTTCGCGGGCAAAGCGCGTACCTTGGCGCCGCTCACTGAATTGGCGGTGTTTTACCCGCCTCGGCTGCCGATTGGCTCCGGCACCTCGCTAGGATCCGCATTGGATCACTTGATGGATGAAATCAAGCGCAGCGTGACAAAAAGTACGTCCGAGCGCAAAGGTGACTGGAAACCCGTCGTGTATTTGATGACCGATGGCAAGCCGACCGACGATATTAGCGATGCGCTTGCGCGCTGGAAACGCGACTTTGCCTCCAGCGTCACACTGGTAGCAATCGGCATTGGCCGACAGGCATCGCTCGATGCCTTGCACCATATAACGGATCACGTATTGCAACTCGATGCCACCAGCGACGAGGATTTCCGGCGTTTCGTCGATTGGGTCACGATGTCGGTGGTGGCGCAAAGCCGCAGCGTTTCAACCGCCTCCACCGGTGTCAACCTAGCCAAACTCGACGACAGCATCTTGACGAAAATAAGCAATATCGAGCAAGCGAGTACGGTGGATGAAGATTTCGTCATCCTCACCGGTCGCTGCCAAAATAATCGACTGCCCTATCTAATCAAGTACGAAAGGGCCTGGCAAAAGCTCGAAAGCACTGCCTTTAGCATGCGGGTCGATCAATACAATCTGGCTGGCGTGTACGCGCTGGAAGCCGATTACTTCGACCTGTCCGATACGCGTGGCCTGGCGCGCAGCGTCAATTCAGATACGCTAATTGGCGCCCCGGGTTGCCCGCATTGCGGCAATCCCATTGGATTTGCCATGTGTGCTTGTGGCCAGATCATGTGTATCCGCGGAACCGGTGAAGCGACCTGTCCGACCTGCAAGAAAGAATGCAATTTCGGCTATGGCGACGACGAGGGATTTGATGTTACCCGAGCCAGAGGCTGAAATCGGCTGCTCTAAAAAGTGATGACAAATAGGGAATGATGAAGACGCGATGATCAAAGAAGGACTCCTGCGCACGTATGCGCGCTCTCATTTAAGTAGTGCCGATCCGCAGTTGGAAGCGGGACTGATTGAAGCCTTTCTCAACAGTGGTACTTTCCTCCATTTGACGGCGGTATTTGATAAAAATCTGGCCAGTGCCTTGGCGCGCTTTAGTGAAGAGCAATCTATCCCGCTAGCCGAATCCTCCATCTTTGACGCGCCGTCGGTAAAGCCGTTTGCATTCGATTGCTTACAATCGAATGCGGTGCCTGCCCCTGCACTGGGAGATATCGATCCGAGTGCAAAGCGCCTTGCAACGGCTGGCCAATTAGAGGCATCGCCCTCGACCATCGCCTTCCGTTTGCCGCATGGGCGCATTGGCGAAATCTATTCAGAGCGATTGACGTCCTTGCAAGCACCCTCCGATGCCATTGTTTTCCGCGACATAAGCGTACCCAGCGAACTGGGATTGACGATTGACCTGGCGTCCGGCGCGCTTACCGGAACACCTCAGGCGACAGGAGAATTCGAGATATCGATCCTGTTCAGCTATGCCGACAACTCAAGCCCGTCCCAAAGCGCGACAGTGACGTTATTGGTGAATCAAAATCCCAAGTTGATGTGGAAAACATTGCCGTCCGATCAGAGCGATATTTTCTGGAAACCCGACCAGCAATGCAGCAAACTGGCGGCGGCCGGCTTTCGCCTTATCGCCGCCAGCAAGCGCGGCCGCTCGCATGCCCATGTCGGCAGCTATCGTGACGACGATTACCTCATCGGCCACGTCGGCGCAACGGACTGGCTTATTGCGGTGATGTCGGATGGTGCCGGCAGCGCAAAATATTCACGTCGGGGCTCGCAAGTCATTTGCCAACAAGCCGCCGCCCATTTGCAAAAGACGCTGGCCGGCACTGCGGCACATGCCATTGCCGAAGCTGCTGCCGCATTTCATAGCGCGCGTCTGCACAAGCCGTTCGATCCTGCACGAATCGAAACGGCACATCAACAACTGCATGCCAAGCTCTTTATCACCGTCGGCCATGCCGCACATCATGCAGTCAAGGCGATTCACGATGAACTGGCGGCCCATCCAGAATTGAATGCCTCTTACAAGGATTTTTCCAGCACCGCCATGATCGCCGCCTGTCGCCGGTTTTCTTTTGGCACGCTTTGTGTCGCATATTGGGTTGGCGACGGCGCGCTCGGCGTGTACAGCAAGACCGCCGGCATCACCTTGCTGGGCGATGTCGATAGCGGCGAGTTTTCAGGGCAAACGCGCTTTCTGGACAATGCCGAAGTGACGGCCGACGCCTTAGCGCGCCGTACCCGCTTCGCGCTAGTGGACGACATGACGGCTTTGATCCTGATGACCGATGGCGTCTCCGACCCCAAGTTCGATACCGAAGCCAATCTATCGCGTAGCGCCAAGTGGGATCAGTTGTGGCAAGACATCGACGATCCGGTCGGACTGGGCGCAAGTGATGAAGGGATCGAGCAGCGGCTATTGTCGTGGCTCGATTTCTGGTCGCAAGGCAATCACGATGACCGCAGCATTGCACTCATTCTTCCGGAAAAATAATGTCTCAGACAATCACGGTTATTGCCGCCGACGGCAGCGAAGTGCAATTCATCGACGAGATCAAGGCGTCGGGCGGCATGAAGGACGTGTATTTCTCGCCTGACCGTACTTACGTCGTCGCCTTCTTCCGTGGCGCCGCAGACGCCGCCACGCGTGAGCGGATTGCGGTAATCGCCGGTATGTACCGCGAACGTATCTTCAACCAAGCTGGCGGCGACTACTGGAAGAATCTATTCTGCTGGCCGACCAATACGCTCGAATACCGCGGACGGATCGGTGTTGTCGCGCCGTTTTATCATGCCGATTTCTTTTTCAAGCATGGTTCGCGCAACAACGACATGCTCGGCATTAAGGGACGCGAAAAAGAAGGCAAGTGGTTTGCCTCGCCGTCCAACCGAGCCAAGTACCTCGACCCGCGCGAACTAGGCAACTGGCTGTTTCAAGTCAAAATCTGCATCATGCTGGCACGGGCGGTTCGCCGCATGCATGCAGCCGGTCTGGCCCATTCCGACCTCAGTTACAAGAATGTCTTAATCGACCCAACCAGCGGACGCGCTTGCTTGATCGATATGGATGGACTGGTGGTGCCAGGCAAGTTTCCGCCGGAAGTAGTGGGCACCCCCGATTTTATTGCGCCTGAAGTGGTTATGACGGCGCATCTGAAACGCGACGATCCGCAGCGCAAGTTGCCGTCGATTGCCACCGACCAGCACGCCCTGGCGACGCTGATCTATATGTACCTGCTGCTGCGCCATCCTTTGCGCGGCGACCAGGTGCATGACATCGACGATCCGCAACGGGACGAGGAATTGTCGATGGGCGCGCAAGCCCTGTTCATCGAACATCCGACCGATCACGCCAATCGCATCAATCCGCACAACGTCAAGCCGGCTGAATTGCCATGGAAAAATCCGGACCGGATTCCCTATCAGATCACCGGCCCTTACCTGAGCGATTTATTTAAGCGCGCCTTTATCGACGGCCTGCACAGCCCGGCGGCCCGGCCATCTGCCGACGAATGGGAAAACGCGCTGGTGAAAACCGTCGACCTGCTGCAACCCTGCGTGAACAAGGCATGCGAACAGCAATGGTATGTCTTCGACAATAAGACGCGTCCCGCCTGCCCATTTTGCTCGACACCTTTCATGGGGCCGCTGCCGGTATTGAACCTGTATTCCTCGCGCACCGAAGGCAACTTCCGGCCAGATAATCACCGTCTGATGGTGTATTCGAACCAGTCGCTATTCCCCTGGCATGTCAACCGCGACGTCTACCCGAATGAAAAACTGAGTGATGCACAGAAGAAACGGGTGGGCTATTTTGTCTTTCACAACGATGTCTGGATGCTGGTCAATGAAGGTCTACCTGACCTGACTGACGTCGCCACTAAAACCGCGATCCCAATGGGCGAAAAAATCGTCCTACACGACGGACAACAGTTATTGTTATCAAAAGAGCCGGGTGGAAGGCTGGTAATAGTGCAGATGGTCAATATCGGCTGAATGCTAAAAATTTCTGATTTACGGCACAGAAAATCCACCATCAATATTAGTTTTCAAGTAACAATAGCTTTCGTAAAAACATCGCTGTCCAATCATTTGCCCGGGAGAAAATGTCGTGAGCAGTTTCCGAATAAACACCGATCGCCTGCTGGAAGTGCATCTGCAGAACGAAAAGGTCATGGCCATCGCCGGCGCCATGGTCGCGTACACCGGCACCATGAAATTTGAAAAATCCATCTTGGGCGGCGAAGGCATCTTCGGCGCACTGAAGCGTAAAGTGACCAACGAAGGCATGTCGCTGATGCAAACTACCGGCAACGGTACGGTCTTCTTTGCCCAAAACGCGGCCGAAATCGCCGTCATTCCTCTGGCTGGCGAAAAATTATTTATCGAAAGCAGCAGTTTGCTAGCCTACGATGCCGGCCTCAAGACCAATACCACCTTTGCCGGATTGCGCGGCGCGGCGTCGGGACAAGGCTTATTTACCACCACGGTCGAAGGCAGCGGCAATCTGGCCGTCATCTCGCGCGGCAACCTGATCACGCTCGAAGTCGGCCCGAACTACCCATTATTTGTCGATCCGGATGCCTTCATCGGCTACAAGGGTAATATCGCGCAGGAATTCGTGTTCGATGTGAACTGGCGCACCATGGTCGGCCAGGCCTCTGGCGAGTCTTACCAATTCAAGTTCACCGGGCAGGGCGTGGTGTACATTCAACCCGCCGAACGCTAGGAGCCGACGATGCCCTCATACAATCAGATCAATGAGAAACTGATCGAAATCACCCTGAACAATGAAGAAGTGTTCGCCAAGCGCGGCGCCATGATTTCATACCAAGGCAAAGTCAATTTTGCCCGCTCCTTTCTCGGTGGCGGCGATGTACAGGACTTGGCCATGCGCACCGCCACCAATGAAGGCAATGCCCTCATGGTAGCCAAAGGCTCGGGCAAGGTCTATTACGGCTACAACGGCCTGTTTATCACTCTCATCACGCTGTCCAATGAAACTGTCTACGTCGAGAGCGAAACCTTGCTCGCCTACGACGCCCGGCTGCGCTCCGGCACCATGTTCCTGGGCAACCAGGGCGGGGTCCAAAGCGTCGTGCGCGGTGCAGTTTCTGGTCAGGGATTGTTTACCACCACCTTGCAAGGCAGCGGTGAAATTGCGATCCTGTCAGACGGTAACGCAATCGGACTGCCAGTCACGCCGGACCAGCCGGTGTTTGTCGATCCGAATGCCTATATCGGTCACAAAGGCACATTGACCTCCACCATCGTGACCGACCTTAACTGGAAAACCTTCGTTGGCCAAGCCTCGGGCGAGTCTTACCAAGTCAAATTCATGGGTCAAGGCACCGTCTACATCCAAGCGAGCGAGCGTTAATCATGACTATCTATAACCCAAGCAACCTGCCAAAAAACGACAACCTAAACCGTTTCGCCTTCGTGGTCGATGTAGCGCAAGAGATCTTTATCCGCAAAGGCAAGATGATTGCGTTTTACGGTCAATTGCAATTTGAATCGATGGGCTCCAGCTTGATCGATATCTTGATCAAGGAGAGCTTTAACGCGCCCTTGTACATTAACAATTTCGTCATCGCCAAGGGACAAGGGCAATTGATTCTCGGCGACAACGGCAATGATATTGCCTGCTACGACCTCGACAATGCCAATATGACGATCAAGGCCAGCCATTTGCTGGGTTTCACCAAAGACGTCATTTGCCAGGAGTCGACCATGCCAGGCTTCCTGACCCTGATCGGTAACGGCAAGATCATCGCATCCAGTAATGGGCCAGTACATTTTCTGGAACTGCCATGCCGGGTCGATGTCCAGGCGGTACTCGGTTGGGCCGATTGCCCTAGCCCGTCCTATCGTTACGACTATGCGCATGTCACCGGTGTCATGTCGATGGTGGGTGCGGCGACCGGCATTACCTTGTCTGGCGAGGAAAAACAAGTTGATTTCAGTGGCCAAGGGACAGTGCTGATTCAGTCGTCCGAACTGGAATTGGGCAACAATTCAGCCTTGGCGCATATTTTGTCGCAATTGCCGACGCTGAGCCGCAGTGACTTGTCTAGTTTGAATGGCGCGGTGGCACAAAAGATGAAGGGGTGATGCGGGTTTAATGGCTTGGAGGGCGGCGACGCCCTCCTCTTACTGAATACATCTAACCCTATCCCTTACCCGGCGCCCCCAGCCCTCTCCGCAGGCGGGCAGAGAGGGCAAAACCGGTGCTATTAGCTGCCAAATACTTATTAAGCTATAAGAAAAATAGGGGTATATGCCAAAACATCCCTTCATCCGCAGGTATTCAGGGCCTCAAATAAAATACACCCACCAGTATTTTTTGGCGAATTAAAGCCTTAAAACTATGCCATCGCCGCAAACAAATGCTGCGCCTCGGTCGCCGATACCGGTTTCGAAAACAAATAACCTTGCGCGTACTGACTGCCATTATTTTGCAGCAGGATAAATTGCGGCTCGGTTTCAACCCCTTCTGCCACCACTTGCAATTGCAGGCTGTCCGACATGGCGATAATGGCGGATACGATGGCGCGATCATCTGCGCTATGTTCCAGGTCCTTGATGAAGGCGCGGTCGATCTTGATTTTCTTGACGGGAAAGCGTTTCAGGTACGCCAGGCTGGAATAACCGGTGCCGAAATCGTCGATCGCCAGCCGTATCCCCATATCGCTGATCTGCTGCAGGATACTGAGGGTCTGTTCACCGTGCTGCATGACAGCGGTTTCGGTGATTTCCAATTCCAGTAAAGTTGGATCAATTCCAGTCTCGTCCAGGATGCGGCGAATCGATTCGATCAGGCCGCGATGCAAAAACTGGCGCGGCGATAGATTGATCGCCAGCGGCACCACTTGCAGCCCCTGCTTCAGCCAGCGCATGCTTTGTTCGCAGGCGTGCCGCAAGACCCACTCGCCGATCGGTACGATCAGCCCGTTTTCTTCAATGATGGGAATAAATTGGTCGGGGTAAATCAAGCCCATCGCCGGATGCTGCCAGCGCAATAGCACTTCCATCGAATGCAGACGGCGGGTGCGGATATCGACAATCGGCTGGTAATGCAAAACAAATTCATCGCGTGCCAAGGCGTCGCGCAGATTGCTTTCCAGTTCGAAATGCTGCTCGGCCGCCTCGTTCATTTGCGAGGTAAAAAATTGATAGTTGTTGCGGCCATTGGCCTTGGCGCTATACATGGCGGCGTCGGCGTGCCGCATCAAGGTTTCGACATCGGCGCCATCGGTCGGATACATGCAGATGCCGATCGATGGCGTGATATGCAAATTGCGGCCGTCGATTGGGAATGGCAGCGACAAGGCATCGATGATTTTTTGTGCAACGTGGCTGGCTTCCTCACGCGCCCGCAACTGCGGCACCACCACCACAAACTCGTCGCCGCCCAGACGCGCCACGGTGTCGCTGGAACGCACCGCGCGCTTGAGGCGGGACGCCACATCGCGCAGTAAATGATCGCCCGTCATATGGCCCAGCGAATCGTTGATATTTTTAAAGCGATCCAGGTCGATGAACATCAACGCCAGTTGCATATCGGTGTGTTGCACCTTCAGCATGGCGCCATCCCAGCGCTCGGACAACATGGCGCGGTTGGGCAAGCCAGTCAGCGCATCGTGATACGCCATATGCTGCACCCGCGCTTCAGCCTGGCGCCGTTCTAGGATTTCATCTTGCAGCTTGCTATTGGCGCCGGCCAACTCAGCGGTACGCTCCAGCACCCGCAGCTCTAGCTCGTCGCGTGCGCGCAACACGGCTTCGGCCGCTTCCTTGCGCTGCGTGACATCATCCACCAGCCAGACCGAACGCCCTTGCGGATGTGCCAGATCCAGTGGCCGGCCGCACAGGCGGGCCCAGAAAGTCTCGCCGTTTTTACGCACCAGCAAATGCTCCGACATATGCACCCGCCCGGCAGCAAAATCGCGATCCGTTTCGGCCCTGGCGGCATGCCAAGCATCAAGATTGGAATACAGCGCTTGCACTGACAAGCCATCAATTTCGCCGATGCCGTAATTGAAAAGCTCTTCCATCTTGCGATTACAGCGCAGGTTAAAGCCGCGCTCCACTACCGAAATCCCGATCAAGGCACTTTGCAAGATCGCTTGGTTTTCTAATAAGGCATTGCGCAAGGCGGTCTCGTCGCCGCCATTGCCTTCGCTAAAGGTGAGCGTCACACCCGAACCATCCGACAGCGGCAAGGCGCAAATCTGGATCGAGACCAGACTGCCATTGCTATGGCGCAAATTGCCATCCCAGCGCCGCGCCTTGGCCAATGAATCGCTAGCCGCCAATTGGGCCATGCTGCCGGCACGTGCCGAAATGGGGACAAATTGTTCCAGCAAAGCGCCGATCAGGATCGCCGGTTCCATCCCCAGTGCGGCGCCGAATGCATGGTTGGCTGCCGTGATGACGCCATTCAGATCGCATGCGCAGGCCGGCACGCCAATCAATTGGAGCGCTTCGGAAACGAAATTATTGTTTGAGATCATGTTGAATACACACGAAAAACGGAGGATCAGGATGTGCTGAAAAGAATTGCCCTGCTGAATCATATAGCACAACCTGCGATTATCCTAAACCGCTTACGTGAACGGGCGAATGTCCGCTAAATTGCCTCGAATGTCATGCCAAATGATTAAAAATACGGGGGGTATATTAGCTTTTACACCATTCTCCGCACGAATTCATTGGCATAAAAATAATACCCCTGGCAGTATTATTAGATTGGCAATGCGCTGAAATGGACTCGCACGAAGTGGGGAATGGCTTAGGCAAGGCACACTGCAAGAGCGGTTTAGACGGAATCAAGCCTTCGGCAGTCGAAAGCGACACGCTTTTTGCGTATGAAGAAATGGAAGGATATATCGGGGTTAAAAGCGCGGGAAACTGACGGCAATTTGACCATGCAATCAGAAACAAGCTGCGTCAAAACGAGGCGATTTTGGTGGGCGTAAGGCGCAATTAATTGGCGCAAGCCGGGGCTTTAATCGGTTTCATTGAATGAATTTGCAGGCCACTTACTTTCTCGCAATTATTCAGATCCGAGGAAAGGGTCGGTTTTCCCGTTCTCTTTCAAGGTGTTCGGCCAGAAGGTAAGTCGGAACGGGTTACTTATGCATTTGGTGCGGCCAAAACCCATCCCACCCTCGCCCTCCCCTTGAAAGGGAGGGAATTTCACTCGGCAATTTGCATCTTTTCGAGGTCATCACAGAGGCTCAACAGCTACTCTTTCCCATTCAGAGCCGGCGTTGCACAATGCCCTCGGCAAATGCCGCCATTGCAGCGCGTAGCAAATCGCAGATTTCCTGATTGGCCAGCAAACCAGCCTGATCCAGATTTTTGCCACTTGGCGGCAGCGCAATCGAGGCTTCGGCTACGATGTCCCAGCCCATGACCGTGATGATCTCGGCCAGTGCCGCTTGCGCATGACTGGCACGCGGTGCAGCATTGAATAAGGCGACCGGCTTGGCGCCGATGATCTGACTGCCGACCAACCAATCGAGCGCATTCTTGAAGGCGCCGGGCACGCCATGCGCGTATTCGGGACAGGCGATCAAGACGCCATCGGCTGCAGCGACTTGCGCACGGAAATCGGCGGCAATGGCAGGTGGATTGCCCTCGGCATCGGCCTCGATATCAGGATTGAAATGCGGCAAATCACCGATGCCGGGATAGATCGTAATGTCCATGACCGGCGCCGCCAAGGCCGCTGTCGCCCGCAGCAAGGCGCTGTTGAATGACAATCGCCGCAGACTGCCGGAAAGTGCGATTATTTTCATGATGGTAGGAGATTCAGGACCGATTATTTTTTCCAATAACCGTATTCCTGTTCGTAACAATCGACATCGAGTTCCGCGATGCGGCTCTCGATGGCGGTTTGCGCATCGGCCACCGCCTGGTTATAAATCGCAGGGCCGATTTCCCGCAGAATAAAGTCGAGCATCAACTTGGCTTGTAAGTCACCCATACTATCGCCGCAATTTTCGCGATGGTAGCGCTGTAGCGATCCCAGCAAGCGTGCCTCTACCTCTTTTTGCAATTTGATCGTCATATTTTTGCACCGATGAAATTTCGCCGCGGTTACTGCTTCAGATGCAGCAAGGAGCCTTTTTTCTTGTCGTTACTATTGGCATAATCGACCCGGCCGCCCACTATTTTCCCCATCAAGAGCATGTTTTGCGTGATCGCATCGTGGTCGGTTTTAGAAAACGGTTTGTCGTAACTGGTGATCACGCCTTGATAACGCGACTTCAAATTTTCTAGCGCGTCCTTGATCTTGCTGCCATCTTCAGAATGGGCTTGATACAGCGCCAAAAACAATAAGCGCATGCCATCGTAACCCTGGGCCGCACTCATCGGCGAAGAAATCACATCGGTCTTGTAAGCGCGCCTATACGATAGCAAAAAACTGTTTTTACTGGTCGAGCCGGGATCTTGGATAAAGGTTTGCGGCATCAAAGCGCCCTCTGCAGCTTTGCCGCCATTGTCGATAAAATTATGCATCGAAAAAGTCCAGCTCCCCATCAAGGGCACGCGCCAGCCGGCGTCCATTTTATTGCGCGCCACTACTGCCAATTCCGGCCCGATACCCCATACGACCAAGGCTTGGGCGCCGCTTTCTTTGGCTTTGGCCACTTGCGCGCTCATATCCAGATCGCCGATCTTGAAGCGTTCTTCTGCACTTAAAGTCAGACCGGCTTGGCTAACCTGTTCCTTGAACGCCTTGAGTCCGGCATCGCCATACGCCGTGGCATCGGCCAAGATCGCCACCTTGCTCAATTTGCGGGCGATCAGGTCGGCGGTCAATACTTGCGCTTCGAGATTAATGGTGGGCGCGACACGGAAAATGTAGTTTTCAGCTGCCGCCGGTGGCGCGTATTTACGGGTTAAAGCGGTACCGGTCGAGACGGCGATCAGCAGAGGAATTTTGGCATTTTGATAGGCTTCGATCGAGGCCAAGCCAACGCCGGTATTGACGATGCCGATGGCAGCAACGACTTTTTTCTGAGTAAATTCTTGCGCAATTTTTGCGCCCTTGTCGTTATTGGCCTCATCGTCGCGCTCGATCAACTCGATCTTCTTGCCGTAGATACCGCCAATGCTGTTGATTTCTTCTACCGCCAGCCGAATTCCATTGCGCATGCTTTCGCCCATCGGGCTGGAGCCGCCGGTAAACGGGCCTGACATGCCGATAAGCAGGGTTTTTTCGCTACCTTTGGCCTGGGCCAAGGCAGGCGGCAGACAGAGCAAATTGGACAGGCAAAACAATGCTACTAGGGATAGCCCTTTTTTTGGCATAGTGATTTCCTCGGAAATAGGGAGATAAGCAAGGAGACAAGCCAATCGCACCGATTTACCGGAGGTTCACGACGCGATTGCAATAACGGTGGCAACTAAGCTTTGGAATAGGCAATGACCTCTTGCTGTTGCTCGCCCAGACCGGCAATGCCAAGCGTAAGTTGGTCGCCGGCTTTAAGAAAACGGGGCGGTTTCTGACCCGAGCCAACGCCCGGCGGCGTCCCGGTGGTGATAATGTCGCCCGGCATCAGCGTCATGTGGCGGCTGATGTAACTGACCAGTTTGGCGACCGAAAAAATCATGGTTTTGGTGCTGCCCGTTTGCATCCGTTCATCGTTCAATTCAAGATACATATTGAGCCGTTGCGGATTGGGCACTTCATCGCGTGTGACCAACCAAGGCCCCACCGGACCGAAGGTATCGCAGCCCTTGCCCTTGTCCCATTGCGAACCGCGCTCTAGTTGGAATTCGCGCTCAGACAAGTCATTGACCACGCAATAACCGGCAATATAGGACAAGGCATCTTTTTCGGTTACATATTGAGCCTTGGTACCGATAATGATGCCAAGTTCGACTTCCCAATCGGTCTTTTTCGAGCCTTTCGGCAACATCACGGCATCGTCCGGGCCGGACAGGCACGAAATGGCTTTCATGAACAGAATGGGCTCTTTCGGCGCTGGCATGCCCGATTCGGCCGCATGATCAGAGAAATTGAGGCCGACACCAATGAATTTGCCAACCTGTGCAATTGGCACCCCGAAACGCGGATTGCCGCGCACCAGCGGTAGCGTGTCGTGCTTGATTTTCGCTAATTTTGCCAGAGCCTTGTCGGACAACTGATCGACACCGATATCATCGATGACACCGGATAAATCGCGCACCCTGCCTTCTTTATCCAATAGTCCTGGCTTTTCTTTACCAGGGCGGCCATAGCGCAGCAATTTCATGAAGTCTCCATTTACTGATGTGGGTCACCATTGCGGTCGGGCAAAATCTTGCTCACCGTATCATATTTTGCGGCAGGAGGGGATTGTAACTGAGCATCTTCGCCGCTGGCGCGAATGATGTCTTTCAATCATGATGAGTTACAAAAGAAGCAACCGATTTGGCCTGCGATAAACATGAAATATGGGGAGTATGGTGACAATTACCCCTCAATCCGCAGGGATTACAAGCGTCTAATTAAATACAGGCAGGAGTATTAAATGTTGCCCAAGACCGAAAATATCAGTTCAATACTTCTCTGATGACCTGAGTGCTGGCAGCGTCGAGGTCGAGGAACTGCACGCCGAGGTGAAATCCTTCTGGTGTTGAATCGATACAATAGATCACTTGGCCCACTGCAGAAACTGTGCGCCAGACGCTGTCGATCTCGACATCAAAGGTTACCGCGCAATACTGGCCCGGCGCGACCTTGCGATGCACTGATAACGATACGCCGCCAAGCGACACGTCAATGGTTTCCGCGTCCAGTTTGCTGGTGTCTTTCAATGTCACTTTAGCTGGACGGCGCATTGATTTACGCGAAAGGTGTCTGGCGTCCCGCATCGTATATCCGATCTGAAAAAGCGAATTGAATCCGCCAGTATATATAGCATCCTTATCAGCCTGCCATTTACAGCCGACACGCAAGGTTAAATATTGTGCTCTGGTGAAAGGTGATGAAAGGTCGCGCCGCAACGGCGAAGCGAAAAAAAACCCACAAAGCGAAGCTTTGTGGGTTAACCCATTAATTGCAGGGAGAGGGAGACATCAATAACGTTGCCACTATAGAACTGGACTGCGCTTTTATTTCGCATCGTTACATTTCCTTACCTACAACAAACATTTCCTAGTGCCAGCAAATGGGGCGCTCGTCTAAGTAAAAGTCGTTCTTATCCACAAATTATGTGGCTAAGCCTGTGGGTAAGTAGGCTGGACAATCGCCAACGTATTGATTTTATTCAAATAAATGATTCTGGATCAGTTTCGTGCATAAACGCGATCACACCAAGGCTGGCAAAAATGATCAGGCAGAACTGTTGCGCTCAATAATCAAGCGCTCAGATCCTAAAAATCAGCCATTCCAAATTAAGTCGATATGGGCTATAAGTATGCCTACCGTATGGTCTCGCAACGAGAGTGGGAAATTCTAATGGCGAATTCAAATCAAGCGCTGCGTGTCGGAGTGCTGATCAACACGCTGGATGGTTATTTTCAACGTGCCGTCTTAGATGGCCTGCAATTTAAAGCGCAACAAGAAGGCTTGAAATTACTCTTCATTGCCGGCCACAGTATCAACGCGCCATTCCTGTTTGAACGCCAGTTCAATATCGTCTACGACCTCGGTGACAATCCGCATATCGATGCAGTTATCAGTGCTACCGCGTATTTTCAATCCGATCTGACGCGGGAAGAAAGCATTCGATTTATCAACCGCTTCAGCCATTTGCCGACGATCAATCTCAATTTTGAAATGCCCGGTTGCTCTTCGGTAATGATCGACAATCGCACTGGCTTTCGCGAGCTGATGCATCATTTAATTCACGACCACGGCTACAAGCATTTTGCCTTCATGAAAGGTTCGGAAGGCACGATTGACGCCAATGAACGTTTCGATGTGTATCGGCGTTGCCTGGCTGAAGCCGGTTTGACCTATGACCCCCGATTGGTAGTGCAAGGCAATTTCAACCAATACGACGGCCGTAACGCTATGGAAGAATTGCTGGACCGGCGCCTTCCTTTCGACGTTCTGGTATCTGCCA
The DNA here is from genome assembly GCA_040384645.1 of Pseudomonadota bacterium. Taxonomy (GTDB): domain Bacteria; phylum Pseudomonadota; class Gammaproteobacteria; order Burkholderiales; family Burkholderiaceae_D; genus JAZKIX01. The sequence goes on along the minus strand of JAZKIX010000222.1, from coordinate 8,168 downwards.
ACGATGGCATGGCACAGGTGGCAATGGCCGTCGCGGTCGAGCGTGGTTTGCGCATTCCCCAAGATTTTGCCCTGACCGGATTCGACGATCTGCTGTCTTTATCCAAAGAAGGGCCATCGCTGACCACCATCAATCAACCGATCCGGCAACAGGCCGAGATGGCTTTTGACGTTTTGCTCGCCAAAATACGCGGCGAACACGTGCCGCACATTACGACATTGCCGACACGCATGGTGATTCGTCAATCTTGCGGTTGCATCGCCAATTTCCATATCGGCCATTCGCCATCGTCGGCCGCTGGAGCTGGAGCCGGGCAAAATTCACACGAAAAAATCATCACTTCATTGCAATTAACGCCAGAACAAATCCCGCAATATCGCGACTATTTAACGCAATTGGAACTGGCTTTGCAAGGGGACGAGCAAGGGTTTGAAGACTGCTTGAGCAAGATCGCCCATAGTTGCCTGATGCAAGCGGGCGATATCTCGCACTTGCAAGCGATGCTGCTATCGATGTATCACCATCTGGCGGGCGTATCTGAATTTTCGCGCGAAGCCTTGCAGCGCTTTGGCGAATATTTGCTGGGTGGCCAGATTGTTCTGTCGAACGCGCAAAGCGTCTTTAATGTACGCGAAACACTGCTAGAAGATTCCAACGACTGGATACGGCGCGAACTAGGTTTTTTGAACAAACGGATGTCAGGGTTCAACCACCAGAAATTAATGGACCTGATCGAACAGTCATTACAGGAATTCGGCATTCCTACCGCTTTTATTGCGCTCTATTCTGCCCCGACCATATTTGAATCGCTCAATGAGCATTCCTTGCCCGGCGCATCGCATCTGATTTTTGCCATGCGCGATTCAGTACGACTAGAAGACGATTTAAACAAGCCATTCCCGACGCGCAACCTGGTGCCCGCAGGCCTGTTTAACGATCAGGCGCATCAGACGCTGGCCTTGTTCCCGATCTTTCAACACACTGAACATTACGGCTACATCATTTTTGACTTGACCGTGATGCCTTCGGTCCGGCTAGAACTGATCCGGGACGAAATCTCGACCTGCCTCATCAGCAGTATTTTGGTGGCCGAACTGGCACAGGCGCGCGATATGCTGAAGATGGATCTGGATACAGCGGCGCGCCTGAACGAGCGGCTGGTGCATCTGGCCGGCCGCGACGAATTGACAGGCCTGTATAACCGACGCGGTTTTTTTAGTTTGGCAGAGCAGCAAATCGTGGCCGGCAAAGGCTTCCCAATGATTATTATTTTTGCCGATCTCGACGGTTTAAAAATCATCAACGATAATTTTGGCCACATCGAAGGCGATTTCGCAATCCGCAAAGCCGGCCAGTTGCTGGCACAAATTTTCCGCACCACCGATATTGTGTGCCGGCTGGGCGGCGACGAATTTGTCATTCTCAGCCCCGAATGCACGCCCGACGATTTGCTCAGCATCAAGCGCCGGGTCTACAAACGCTTCGATGCCTTCAACGTCAAAGGCGATAAACCGTATCGCATCGCCTGCAGCTTGGGCTATTACGTCTTGGAAGAAGGCGATAAAACGCCGCTCGAAATGATCCTCAGCCGTGCTGATCAATATCTTTACGAAGAAAAAAAGCGCCGTAAGTCCGGACGGGATATGCACTAGATCCACGCTTATCGTCCTTGTTAACGATCTGACCGCGCACTGAAAATAGGTATGTTATGAGGGGGTATATGCCAAAACACCCCCTGTCCCGCAGGATTTCATTGCGCAAAAAATAATACTGCCCCCTGTATTATTTCCCTGATTTCAAGCATTTTCCAAACCTAAATCATTGAAGAATTTGCCAGCACATGAAAGTTCCATTTATATTATAATTTCAGTAATTACTGAAAATTCAGAATTTAATAGAAATTGGATCATTCATGGAAAACCTAAGTCCGCTGACGCAACGCTTCATCCTGCATTTTGGCGAAATGGGCAGTCGCTGGGGTATCAACCGCACCGTCGGGCAGATTTATGCCCTGCTCTACGTGCTCGGAAAACCGCTCAATGCCGACGAAATTGCTGAGCATTTAGCATTTTCTCGCTCCAACGTCAGTATGGGTTTGAAAGAACTGCAGTCTTGGCGATTGGTCAAGTTATTGCATCAAGCCGGCGACCGCCGCGAATATTTTGAGCCGCCCAAAGATATCTGGGACATTTTCAAGGCCTTGCTGGAAGAACGGCGCAGGCGTGAAGTGGAACCGACCCTGTCGATGTTGCGCGATGCGTTGCTCGAAAACCCCACCACCGAAGCCGACCGCATTGCGCAACAGCGCATGCGTGAAATGTACGATCTGATCGAACTGTCCAGTACCTGGTTTGACGAAGTGCAGCGCCTGTCGCCGGAAACGCTCACGTCCTTGATGAAGATGGGTTCCAAGGTTAAAAAACTGCTCGATGTACGCGATAAATTCCGTGTCGGCAATGCGCAAGCGCAATCCACAGATCAATCACCCTCGCAGTTGGCAGGTAGTGCAGATGGCGAGCTTGAGTAGAAAGCCGACCATGCGCCGTCTGTTTTCTCGGGTCAGCCGCTTCAAGCGCCTGCCATTGGGGCTGGAAATCAGCCTTGCATTGCTGCTGAAAATCGTCTTGCTGTGCCTGGTATGGAAATTTTTCTTCTCGGCCCCGCAAGCCAAAAAAATGCTGGTGCCGATGCCGCACGTGGAGCAACACCTGCTTGGCCGGTCCCACACTGCCTCTCCCACTTCACGCTCAAAGGACTCTCATGATTCCGCTCGATGATGTCGTCAGTTTGTCGCGCCTGCAATTTGCCGCCACTGCGATGTATCACTTTCTGTTTGTGCCGCTAACGCTCGGTCTATCCTGGATGCTGGTCATCATGGAAGCGGTCTACGTCATGACCGGGCGCGAAATCTATCGCGACATGACGCAGTTCTGGGGCAAGCTGTTCGGCATCAATTTCGCCATGGGCGTCACTACCGGCATCACGCTGGAATTTCAATTCGGTACCAACTGGGCTTATTACTCGCACTACGTGGGCGACATTTTCGGCACTGCGCTGGCGATTGAAGGGATGATGGCTTTTTTTCTCGAATCGACCTTCGTCGGCTTGTTTTTCTTTGGCTGGAGCCGCCTGACACGGGTGCAGCATCTGGGCGTCACTTTCCTGGTAGCACTAGGATCGAGTTTATCGGCGCTATGGATTTTGATCGCCAATGGCTGGATGAATAATCCGGTCGGCGCCGAGTTCAATTACGAAACCATGCGCATGGAATTGGTCAGCATGCGCGAAGTCATTTTCAATCCGGTGGCGCAAGTCAAGTTTGTCCATACCGTAGCTGCCGGTTATGTAACGGCGTCGATGTTCGTGCTGGGAATTTCTTCCTTTTACCTGCTGCGCGGGCGCGACGTTGCCTTTGCGTTGCGCTCGTTTGCCATCGCAGCCGGCTTTGGATTGGCTTCGACTTTATCGGTGATCGTGTTGGGTGACGAATCCGGTTACACCGCCGGCGAAGTCAACAAGGTGAAACTGGCCGCCATCGAAGCCGAGTGGGAAACCCAGGCAGCGCCGGCCGGAATCACTATCGTCGGCCTGCCCAACAACGAAACCGAGCGCACCGATTACGCGATCCATGTACCGTATGTGCTCGGCTTGATCGCGACCCGTTCCACCGATCAGCAAGTGACAGGGATCAAAGACTTGAAGGCGCAGCATGAAGTGCGCATCCGCAATGGCATGCTCGCGTATGCGGCCTTAAGCCGGCTGAAATCGGGCGACAAGTCGCCTGAAGCGCGGGCTGCTTTCGATCTCATCAAGGCCGATCTGGGCTATGGCTTGCTGCTGAAAAAATACACACCGAACGTGATCGATGCCACGCCTGAACAGATCAAGCGCGCAGTCAATGACACCATTCCAAACGTGGCACCCTTGTTTTGGTCGTTCCGCCTGATGGTCGGCCTGGGATTGTTATTCCTTTTCATTTTCAGCGCTTCTTTCTATTTCTTGATTCGCAAAAGGCTGGCGCCGCAGCGCTGGCTCTTGAAACTGGCGCTGTTCAGCATTCCTCTGCCATGGATTGCCGCCGAATTGGGCTGGGTCGTTGCCGAATATGGCCGCCAACCCTGGACTATAGCCGGCGTGCTGCCGACCCACTTGTCGGCATCCACATTGAAAGTGAATGACGTGTACTTCAGCCTCGCCGGCGTCCTGATTTTTTATACGCTTTTACTGGTGATAGAAATGGCACTGATGCTCAAATATGCCCGTTTGGGGCCAAGCAGCCTACATACAGGGAAATATCACTGGGAAGGAAAAACACATTCCGCCCCGACACCCGAAAAGCTGGCAGCGTAAGGAGCCGCAATGATCTTCGACTATGTGACATTAAAAGTGATCTGGTGGTGTTTTGTCGGTGTTTTGCTGATCGGCTTTGCGCTGACCGACGGTTTCGATTTCGGCGTCGGCATGTGCCTGCCTTTCCTCGGTAAAAACGATACCGAACGGCGCGTGATCATCAATTCGATCGGCCCGACCTGGGAAGGCAATCAAACCTGGTTTATCACGGCTGGTGGCGCCTTGTTTGCAGCGTGGCCGCTGGTCTATGCAGCCGCATTTTCCGGTTTTTATATCGCCTTGATGCTTTTGCTGTTTGCCCTGTTTTTGCGCCCGGTGGGATTCGATTACCGTAGCAAAATCGCCGATACGCGCTGGCGCAATGCGTGGGACTGGGGTTTGTTTGTCGGGGGACTGGTGCCGCCATTGATCTTTGGGATTGCATTCGGCAACCTGCTGCTGGGCGTACCTTTCCATTACGATGACACCATGCGGCTCGAATACACCGGCAATTTCTTTAGCTTGCTCAATCCATTCGGGCTATTGGCAGGTATCGTCAGCGTGGCGATGATGTTGATGCACGGCGCGACTTTTCTGCAAGTCAAAACAGACGGCGTAATTGCTGGCCGAGCCCGCCTGACCGCCTTGTTAGCGGCGGCGCTATTGATCGTCACCATGCTATCGGCAGGTGCATGGATCGCAGTAGGTATTGATGGCTACCGCATCACTACCATGCCAGAAATCAATTCGGCATTCATGCCACCAGCCAAAAGCGTGTTGAAAGTCACCGGCGCCTGGCTCGACAACTATAGTTGCTGGCCTGCTACGTGGGCCTTCCCGATCATGGCAATTGCTGGTGCAATGCTGGCAATGGCGTTTAGCTGGAACAGGAAATCGCTGCTGGCATTTTTGTCGAGCGGGCTATCGACTACCGGCGTCATATTGACCGCAGGTGCAGCGATGTTCCCGTTTGTTATGCCCTCCTCGCTCGACCCCAACAGCAGCCTGACCGCATGGGACGCAGTCGCCAGCCACAGGAGCCTAGCCACCATGTTCTGGGTCGTTGTTGTGATGTTGCCCATCATTGTGATGTACACCAGTTGGGTGTACCGCATCATGCGCGGCAAAGTAACGCTGGAGCATATCCGTAATAATGAACATTCATCGTATTGAAAGGGACTGATTCATGTGGTATTTCACCTGGATTTTAGGCATCGGACTGGCACTGGCTTTTGGCATCATCAATGTAATGTGGCTGGAAGCCAATTATGCATTCGGCGAACGCGATGAAGAAATTACACGCGAACGCTTTGAACAAGGCGCGGCCAAACAAAAACAGGTAAAAACCAGCAAGAAATCGTGGAATTAGCTTGTTTGATACAACCCTAGAATCGTGCTGCTTTCGCTGGCGACGAACGCGATATAACTTTTATCCACGTTCTTTTATTGAAACTGGAATTTCAATTTTGAATCAACCAACAAACCATCTCAAAGAAAATAAGCCGGCATCTCTGGCATTGTTTTGCAAAGTCATTGATAACTATGGTGACATCGGGATTTGCTGGCGTTTAGCGCGACAGTTAACGTCTGAACACGGCATTCTTGTGACCTTGTGGGTGGATGATTTGCACAGTTTCCAGCGAATTTGTCCGGAGATCGCCATCGACCACGAACAGCAGCAGATAAACAACGTGTCCGTACGCTATTGGCGCGATCAAAACGGCATGTTTGCCGCACACGATGTGGCCGATATCGTGATCGAGTTCTTTGCCTGCGACATACCGCCTGGATATATTGCGGCGATGGCAGAATGCAGTCCCCGTCCGGTGTGGTTGAATCTGGAAGGACTCAGCGCGGAAACATGGGTCGAGGGTTGCCATACATTGTCCTCGCCTCATCCAACGCGTGCCCTGACAAAGTATTTTTTCTTTCCCGGCTTTACCGCTAAGACCGGCGGACTGTTGTTGGAATCTGACTTGCCACAACAGCGCCAGATATTTCAATCCGATGTAGCGGCAAGGGCAGATTTTCTGGCGAAATTGGGTGTCACCCCGGCAGAGATGACCAGCCTAAAAGTTTCTTTGTTTTGCTATCCGCAAGCACCGGTTTGGGATTTATTTGAAATTTGGAAAAAGAATCACACAGCTATTACTTGCCTGGTGCCGGAAGGTGTCGCTGTAGATGCAGTCCAGACATTTGTAGGCGGCAGCGCACAAACTGCGCAGGCCGGCGCCAGCGCGACCCAAGGCGCATTAACGGTCCGGGTGCTGCCGTTTATTCCGCAACCTGATTACGACAAATTATTATGGGCTTGCGATCTTAATTTTGTGCGGGGCGAAGATTCGTTCGTGCGCGCACAATGGGCCGGCAAGCCTTTTATCTGGCATATCTACCCGCAAGATGAAAACCTGCATCACGTCAAATTGAACGCTTTTTTGCAGCGCTATTCAGCAGCGAGCGAAAGCTTGAGCGACTTTTCTTTAAGCTGGAATGGGGCAGCTAAAACCGCCATAGATTGGTCCGAGTTGTGGGCATCGTTAGAAGCCGACATGCAAAAAATTATCGTCTCAACTACAGATTGGCAGCGGAAAATATTGGAAAATGGCGATTTGGCATCCAATTTGCTCAAGTTTGCCGAAACAGTTCGCTAGGAATTGCACAAAAGCGGGTTAGAATATACGGCTAATTTTTACGCATTCTAAAATTCAATCAAACGTGGGCTTGCAGTAAATTCGCCAGCAGGCTACGGATGGTTTTTTGTGTACCCACCTTTTTACGTATATTCGCTATGAAACCTGCAAAAGAAATTCGTGTTGGCAATATTATTATGGTTGACAGTAAGCCTATGATCATCTTGCGCTCTGATGTCAATGGTTCGAGCCGCACGGGCTTCACCTATAAGTGGAAGATGAAAAGTCTTTTGACCAATAGCCCTCAGGAAAACGTGTTCCGCGGCGACGATAAGTTTGATGTCGTTGTCCTGGATAAAAAACCTGTCACCTATTCTTATTTCGCCGATCCTTTGTACGTATTCATGGATGCCGACTACGAGCAATTTGAGATTGAAGAAGAAAACTTGGGCGATGCGCTGCATTACCTCAAAGATGGCATGGAATGCGAAGCGATTTTTTACGATGGCAAAGCAATTTCAGTCGAATTGCCAACCACCATCGTTCGCCAAATCGTTTACTCGGAGCCTGCAGTTAAAGGCAATACGTCGGGTAACGTTTT